>DASZPL010000084.1:0-32035 GCA_035550315.1 Mycobacteriales bacterium | reverse complement strand
GGCATCGCGGCGTTCGCGACCAGCACGGTCCCGCTGGTGCTGCTGCCCCGGCTCAGCGCCGGGCCGGCCGGCGCGCGCCGGGCGCTGCGCGTGGCGCTGGCCATCGCGGGCGGGCTGGGCGTCGTCGCGGTGCTGGTCGGCGCGGTGGCACCGGCCGCGTGGTACCGCGGCCTGCTGGGCGCCCGCTACTCCGCCGTCGCTGGCCTGGCGGGGCCATATCTGGCCGCGATGGCGTTGCTCGGCGTCGGCCGGGTGCTGGCCGCACGGGTGCTGGCTGCCGGGCGTCGCCGCCGGGCAGCGGCCGCCATCTGCGTGGTCGCGGTCGCCGTCCAGGCGACGTCGATCTGCCTGGCACCTCGCACGCCGCGAGCGGTCGCGCTGTCGACGCTGCTGGCGACCGCGGTGCTCGCCGGCGGCCTGACCGGGCTCGCCGCGGTGCCAACCGGCTGGCGGCAACGGCTGGCAACTCGGCTCCGTACCCGCGACGCGATCGTCACGGCGGCCGCGTTGACCGCGATCACCGTGCTCGCGCTGGTGCTGCGGCTGCTGATCACACGCGGCCTGTGGCTCGACGAGGCGACCAGCGTGACGCAGGCCAAGATGAGCTTCGCCGGGATGCTGCACAACCTGCGGACCAGCGACGTGCATCCGCCCGGCTACTTCAGCGTCCTGTGGGCCTGGATCCGGGTCTTCGGCGACGGACCGTTGTCGGTGCGGATGCCGTCCGTGTTGCTCGGCGTCGCCACCGTCCCGGTGGTCTTCTTCGCCGCCCGCGACATCTACGGCCGCCGGACCGCCTGGGTTGCCGCCATCTTCGCGATGGTCGCGCCGCAAATGGTCTGGTACAGCCAGGAAGCACGGATGTACGCGCTGTTCATGCTGCTGGTAGTGCTGGCGGTGTGGGCGCAGGTGCGAGCGCTGCGCTCCGGCAGCTGGCGGGCATGGATCGCGCTCGGCGTGGTCTCTGCGGCGATGATGTGGACGCAGTACTTCACGATCCTCGTCATCCTCGCCCAGCAGCTGATCGTCGCCGTCGTCGTCGGGCTGCGGCTGCGACGGCGGCAGCCGGTCGGCCCGCTGCTGCTGCGGTGGGCCGCCTCGCTCGCGGTGTTCGGCCTGCTGATCGCGCCGGTGATCCCGTTCGCGCACGACCAGTTCGCCGCCAACCAAGCCGCCGGTCGCGGCTTCAACACGCCGACCGCGGCCGGCGCGGGCGCCACCCAGCCCGGCGGCGGGCTGTCGGCGTACATCCTGATCGCGAACCTGCTCTGGGCGGTCTGGGGCTACCAGCCGACGTCGGTGATGACGGCGCTCGGTGCGCTGTGGCCGATCGGCATGTTGCTCGTCCTGCTGCTGCTCGGCCGCGGCCGGTCCCGCCGCACGGTCATGCTGCTGGTCGTCGCGCTGCTCCCGATCGCGGTGGTGTTCGGGATCGCCACACAGAAGCGCTTCCTGTTCGACCTGCGCTACTTCATCGGCGCGGTGCCGCTGCTCGCGATCGTCGCCGCGCGGGCGGCCGCCACCTGGCCGAAACGGAGGATCGGCGTGGTCGCGCTGACCGGGGTGCTGACGGCGTCGTTGGCGGTCGGCCTGGGTGACCAGCAGCTCAACGGCAACAACCCGCGACGCTACGACTTCGCGCCGGCGCTGCGGCTGATCGCGGCCAACACCCGGCCGGGTGACCAGGTGATCCTGGCGCCGCCGTACCTCAACGACCTGTCGCACTACTACCAGCCGCAGCTCGCCGACGTGCCCGCCCGCGGCGGCAGTCGGTCGATCGTGCTGAGCACGGCGAGTGACCGTCGGGTGTTCCTGCTCGGCAGCTTCTTCGAGAACCCCGGGCAAAGCCGGCAGATCGCGCAGCTGCTGGCCGGCCTGTCGAGCCGGCGGACGCTGCTGCACCGGTGGCGGTTATCGAACGTCCGGGTCTGGGAGTTCCAGTGACCAACGACCCCCGCCTCGACGCGGTGCCCTGGGAGGCCACGCGGCCCGCGTCCGGCCGGCTGCGCACGTGGCTGCTGCTGGCCGGCGCGCTCGCCGTGTCCGCGTGGTACTTCGGCTGGCTGCTCGAACCCAGCCGAGTCGGCAACCCGGTGCTGTTCGGCTTGCTCGTGCTCGCCGAGCTGTTCAACCTGACCCAGGCCTGCGGCTTCTGGTGGACGGCGTCGCGTGACCGCCCTCGGCCGCGACGCGCGCCGCTGGCCGGGTGGACCGAAGTGGACGTGCTGGTGCCTGTCTATGGCGAGCCGACCGACGTGGTCGAGCCGACGATCGCAGCGGCCAGCCGGCTGCGGGGCGCCCGGGTGCACGTCGCGTTGCTGGACGACGGTGACGACCCGGCCATGCGGGAGGTGGCACACCGCTACGGCGCGCGTTACGTGCAACGACCCGTTCACTCCGGCGCCAAGGCCGGCAACATCAACCACGCGCTGCGGCTGACCTCGGCGCCGTACGTCGTCGTGCTCGACTGTGACCACGTCCCGCGCCCGGAGTTCCTGCAACGCACCCTCGGCGAGTTCGTCGACGATCGGGTCGCCTTCGTGCAGACCCCGCAGTGCTACGCCAACGCCCGCGACGGCGGCGTCGCGGCGGCGTCGTGGGCGCAGCAGGCGCTGTTCTTCGGCACCATCGCGCGCGGTAAGGATGCGGTCGGCGCCATGTTCTGCGCCGGCACCAACGTGGTGTTCCGGCGCCGGGCGTTGGAAGTGGTGGGCGGCTTCCCGGAACGGTCACTGACCGAGGACTTCGAGCTGTCGATCCGGCTGCACGAGAGCGGCTGGCGGTCGGTGTACCTGCCCGAGGTGCTGGCCCTCGGTCTCGGCCCGGACGACATGGCGGCGTACGTCAGTCAGCAGCTGCGCTGGTCGCGGGGCTGCGTCGCCGCGATCGGTACGACGCTGCGCGCGAGGCTGCCGCTGCGCGTCCGGGCGCAATACCTGCTCTCGTCCATGTACTTCCTGACCGGCTGGACGGTGCTCATCTACATGTCGCTGCCGGTGATCCGGATCTTCACCGGAGCGCAGCCGTTGGCGCAGTCCGGCGCAGACCAGTTCCTGCTGCACTTCGCGCCGTACTTCGTACTGGCGCTGGGCGCGGTGGCCCGCGCCGGCCGCGGCGTCTACACCTTTGCCGGGTTCGCGCTGGCCGCGACCAACTGGTGGGTTCACGTGGTGTCCAGCCTGCGGGCGTTGCTGCGCCGGCCGGGCCGGTTCGTCGTGACGGCCAAGCGCGGCGGCAGCAGCTGGCAGCCGCGAGCGGTCTGGCCGTCGCTGCTGATGGTCGGGCTGTTGACCAGCGCCGCCGGTTATGCGCTGGCGGGCAGCCGGTCGCCGTCGACGCTGAACAACGCGGCGTTCGCGCTGCTGCACACCACGGTGCTGATGAGCGGTGCCGCGGCGGCATTGCGACCGTCGCGGCGGCCGGTCAGTAGCCCGCGACCTCTGGGATCACCCGCTCGGCGAGCAACGCCAGTCGCGAGCTCGATGCCACCTCCGGCACCGAGCCGTGGTAGTGCGTGATGCCGAGCCCCGCGAGGCGTTTCATCTCGGTGATCAGCTGGTCGACCTTCTCGCCGTCGGCGCCGGGGTCAAGCGGTCCCATCACGGTCTTCTCGATGCTGTCGTAGTCGCGGCCGACCGCGTCGCAGTGACCGCGCAGCACCTCGAGCTTGTGCTCCAATTCCGGGCTGAGGAACAGGTTGCAGGCATCGGCGTACTCCGCGACCAGCCGGAGGGTTTTGCGCTCTCCCCCGCCACCGATCAGGATCGGCGGGTGGGGTCGCGACAGCGCCTGCGGTGAGTTCAGCGTCCGCTCCAGCTGGTAGTGCCGGCCGGCGTACGGGCCGTCGTCGTCGCTCCACATCTGGCGGCAGATCTGCAGTGCCTCCTCCAGCCGCTCGAACCGCTCGGCGGTGGGCGGGAACGGCAGGCCGAGGCCGCGCGCCTCGTCGACGTTCCACGCGGCGCCGATGCCCAGCCAGGCCCGGCCGCCGGAGAGCACGTCGAGGGTCGTGACCGCCTTGGCGAGCAGGCCGGGCACCCGATAGACGACGGCGGTCACCCAGGCGAGCAGCTTGATCCGGCTGGTCTGCCCGGCGATATAGCCGAGCGTTGTGTACGCCTCGAGCATGTCGTGCTCCGGCGGCCCGATCACGCCGATCTGCCAGACGTGATCCATCACGCTGAGCATGTCGAAGCCGCCCTCGTCGGCGGCTGCCGCGACCCGCGACAGGTCCTGCGCGATCTGCCCAGGACCGCCGGGCCAGGTGAAGTCAGACACGTGTACGCCGAGTTTCATGCCGGTCCGTTCCGTCGATGCCCAGCCTCACGCTACAGATCCGCGCGAGACGGTCGATATCAGCCGGGAGCATCCACCCACTTGTCGGCCGCTCGAGCGCCGCCCGCAGGAAGAGAACGACGTGACTGCACAGAACCGGACCGCGCACCTGCACACCGCGATCGCGGCCGGCGCCTGCCTGACCCTCGGCGTCTCGGCGGCCGCAGCACTCGGCGTCGTCCCCCACGGCGACGGGACCACGACGCTCGGTGCCCGACCGGTCGCGGTCGCCGGCGCCGTCGCCCACCACCCGGCCGGGCACGTCGCGACTCGCGGCGCTGCGGTGCCGCTGCGACGCGCTGGCGCCCTCCACACGGTGCGTCCGGCGGCGGCGACCTCGAGCGCCGGCCACACCGTGGTCCATCAGCACGCGGCCGGCGCCGTCACCGCTACGTCGACCACCGCGGGCCCGTCGGGCAACGACTCAGGTCGGCAGAATTCGCCGGCCGCATCGTCCACCCGCCCCGCGCCACAACCGGCCCGCCACCATCACCACCACAAGCGCCACCATCATCATCACCACCACCACGCGGCGGCCAAGCACAGCCATCAGATCAAGCGGCCGCAGCCCCGCACGCACCCGTCGTCGGCGGCGGTGGCGCAGGCGGTCGCCGGATTGAAGAACTACGTGCACACGATCTTCAAGCCGACCGCCGCGCAGGTCGCGGAGTTCGGCGACATGGTCTGCACCGCGCTCGACCAGCACTCGACGGTGGCCAAGATCAAGGCCACGATCCTGCAGAAGGTCAAGCAGCTGCCGTTCACGACCGTGCTTCCCGGCGCCGCTGACTACGTCGTACGCACCGCGGTCAAGCTCTACTGCGGCGGTTACTCACCGCTCGTCGACGGGTCGTGACCGACGCCGCGGCACTCGCCGTCGCCGGCCTCTCCGCCTGGGCGGCCGACGGCAGTCGGCTGATCGCCGACGTCAGTTTCACCGCCCAGCCGGGCACGCTCGTCGCGATCGCCGGACCGACCGGCGCCGGCAAGACCAGCCTGGTGCGGGCGTTGGTCGGTGACCTGGCGACCGCCGGGTCGGTGTGGGTCGACGGGCATGACGTATCGGCCGAGCCGGCGCCACGGCGGCGGATCGGCATCGTGCCTCACGACGACCCGATGCATCCGACGCTGCCACTGCAACGCAGCCTCGAGCACGCCGCGGCGTTGCGCGGGGCGTCGGCGACCGACGTCGCCGGCGTGCTTGCCGAGCTCGGCCTCACCGGCCAGGCGGACCTGCCGGTCGGGCAGCTGTCGGCCGGGCAGCGCAAGCGTGCCGCGATCGCGGCCGAATTGCTCAGCCGCCCCGATGTGCTCGTGCTCGACGAGCCGACATCGAACCTCGACCCGGGCTATGAGCGCGCCGTGATGGTGACGTTGCGACGGCTGGCCGACGCCGGCCGCTGCGTGGTGACGGTGACCCATAGCCCGACCGCGATGATGGCCTGCGACGCGGTGCTGCTGCTCGACCGCGACGGCCGGGCGGCATACGTCGGCCCGCCGGCGCAGGCCTTCGACCAGTTCGGTACGGCGGATCCCGCCGACCTGTTCGACCAGCTCGACCGAGCCTCCGTAGCCTCCCTCGCCTCCGAATCCCCCCACCCCGCAACGATCATGGGCAACGTGCCCGACTCGCCCAGCGCGTCACGCCACCCTGCCCATGATCGTTTGCAGGGACGGGGGCAAGCGCTGCCGGCGGGTTCCGGATGGCTCGACCAGCTCGCGACGCTCTGCCGACGTAACGTCCAGCTGCTGCTCGCCGACCGGCGCCGGGCGCTGTTCGTCGGGCTACAGGGCGTCGTCCTCGGCGGCTTGCTCTGGGCGTTCGTCGCTCCGGACGGGCTGCGCGCACCGGATGCCACCGCCGCTCCGTCGGCGACCGGCGTCGCGGTCCTGCTCGCCGTCTGCGTCGGCTGGATCGGCACCGCAAACGCGATCCGCGAGGTGGTGGACGAACGCCGCATCCTGCGCCGCGAACATGCCGCCGGCCTGTCGCCGACTGCCTACCTCGCCGGCAAGTTCGCCGTGATCGGGCCCGTGACCATGCTCCAGGCCGCGGTGCTCGGCGCGCTGGCGTTGATCCGCCAGCATCCGCCCGGCAGCGGTGCCGCCTTGCCGTCCGGCGTGGGCGAGATCGTGGTGGCGCTGGCCCTCTCGGCACTCGCGGCGACCGCGGTCGCATTGCTGCTGTCGGTCGCGGTGCGCAGCGCGGAGCAGGCGATCGCGTTGCTCCCGGTCGTCGTGATCGCGCAGTTCGTGCTCTCCGGGTTGCAGCCGGTCACCCACATTCCCGGCCTCGCGTTGGTCCGCGCCGTGGCGCCCACTCACTGGACGGTCAACGCCGTCGAAGCCACTCCTACCGGTGACACCCGGGCCTGGCTCACCGCGGTGGTCGCGCTCGTCGCACTGACCGCCGCAGCCCTGACGCTGGCCGGCTGGCTGCTGAACCGGCAGTGCCGGCCGAGCGGGCGATCGATCCAGCGGCCGGCGCCGTCGTGGCGAGCGCTGCGAAGCGCGATCGGAAGCGAGACGCTGCGGCTCGGCGCGGTCGGCGCCACCAGCCTGGCCGCGGTCGCGGTGGGCGTCGGCATCGCCCGCGCCGTCATCCCGGTGGCGGCGGCAGCCCCGGCGCCGATCGTGACGGCAGCGCATATCGCAGCGCCGCCCCCGAACCCCGCTGCCAGCGCATCCAACGTTGATCATGAGCGACTTCGCAGATTCTGCGTGCTCTCGTGCCAACTCGCTCATGATCAACGCATCGAAGCGGCGGCGGCGGGGCTGTTGATCAACCCGTGGCAGCGCTGGACCGCCAGCACACTCGTCGACCTCGCGGCGACGTACGTCGCCGGCCACTGACCGACCGCTAGCCGCCGGCCATCGCGCCGACGACCAAAAACGGCTCGACACCCTCGACCACCGCATCCGGCAGCGGGCTGTCGGGCGAGTCGTGCGAGAGATCGCACTCGCAGGCATAGAACCGCACGAACGCCCGGCGCTGCTGCGTCTGCCGGTCACGGATGGTGCCGCCGAGCATCGGGTAGCGCTCCTCGAGCGCGTCGAGCACGCGTCGCTGCGTCACCGGGGCTGGTACCACCAGCTCGACCTCACCGTCGACCCGCGCCAGCACCCGCAGGTGCGCCGGCAGCACGACGCGGATCATGGCAGCGTTTGCACCTCGATCGACAGCACCGCGGGCAGATCACGCACCAGCGCGGTCCAGTGGTCGCCGGCATCCGCTGAGGCGTAGACCTGACCGCCGGTCGTGCCGAAGTAGACGCCGCAGTCGTCGAGCTGGTCCACCGCCATCGCGTCGCGCAGCACGTTGACGTAACAGTGCTGCTGCGGCAGGCCGGCGGTCAGCGGCTCCCACTCGTCGCCGCCGGTGCGGCTGCGGTAGACCCGCAGCTTTCCCTCGGGCGGGAAGTGGTGGGAGTCGCTGGTGATCGGCACCACGTAGATGGTGTCCGGCTCGTGCGCATGTACATCGATCGGGAAGCCGAAGTCGGTCGGCAGGTTGCCGCTCACCTCGCTCCAGCGCTCCCCACCGTCGTCGCTGCGCATCACGTCCCAGTGCTTCTGCATGAACAGCACGTCTGGTCGGCTCGGGTGCATCGCGATCCGGTGCACGCAGTGGCCGACCTCCGCCTCCGGGTCGGGGATGCCCTCCGACTTGAGGCCCTGGTTGATCGGCCGCCAGGTCTCACCGGCATCCTCGGAACGAAAGGCGCCGGCCGCGGAGATCGCGGCGTACATCCGCTGGGCGTTGCTCGGGTCGATCAGCAGGGTGTGCAGGCACATTCCGCCGGCGCCCGGGGCCCAGCGCGGGCCACTGTCGTGAGTGCGCAGGCCGGGCAGCTCGGCCCAGCTGTGGCCGCCGTCGTTCGTCCGGAACAGCGCGGCGTCCTGCACGCCGGCATACACCGTCTCCGGGTCATCGAGCGACGGCTCGAGGTGCCAGACCCGGGTGAACTCCCATGGCCGGGCCGTGCCGTCGTACCACTGATGCAAGCCCGGCTCACCCTGGTAGCTGAAGTCGTTGCCGA
Source organism: Mycobacteriales bacterium (assembly GCA_035550315.1). Classification (GTDB taxonomy): domain Bacteria; phylum Actinomycetota; class Actinomycetes; order JAFAQI01; family JAFAQI01; genus DASZPL01. The sequence goes on along the minus strand of DASZPL010000084.1, from coordinate 23,660 downwards.
CCGGCTCCCAGCTCTCGCCGCCGTCGTCGGAGCGCTGGATCAGCTGGCCGAACCACCCGGTCGACACCGAGGCGTACAACCGGTTGGGCTCGGCCGGCGAGCCTTTGACGTGGTAGATCTCCCAGCCGGGGAAGTGCGGACCGCTGACCCGCCAGTCGTCGCGCTTGCCATCCGCGGTCAGGATGAACGCGCCCTTTCGGGTCCCGACCAACACCCGCACCGTGCTCACGCGGCTCCCCTTCCTACCGACCTGCATCGCGTCCTTCGACATCCTGACGAACCGACGGCGACATTCTCATCGGCGAACGTCACGATCGGTGGCAGCCAGACCGTATGGCACGAGCCGCTACCTGGGTATGAGCCCGCTGTGTTCGAGTTCGCCGTGTGGTGGCTGGCAACGCTCGGGATCTGGATGCTGACGCTGTCGTCGGTGCATTGGCCCGACCTCGGCTTTGCGATGGGCGGCGCGATCCCCTGCGCCGCGTCGGCGGTCGTCACCCGGCGAGCACTGGGTGACCGGTGGACGATCCATCGGCCGGCGCTCGGCTGGCTGCTGCGGCTGCCGGCGGCGATCGTGTTCGACACCGTCCGGGTGCTGGCCGTGCCCTGGAAGCCGTTGTTCGGTGGCCGGCTCGAGGAGGGCGAGTTCATCGAGGTGCCGGTCGGGCGGGGCCGGGCGGTCGGCCCGACATCGGCCCGCGCCGCGGCGATCCTGCTGGTCTCCGCGACCCCGGGCAGTTACGCGGTCGACGACAGCGCGCAGACCGGGCGGCTCCGGCTGCATGCGCTGGTCAGCGGCCGAATGCAGATGGGAGACGTGATGCGGCGATGAATGTGGTGCTCAAGTGAATACCTGGCTCGCGGCCTGCTGTGTCCTGCTCGCGTTAGGCCTCGCCCCGGCGCTGTGGGTCGGCGCCAAAGGCGACGCGGTGCGACGGCTGGTCGGCCTTGAGCTCGCGAGCGCGACCGCGGTGATGGCGTTGATGGCGTTCACGCACGCGGTCGAGCAGCCGAGCTACCTGATCGTGCCGCTCACCCTGACCCTGCTCTCGATCGCCGGCACGCTCGTCTTCACGCGGCTGCTCGGGCCGAGGCCATGAGCGCGCGGACCGTGCTTGTCGATGTGCTGCTGTCGCTGTCACTGCTCATCACGGCACTGTCGGCGGTGGGAGCGGTCGTGCTGCGGACCACGTTCGGGAAGCTGCACTACCTCACGCCGGTCACGTCGGTGGCGGGCCCGCTGTTCGGCGCCGCGATCGTGATCGACACCGGCTGGGGCATCACCGCCGGCCTCGACCTGTTCATCGTCGGGCTCCTCGCGGTTGCCGGGCCGGTCCTTGAGGTCAGTGCCGGGCGGGTGGCCGCGGAGGTGCAGGGCGCGGTCGAGCCGGAAGAGCCGCAGTGACCGGGCCGCGCCGATGAATCTCGTGATCGTGCTGGCGCTCACCCTGGTGCTGCTCGCCGCGGCCGCCGTCGTCATCAACCAAGACCCGCAACGGCAAGCCGTCACGTTGGGAATCTTCGGCATCACGCTGACGGTGCTGTTCCTCGTGTTGCAAGCGCCGGACGTGGCGCTCAGCCAGCTCGCGGTCGGGACCGCCGTCGTACCGCTGATGGTGCTCTTGGCAATCAGCAAGATCCGAGGCGGCAGATGAGCCGGCGTGGCCGGACGTGGGTGTTGTCGGTCGGGATCGTGGCGTTCGGCTGCTGCCTCGCCATCGCGCTGCTCGGGCTGCCGCACTTCGGCACCGCGGTTCACGCCTATCGCGACCTGGCGATCGCCGCGACCGTGCAGCATTCGACCCCCAACGCGATCTCTTCGGTCAACTTCGACCAGCGTCCGCTCGACACCTTCGGCGAAGAGACCATCCTGCTGGCCTCGGTGATCGGAGTCGCGGCGCTGCTGCGGCCGTCGCAGGAAGAGCGCAACTATCGGCCCTCGCTGACCGGCCGCGTCCTCGAACCCACCCGGATACTGGGGTACGTCGGGCTACCGGCCACCCTGATCATCGGGATCAACCTGGTGACCCACGGCCACCTCACCCCAGGCGGCGGCTTCCAGGGCGGCGTCGTCATCGCCACGGGAATCCACCTGCTCTACGTCGCCGGCTCCTACCCGACGCTCGACCGGCTGCGGCCGGTCGAGCTGTTCGAGCAGGGCGAGGCGATCGGCGCCGGGGCGTTCGCCTGCTTGGGGCTGGCCGGCGTGGTCACCTCCGGCGGCTTCCTGACCAACCTGCTCGGGTTCGGCACGTTCGGCCGGTTCTTCGCCTCGGGCACCGTCCCGCTGCTCAACGGCGCCGTCGGGTTGGAGGTGGCCAGCGGCGTCATCGTGCTGCTGGCCAAGTTCCTCGAGCAGGCGATCCTGCTCGGTCCGCGCGGCTCACGGAGATGAGCTACTACGGCTACTTCGTCGCCGGCGCGATGCTGCTGCTCGGCGGCATCGGCATCGCCCGCAGCCGCAACCTGGTGCACGCGGTGGTCTGCGTGTCCATCGCGCAAGCCAGCACCTACGTGCTGCTGCTGACCATCGGCTACCAGCGGCAGGCAAGCGCCCCCGTCTTCGGCTCGACTGAGAAACCGACCCGTCAGGTGGTCGACCCGGTGGTTCAGGCGCTCTGCCTGACCGACATCGTCGTCTCCGCGACGGTGACCGCGTTGCTGCTGGCGCTCGCGATCCAGATCTCGAAGCGACATCGCACCGTCGATCCCGACAAGCTCGCGTCGTTGCGCGGCTAGCCGTGAACTACTCGTCGGGAGCCGCCCAACTGGCTCCAATCGCCATCGCCGTCCCGATCATCGCGGCCTGTCTGTTGCTGTCGCTCGGCCGCTGGCTGCCGCGACCGGTCGTGGACAGCCTGGCGACCGGATCCGCGCTCGCCGTCGCGGGACTGGACGCGGCGCTGTTCGTGCTGACCGGCAGCGGCCGGGTCGTGACCTGGATCGCCGGTTGGACACCGCGCCATGGGCACAGCGTCGGCATCGTGCTGGTCGCGGACCGACTCGGCGCAGGCGCCGCCCTGCTCGCGGCGACGCTGATGGTCGCGGCGCTGGTGTTCTCGTGGCGCTACTTCGAAAGCGTGCATGCGCACTTCCACGCGCTGATGCTGTTGTTCCTCGGCGGCATGACCGGGTTCGCACTGACCGGCGACGTGTTCAACATGTTCGTGTTCTTCGAGCTGATGGGCGCCGCCGCCTACGCCCTCACCGGCTTCAAGATCGAGGATCCGACGTCACTGCACGGCGGGCTGAACTTCGGCATCGTCAACTCGTTCGGCGCCTACCTGACGCTGACCGGGATCGGCTTGATCTACGCCCGCACCGGCCAGCTCGGGCTCGCGCAGATCGGCCAGGCGCTGCCGCACACCCGCGGGCTCGACGCGCTGGTGGTCATCGCCTTCGTGTTGATCGTCACCGGGTTCCTGGTCAAGGCCGCCGTGGTGCCGCTGCACTTCTGGCTGGCGGACGCGCATGCCGTCGCGCCGACGCCGGTCTGCGTGTTGTTCTCCGGCGTCATGGTGGAGCTCGGGCTCTACGGCTTGTGGCGGGTGTACTGGGTCGCCTTCTCCGACGAGATCCAGCCGGACGCGGTGCGCCGGGCGTTCCTCGTGCTCGGTGTGATCACGGCGGTGGTCGGCGCCGTGATGGCGTTGGCGCAACGCCACCTGAAGCGGCTGCTGGCGTTCTCCACCATCGCCCACGTCGGCCTGTTCCTCTGCGCGGCGAGCACTGTCGACGGACCGGGCCTGACCGGCGCGGCGCTCTACGTCCTCGGTCACGCCGGAGCGAAGTCGGCCCTGTTCCTGCTCGCCGGCGTCATCCTCAACCGCTATGCCAGCGTCGACGAGGTGACGTTGCACGGCCGGGGCCGCGACGCGCGGGTTCCCGCCGTACTGTTCGCCATCGGCGCGCTGGCGCTCGCGGGGTTGCCACCGTTCGGCACCGCTCTCGGCAAGGCGATCGGCGAGGACGCGCTCAGTCATGCCGGCTACGGGTTCGGCCCGGTGCTGTTCGTCGCCGTGTCGGCGCTGACCGGCGGTGCGGTATTGCGCGCCGGTGGGCGGATCTTTCTCGGCCTCGGTCCCAAGCCGCACCCGCGCGCATCCGAAACCACCGGCGACGAGGAACAGCCGGAGGTGGGGCGGCGGCTCGAGCGGCTGCCGGCCACCATGGCGATCGCGATCGGCGGCCTGCTGCTGGGCTGCCTGCTCACCGGTTGTGTGCCCGGCGTCAGCCGTGCCGTCGGCCAAGGGGCGGCGAGCTTCCTCGACGGTTCGGCGTACGCCGCACAGGCGCTGCACGCGGCGGCCGCCACCGCGGCGCCGCTGCCGAGCGGCATCAGCTGGACCGCCAGCGGGATCGCGCTCGGTCTGTCGTCGACCGCCTTGGCGCTCGGCGTCGCAGCCGTCGGGTTATACGGCGGCTTGCTCCGCAAACGCTTCGACCGGGTGCTAGAGCCGGGCGCCCGGCTGATGGGTGGCCTGCACCGGCTGCACTCCGGCCACGTCGGCGACTACATCGCGTGGTTGTTCGTCGGCACCGCCGCGATCATCGGCTTGATCGGCGTCCCCCTGGCTCGTTGAGCTGGCCAAGTCGGGCGACCGCGCGAGCGCGAAGGCGCCGGCCAGCAGCAGGACAACACAGGCGGCGCCCACCGCGAGCAGCGGGAAGCCGTTGGTCTGCTCGTTGAAGACGAGCGTCCCCCACAGGATCGCGACGGCCGGGTCCGCCAACGTGATCCCGGGTTGCGCCGAGACCAGTCGACCGGCATTGAACGCCGCTTGCACCAGCCACAGCCCGGCGAGGCCGGCGACGGCCGTCAAGTAGGTCTGCCAGGCGGTGAATAAACCGGCCGGTCCACTCTCCGACAGCGCCTCCGTCGCCGCCTTGATCAGCGCGGCGGTCAGACCGAACGTCACGCCGCTGGCGACACCGAACAACGCCGCTCGCCGGTCGGACCGGGCGGGCTCCCGCACGGCCGCGACCGACAGCCCGATGACGAGCGCGGCAGACAGGGTCAGCCCGAGGATCCAGGCGAACGCCGGCACATTGCCGGCCCGACCGCCGTGCGGGTGAAGGCAGCCCAGCAGGCCCGCCAGGCCCAGGCACATCGCGCCGATCGCGACCCAGTCCTGCCGCCGCAGCCGCCCGTGCCAGATCCGGCTGGCGGCGAGCAGCGTCATCGGCAGCTCGAGGATGATCACCGGCTGGACGACGGAGAGCTGGCCGTTCGCAAGGGCCAGCGCTTGGGCGATGAAGGATCCGATCACGGTCAGGATGCCGAGCCGCCAGATCCGTTGCCGGGCCAACCGGTCAATCAGCCGCAGTGACATCGCGTCGACGTCCTGGGCATGCCGGTTGGCGGCTCGCTGCAGGACGTTGCTTGCCGCGTTCAACGCCGCCGCCAACAGCGCCAGCGGCAGGCCGACCGCGATCATGGACTCTCCCTACCCATCCCGCGGCTGCGGTAGAGCGACGCCGCGCGCCGTTGGCACGGTCAGCGCCACTCGGTGGCGCAGAATGGACACATGAGCGGGGGTCCCAACGAGCGTAGTGACGGGTCGATCGTGCTGTCGTCGATGTTGCAGTCCCGGCCCGTGCTCGCCGGCTGGATCGGCGGCATTGGCATCGCGGTCGGGCTACTGGTCGCACTGCAGGCCGAGCGCACCGCCCACGGCCAGGTGCTGGCGCTCGGGCTGGCCGCCGCCGCGGTCGCGCGCGGCGTCGCATTGCGCCGGCCGTTGCTGTGGCCGAACGTCGCGGCGTCGGCGGCACTGCTCGCGATCTCGGTGATCGCCGCGAATCGTGGCTATGCCGGGTTCGCCCAGGTCGTGCTCGTGCTGATGGGAGCCGCGTTGCTGTGGGCACCGCCCGCACCGCTCGCCGGCACCGCGTCGGAGCGCCGGCAGATCCGGGCCCTGGTCGACCGGACCAGCAACGACACGCTGGCGCCGTTCGCGCAGCGGCTCGACAAGTCCTACGTGTTTGCCGCCGACGGCCAGGCCGCGGTCGCTTACCGGGTGCGCTTCGGCGTACTTGTGGTGTCGGGCGACCCGATCGGCGATCCGGCATCGCAACCCGCCGCCGCTCAAGCCGCGATCGACCTCGCGCTGGCGAATGGCTGGCGGATCGGCGTGCTCGGCGCCGGCGAACAGTGGACGCAATGGTGGCGGGACCGCGGTCTCACGGCGGTGCCGATCGGCCGGGATGTGGTCATCGACATCCCGACGTTCAGCCTGGTGGGCCGCGCGTTTCGCAACCTCCGGCAGGCCGTGCAGCGGACCCACAACGCCGGCGTCACCACCGCGATCCACCCGGAGTCGGAGCTGCCGGACGCGCTGCGCGGCGAACTGTCCGCGATCGTTGCGCGTAGCCGGCGCAACGCCAACCGCGGCTTCTCGATGATTCTCGACGGGCTGCTTGACGGTGAGCACCCCGGCTCGCTGATCGCCGTCGCCTATGACCGCGATCGGCGGGTGGTGGCGTTCCACCGGTTCGTCACTGCGGACGGCGGCCGCGAGATCTCGCAGGACCTGCCGTGGCGGCGCCCCGGTGCACCCAACGGCGTCGACGAGCGGCTCGCGTACGACACCATCGCCTGGGGGCGTGAGCGTGGTGCGCTGCGGCTGTCGCTGTCGTTCGCGGCGTTTCCCGAGCTGTACGCCGAGCAGCCACGTGGCGCGGCGCGGCGGGCGACGTACTGGCTCAGCCATCGGCTCGACCGCTACGTGCGGCTGGAGTCGCTGTACCGCTACCTGCGGAAGTTTCACGCCATGGGCCAGCAGCGCGTCGTATTGCTTCGGCTGCGTGACCTGATCCCCGTCGCCGCGGCGATGCTGACGCTGGAGTTCAACTCCTATCGGCGGACCCGGATGCTGCGCACCGAGATGTGGCGCCGGCTGACTAAGTAGCCGGATAGCGGACGTAGGCGTCGCGCAGCGTCCGGACGAACGCCGGGTCACGCACCGGGTCGGCCGGCGGGTCCACGGTGATCCCGCGGTCGGCCAGGTCGGCGGTGAACCGGCGCAGCACCTCGGCGAGGTCGATGTCGTCGGTGTGCTCGTCGTGCCGGCGGCGGTCGGCTTCGCCGTCGAAGGCGATCCCCTTCCACGACAGGCTGACGCGCACGGCGTCGAACCCGAAGGCCGCCTTTTGCTCGCCGCCGTCGACGATCGCCCAGTCGCCGCCACCGCGATGCACCAGCTCGGCGTCGCGGGTCAGCGTCACCATGCCGTCTTCGACCCGTCCGGTCGGGCGCACGCGGTGCCACATGAAGTCGTTGTCGGCCACGATCGCGGTGTTGTCGATGGCGCCCTCGTGCACGACCGATCCGGCGTCCGGACCCGACGGCCAGTACTCGAAGCCGCCGCCCTCGCCGCGGTAGAACCACGACACCCCGGTCGCGACCTTCACCCGCACGTCCTCGAACAGCCCGGACAGCCCCATGATCGTGAGGAACGTGATCGGCTGCGTCGTACGGTCGAAGCCGCGAAACGCCGGCACGTCGGTGTGGCCGGCGCCCTGCGGGAACGGCAGCTGCCAGGTGAGGTTCACGTAAACGGTCGTCGGCCGGATGATCTCGGCGCCGAACAGCTGCTTCGCCGCCTCGATGAACCGCTCGGACTCGAGGATCGGACGGACGCCTTCCAGCGGCTCGCCGTCGATCGCCCAGTTGCCCCGGAACACCGGCGCGATGATCATCTCGGCCGGCTCCGGATCACCGGACAGCGCGGCGTACTCCGCGCTGTTGGCGAAGTAGCGCTGCACCGGCCAATACGGCTGGTGCGCCTCGATCAGCCGGTGCACGTCGGCGGGATCGTCAACAACGCGGTCGAGCACGACCGGGGTGCGCGGAAGCGGCACCGTCGCGGTGGTCACCGCGACATTTCACCACGCCAGCGGCTTCTCACCGGTTGCGCCGACTGGCGGCCGCGCCGCGACGACCAGCGCCGGCGCCGGCGCACCAGGTCGGCGAGAACCGCGGCCTGGCTCAGCTGCAGCTCGCGGGTCGCGGTCAGCAATGTCACAGTGCCCCGGCGCGCCAGCGAGCGCAGCTCGGTCAGCACCGCCATTCGTTCCGGCTCCTGCAGCTCGGCGAGGTAACGGCGGGAGAACTCCTCGAATCGCTGCGGGTCGTGCCCGAACCACTTCCGCAGCGCATCGGACGGCGCGATCTGCTTGTGCCACTTGTCGACGTGCGCGTCCGCCTTGCTGAGGCCGCGCGGCCACAGCCGGTCGACCAGGATCCGGATGCCGTCATCGGCCTGCGGTTCGTCGTAGACCCGCCGCAGCTTCACGTCCGGGGCTCGCAGCTGGGCCAGCGGTTGGCTCGGCATACCCCGATCATCCCCCGCCGCGTCAAGCGGCAGCCCCGGTGATAGAGAGGTGGGCGGGAGGTGTGGCGTGGCGGAGCCAGCGGACGGCGCGGATGTCATGCGCGAGTTCATTCCCACTTCGCCGCTCGTGCATCACCTCGGCATCGAGATGGACGAGCTGGGCGACGGCACCGCCGTGCTGCGGCTGCCGTTCCGCCCGGAGATCGTGACCATCGGCCAGACCGTGCACGGGGGTGCGATCGCAACCCTGGCGGACACCGCGGTCATGGCCGCGTGCTGGAGCGGCGCGCCCGCGCCCGAGTCGCTGCGCGGCAGCACGGTCGACCTCACCGTCCACTACCTGGCGCCGGCCAACCAGACCGACCTGACCGCGACCGCCCGGGTGTTGCGGCGTGGGCGCCGGCTCTCGCACGCCGAGGTCAGCGTGACCGCCGCCGACGGAACACCGGTCGCGCATGCGGTCGGCACCTATCAGATCGGCTAATCCGGCCGAAGCGTGACAGGTTCGCGGCGTGTCGCGGTCGGCGGGTCGCGCCGCATGATTCGCTTTCTGCGTGCTCCGGTTGCGGAATGCAGCCACCGCGCTTTTCTTGGTCGTGCTCGCGGCCGGCGCGGCGGCGGTTGTCGGCATCGCCGTCCACCACACCCGCGGGCACGTGTCGGCGGACCAGACGGCGGCGATTAGCGAGCATCACGTCGTCGCGGCGGCCGAGCCGGGCACGCCGACGCCCGCCAGCTCGCCCGCCCCGGCAATCGTTCGCGGGCGGCTGTTGAGCGTTTCCGGGCCGGGGCTCGCATGGCGTGCCGCCGCCGGCTGCGCCGGCAGCGCACGCCTGCAGGCGTCGACCGATGGCGGCCGGTCCTGGCAGCCGCTGTCGTCACCGGCCAAGCACATCTTGCGGCTCGGCGTCACCGGAGCCGACAGCGGCTGGGTCGTCGGGGCGGACGCGCGGTGTACGCCGACGTACTACACGACGACGGACGGCGGCGCAACGTGGTCGACCGGGTCGCTGCATGGCATCTGGGTGCCGACCGACCATGGCATCGTCAGCCCGGCCGGTTCCACCAGCCACCCGTGCGGTCGCGGCGTCGCGGCGGCGGCCGAAGTCCTCGCGCCGAGCGGCACCGAGGGCGCCTTCGTGATCTGCTCGCAGTCGACCTTTTGGACCACGTCAGCCGGTCACACGTGGCAGCCCGGCGGGCAGCTGCCGGCCGGCCAGCCGGTGGCGGCGGCACTGACCCCGGCGGGCCACGGCGTACTGCTGCTGAGCGACGCCAACAGCTGCCGCGGGCTGCAGGTCGAACGCACATCGACCACCGGTCGGTCCTGGCAGCGCGGCCAGTGCGTGCGCGGCCTGGCCGATCCTGCCGCCGTGTCACTGACCTCTGCCGGATATGGACTGATCGCGGCCGGCGCGGCCGGCGTCGAGACGAACGACGGCGGCCGCACCTGGCATTGAGCTCGTCGACGTCACCGCGCCGGGTCGGTGATGAAGAACCCGTGCGGCGGATGGCCGGGGCGCCCTCGCCCGAGCGAGCTGACCGCGGCGACCCGCACCCGGTAGAACCAGCCGCCACGCAGTCCGTGCAACACCGCCGACCGCGCGCCGCGGCCGACCGTCACCCGGACCGTCGGCGGCTTCGGCGTGTGCGGCTTGCGGCGCTCGGCGACCGCCCACACGACGTACTTGCGCACGGGTTTGCCGCCGTCGATTGCCGGGCGTTGCCACTGCACGTCGACGGTTGAGTGATGGGCGTGCGCGACGACCTGTTGTGGCGGGGCCGGGACGCTGCGAGTCCAGGTGAACCGGTCGGCCGATGTCACCGGGCTGGGCGTGCCACCTTGCGTGCTCGCCAACGTCTCGACGCGGATGTCGACCGTCTTGCCCGGCGGTCCCGGCGGTGACTCGGCGACGATCCGGTAGAAGCTGCCGCTCGCCAGCAGCTGCCGTTGGTTGTGCGCGGTCGCGAGCCGCGACCCGAATCGCACCGCGACCACGTTCGACAGGTTGTGGCCGCGGATGACGACCAGGGTGCCGCCGGCGGCCGGGCCGCGATGCACCGAGACCCCGGTCACCACCGGCCGGCCGGTGGAGAAGAAGGTGAAGTTCGTGGCGTCGAACGCCCTGCGAGTGAGCGGGACCGAGCAGCCGGTGATGGTGCAGGCCTGGACCACGTCCACGTCCGGCGTCGACTGCGGTGTCGTCGCGGCGATCTTCGCGTCGCTCAAGACCTGGTAGCCGGACAGCTGGTCGGTCTCGATCGGCCCAGACGTCGAGCTGTAGATGATCTCGCCGCCGTCGGCCGAGCCGACGCCCTCGAAACCCTTGCCACTCAACGCGATCCGCGTGCCGCCCGTGTCCGGGCCGACGTTCGGGCTGATGGCGTTCAACTTTGGGTAGCCGGCGTACCGCGCGGAGACCGCGTTCGACAGGCCCTGCAACGTCTCCACGGTGACGGGGACGCTGACCGCTTCGGTGGTCGAGTCATGCGGGTTTGCCACCACATCGATCTCGGTAGGCGAGTTGAACAGCGTGTTGAAGTCCGCGCTGGCGGCTTCATGCGGGTTGCCGAAGTTGACCGCGATGGTGCTGAGGAAGTCGAAGCCGGTGCCGGTGATGGTGACGACGGTGTCGCCGTTCTCGCTCACGTAGCCCGGTGAGATGTCGGTGATCGTCGGCGGCGCGAAGTAGTCGTACTCGGTGCTCGCCGGCGCGAGCTCGCACGGCGCCGTACTGCCTTCGCAGACGTCCGGCAGCGTGCTGAGGTCGCCGTGGAAGCTTGGGCGGATCGAGGCGGTCTTGCTCGAGCCGTTGGCGTTCGCGACCACCACCTGCGCCTGGCAGCTGTCGGTCGCGGGCACATTGGCGGTGGCACAGTGCGTCGCCGCTGCGGAGTACGCCGGCACCCGCACCGACAGCTCCGTAGGTGAGACGACCGTGAACGGCGCGCTGACGCCGCCGATCGTCACGCCGGTGACGGCGTCCGCGCCGCTCGCGGCGTAGTCCGAGCCGTACACCGTGATGGTGTTGCCGCCGGCGATTGGGCCGCCGTACGGCGCGGTGCCGCTGACCGACGGCAGCGACGCCCCGGTCGCCGTGGTGTCGACGTAGAGCAGAGCTGCCGCTGCCACCGGCACGCTGCTGGCGCCGGAGGATCCGGTCACGCTGACGATCGCGCGGCCGGTGCCGTCGGACGACGACAACGCGGCGGTCCCCGCCGGGATTGTTGTGACGTTGATCTGGCTGTCGGTGACGACGTCCCAATCTCCGGCCGGGACGTTGTCGGCCCCGATCGACAGCCGGCTGGCGCCGGTGAAGCCGCTACCCGAGATGGTGAGCGACCGGCTACCCGGATGGACGGGTACGACGGCGGGCGAGACGCCGGTGACCGCCGGCGGACCGGCCGCCCGCGCGTGAGCGCACAGGTAGCCGGCGAGCCCGGGTTTACCGTTCGCGTGGGTGAGCTCGGGCGAGCCCAGCCCGGACGCCATGTCGTATCCGGGCGCCGCTCGGTAGAACCGGCCGTCGAATAGGTTGTACTGGTCGTTGTTGCCGCTGGTGACGTCGTTGAAGGACGCGGCGTACTCGGCCGGGTTGGCCGCCACCGCGTAGAGCAGCGGAGCGGCGAAGCCGACGCTGCTGCCCGCACAGGCCGCCGACGCGTTGACGTCCGTGAGCATCGCGGCCCACAGCGGCGCCGCGGACGACGTCCCACCGGTCGTCGTCCAGCCGCCGAACTCCTTGGCGTACGTCGTGATCGCCCCGGTGAACTCGTCCGCGTCGGCGGAGACGTCGGGCGTCTCGCGGCAGCCGGCCGGATCGGTCGGCGATCCCTGCGGACACAGCTGGGCGCCGCCGTCGGTCACTGCGTTGGTCACCGTTTGCAGGTCGGCGGTGGTGAACGCCGACCCCTGCCAGCTCGGCGCTCCCCAGACCGACGAGATGCCACCGCCGGCGGCGCCGCCGTTGTTGCCGTCGTTCCAGACGTGCTCGCTGGGGCGGTGCGCCGCGTCGGTGACGGTCGTGCCGCCGACGCCGACGACAAAGGGCTGCGCCGTCGGGTCGTCGTCCGACAGCGACGGCGGCGCCGACGTCGGCGAGTGGCCGGCGCAGTCGTCAGACCCGGCATCGCCGGCCGCCGAGAACACGGTCTGGCCCTGCAGCGCCATCTGCTCGAAGATCTCGTTCTCGAGCTGCATGCCGCCGGGCTCGAACTCTTGGAAGGTCGCCGCGCACAGGCCCCAACTGGTCGAGATCACCTTCGCGTGGTTGTCCTGTGCCATGTCGTTGTAGATGTCGATGCCGTCGATCAGCGTGTTCGGCGAGTCGTAGACGTCGATGGTCGCTCCGGGCGCGAGCGCCGAGAGATCCTCGATGTCGAGGATCGCCTCGCCGCTACCTGGCCCCTTGCCCGCGCCGCCGTCGACGTGGATGAGATGCACCCGCTGCAGCATCTGCGCGGCCTTCGCGGCCCCGAAGTAACAGTTGTCGAACGCCTTCAGGTCCGACATCTCGAACGGCTCCGCCTCGTAGAGCGCGATGGTCTGACCGCTGCCGATGTCACCGGCCTGGTAGAGCCCGGTGGCACCGTAGGCATGCGCGACCTGGTCATCGGTCAGCCCACCGAGGTGGTTCGCCGCCTTGCGGGCACCGGCGCACGGCTGCGGCGATCCGGCTGGGTGGGCGAAATGGTGCGCAACTGCCTTGTGCTTCGCCGGATGCGTCGCGTGCTCGAAATGCGCGACCCGCTGCCCGAGGGTGTTCAGGCCCAGTACGCCGACGACGTCGGGCGCGACCGACGCCGGCAACGAGACGGCACCGGCCGGCGCCGTACCGGTCCGACCGCTCGCCGTCTGATACCTCGCGAGGTCGGTGTGGAAGGCGTCACCGACTGCGGCCGCGTCGCCGTGGAAGTGCACCAGCAGATGGTTGGACGAGACCGAGGTGGTCAGTCCGGCAGATCGCAACGCCGTGCGCACGTCCTGGATCGTCTGGCTGCTCGGGCCGTATCGCCGCGCGAACGCACCCGTGCGCAGGTAGTGGTGGAACAGCGGTGACCGCGGATCCGAGACGTTTGCCGCAGCGCTGGCCAGCGCCGCGGCGTCGCGCGGCGCGAGGGCCACGGCCCCGCTGATCTTCGTCGTCGCCGCGGGCGCTCCGACCCGGTGGGTGTGCCGTGGCAGGCGCGGCGCGGGCGCGACCCGCGCGTAGCCGGCCGGTTGGTGGTGCCCGGCGGCGGCCATCGCTGGCGGAGCGGTCAGCAACGAACCACCCGCGGCCAGCGCGGCGACGACGACGATCCCTCGGCTCAACCGGCGTCCGGGCTTCGCGACGCGACCGGTTGTCGGACCTGTTCGCATAGTGTCCTCGGCAAGTCTGGGGAGACGGCCAGCGCACGCTAGCGTTCGGGCGAGGCGTTGTCTGTACTTCGCGCCCGACCAGCTCCGCTGCATTGCGTGACATCACGAAACGTTTTAGGGTCGGCGCATGCCGTCGGCCGCCTCGCCCGAGCCCGCCGCGGCGGAGTTGAGCGGTTACGACGACTCCCCCAGGGTCGGCCGGCCCCGAGACCCGCGGGTCGATCGCGCGATCCACAACGCGACGTTGCAGTTGTTGGTGGAGGACGGTTACCAAGCGACCACGATCCAGGCGATCGCTCGCCGCGCCGGCGTCAGCGCACCGAGCGTCTACAGGCGGTGGTCGAGCAAGGCGGAGCTGATCGAGGAAGCGGTCTTCCCGAGCGGCCTGCTCGCGCCGGAGGCGATGACCGGCGACGTCATCACGGACCTGCAGCCCTACTGCCAGCAGATCCTCGAATACCTCAGCGAGCCGGCGGTGCGCGCCGCGATCCCGGGGTTGCTCGTCGAGTACCAGAACGACCCGCTGCTGTGGCAGCGGGTGGTGCAGCGCAGCGTGGCGCCGATGCGCGGGTCGTTCGAAGCCTTCGTGGCGACGACCGGCCGCGAGCCGACCGTCGCACCGGAGGACTTGTTCGACGTCATGTTGGGTGCGCTGTTCACGCGCGCGCTCAACGTCGGGGCCGAGGATGCGGCGCGGTTCTCGCATGCCGTCGCCGCGGTCGTGACCGCGGCGCTGCGCCCGTCGGCCAGCGGCCGCGCCAAGCTGTGAGACCCGGTGACCGAGCCGACGTACATGCAGCGGTCCAGCCGCGACCCGGCCGTGCTGCAAGCCCAGCTGCAGACCTGGCTCGCCGACCGGCTCGGTGCCGGCGCTGAGCCGACGGTCACGGATCTCGAGGGCACCGACGCCAACGGCATGTCGAGCGACACCGTGCTGTTCCGCGCGTCCTGGACGGCCGACGGTCGCGACTACGACGAGCGGCTGGTCGCGCGAATCGCGCCAGCTGCCGCCGACGTTCCGGTGTTTCCGTCGTACGACCTACCCGGGCAGTTCCAGGTGATCGAAGCCGTCGCGACGCACTCCGACGTACCGGTGCCCAAGGTGTGGTGGTGCGAGCCGTCCGCGGATCCGGTCGGGGCGCCGTTCTTCGTGATGAGCCGGGTCGACGGTCAGGTGCCGCCGGACAACCTGCCGTATTCCTTCGGTGACAACTGGCTGTTCGACGCGACGCCGGAGCAGCAGCGCCGGCTGCAGGACACGACGGTCGCCGCCATCGCGGCACTCCACGACATCGGCGAACCGGCGCACCGGTTCCCGGCGCTATGCCAGCCCGGTGTCGCGACGGACCCGTTGCGTGCGCACGTCGCCCGCACCCGGGAGTGGTACGACATGGTCGCGGCCGCCGGCACGCCGTCGCCGCTCGTCGAGCGCACCTTCGACTGGCTCGCGGCGAACTGGCCGCGGCACGAGAGCCCGACCGTGCTCTCCTGGGGTGACGCGCGGATCGGCAACGTGCTCTACGTCGACTTCGCGCCGGCCGCCTTGCTCGACTGGGAGATGGCCGGGCTCGGCCCCGGCGAGCTCGACGTCGGCTGGATCGCCTACGCCCACTTCGTTTTCCAGGACCTGGCGAGGAAGCTGGAGCTGCCGGGCATGCCGGAGTTCCTCCGCTACGACGACGTCGCGGCGTCGTACGAAGCGATCCGCGGGCACACGCCTCGCAACCTGCGCTTCTTCATGGTGTACGCCGCACTGCAGTGGTCGATCGTGTTCCTGCGCACCGGCCAGCGCCGGGTGCACTTCGGCGAGCAGGAGATGCCGCCCGACCCCGAGGAGCTGATCCTCAACCGCGACCATCTCGACTCGCTGCTTCCCGAGATCCCGGGCGACTGAGGGGACGCCATGCCAGTTGGCCTTGACGAGTACCCGATCCATCAGTCGCCGGTGTCGATGCGCTACGTCGCCACCAGTGACCGCAACTTCTACGACCGTTGCTACTTCAACGCCCACGACCGCACCGGCGAGATCTTCTTCATCACCGGGCTCGGGCTGTACCCGAATCTCGGCGTGAAGGACGCCTACGCCTGCGTCCGGCGCGGCGACCGGCAACACGTGTTGCGCTGCTCCGACGCGCTGGACGACAACCGCGAGGCGGCCGTCGGTCCCTACCGCATCGAGGTGGTCGAACCGCTGCAACGGATCCGCCTGGTCTGCGACGCCGACGACCTCGGCTTCGACCTCACCTGGGAGGGCTCGTTCCCCGCTGTCGACGAGGAGCGGCACCTGCTGCGCAGCGGGCCGCGCCCGATCATCGACACCTGGCGGTTCGCCCAGCTCGGCAGCTGGTCGGGCACGTTGCGGGTCGACGGCGACGAGATCACGGTTTCACCCGATGTCTGGGTCGGCTCGCGCGACCGATCGTGGGGCATCCGGCCGATCGGCGAGGCGGAGCCGGCCGGTCGACCGCCGGACGAGTCCGGTGACTTCGGGTTCTGGTGGCTCTACATGCCGATGCGGTTCGACGACTTCGCCGTCGTACTCATCGCGCAAGAGGACGGCAGCGGACGGCGGACACTGAACGACGCGGTCCGGGTGCACCCGGATGGCCGGACCGAGCAGCTCGGCTGGCCGCGGGTGGCGATCGACTACCGGTCCGGGACCCGGCACCCAGAGCACGCGCGGATCGAGCTGACCGAGCCGGACGGCCGGCCGCTGGTGATGGAGGTCGACACGCTCGGCTTCGTGCCGTTGCATGTCGGCTGCGGGTACGGCGGCGACCCGGACTGGTTGCACGGGCAGTGGCGCGGCCGGGGCTGGGTCGAGAGCAAGGTGTACGACTTCGCCGACCCGGACGTGATCGCCCGCACGCCGTTCGGCGTGATCGACCACGTCGGGCGTGCGACCTGCAACGGGCAGGTCGGCTGGGGGCTGTTCGAGCACGGCACGTTCGGCCGCCATGCGCCGAGCGGGTTCGCAGACTTTGGAGCGGTGGCCAAGTGAGTTTGAGCGGAGCACGAATCCTCGTCACCGGTGTGACGAGCGAGGTGGCGAAGCCGGTGGCGTTGGCGCTGGCGAAGGACAACGAGGTGACCGGCGCGGCGCGGTTCCGCGATCCGGCCGCGCGCCAGCCACTGCACGAGGGCGGCGTGAAGACGGCGCATCTCGACCTGGTGCGCGGTGCGGTCGACGACCTGCCGGAGAAGGTCGACTACGTGCTGCACTTCGCCGTCGTGAAGAGCGGCAAGTGGGCGGTCGACCTCGACGGCAACGTCAGCGGCCTGGCGATGTTGATGGAGCGCTACGCCGACGCGACCGGGTTCCTGCACTGCTCGACCACGGCGGTCTACCAGCCCGACGGGCACACCGCGTTCAGCGAGGAATCACCGCTCGGCGACAGCCACCGCAACTACTACCTGCCGACGTACTCGATCTGCAAGATCGCGGCGGAGGCGACGGCACGGCATGGCGCGCGCCGTTACGGCCTGCCGACGACGATCGCGCGGCTGAACGTGCCGTACGGCGACGCCGGCGGCTGGCCGGCGTTTCACCTCGCGCTGATGATGGCCGGCCAGGAGATCGCGGTGCACCCGGATGCGCCGAGCGAGTATCACCCGCTGCACTACGACGACATCGTCGCGATGGTGCCGCGACTGCTGGAGATTGCCGACGTCCCGGCAACGACGGTGAACTGGGGCGGCGACGAACGGGTCAGCGTCGAGGAGTGGTGCGCGTATCTCGGCGAGCTGACCGGACTCCAGCCGAAGCTGGTCGCCTCGGAGCAGTCATTGGCGAGCGTCTGCCTCGACCTGACAAAGATGCACGAGCTGGTCGGCCACTCGACGGTCAAGTGGCGGGATGGCTTCCGCCACCTGGTCGAGACCCAACACCCCGAGCTGCTCCGCTGACCACGTTGGCGATGGCGCCTGGCTCTAGCCAGGCCAGCTCGCCATGATCATGGGCGGTCAGCCGGAGAGCCGAGCGAGCACCGAGTCGGCCTCAGTGATGATGCGCCCGATCAGCTCGGCGCAGCTCGGCAGATCGTCGATGACGCCGACCACCTGCCCGCTGGCCATCACGCCGAGGTCGGTCCAGCCGTCGACCATGGCGGCGCGCAGCAGCATCGGAGTGTTCGCCGCCATCAGCACCTGGCTCCACGACAGCTCCATCGTCTTGCGCATCGCAAGACCTTCGCGCACCATGTCGCGCCAGGGCGTGCCCGACTGCCGCTTGAACCGCCAGGCGTTGCGGGCGGCGCCGCCGAACCGGCCGACCGCGTGGCCCGCCTCGAGCCGATCGACCAGCTCACTGCGCAGCACCCGGTGCGGCACGCCGTCGACCTGCTTCGTCACCACGGTGTCGGCGACGGACTTCGCCAGGTAGAGCTCCTTGACCGCCTGCGGCACCGGGCTGTCCGAGGTGAGCAGGAAACGCGTGCCCATGGCGACCCCGGCCGCGCCGTAGGACAGCGCGGCGACCAGGCCGCGACCGTCGAAGTAGCCGCCCGCGGCAACAACCGGCACGTCGACGGCATCGACGACCTGCGGCAACAGCAACGACGTCGGGACCGCACCGGTGTGCCCACCGCCCTCGCCGCCTTGGACGAGGACGGCGTCGACGCCCCAGCCGGCGACCTTCTCGGCGTGGCGCTTCGCGCCGATCGACGGCATCACGAGCACGCCGCCGTCCTGCAGCCGCTTGATCAGGTCCGCTCTCGGCGCCATCGCGAACGACGCGACCTTGACCTGCTCCCGCACCAGCAGGTCAACCCGGTCGGCGACATCCGGCTGGTCGGCGCGCATGTTCACACCGAACGGTTGGTCGGTCCGGCGCTTCATCTCGGCGACGGCGGCTTGCAGCTCGTCGTACGTCATCGTGGCCGCGGCAAGGATGCCGAGCCCGCCCGCGTTGGAGGTCGCGGCCGCCAGCTGGGGCGTCGCGACCCAGCCCATCCCGGTCTGCACGACCGGGTAGCGGACGCCGACCAGCTCGGTGAACCGGGTCGACAGGGCGGGATGCATCGGCTACTCGGGGACTTCCGCGTTGCGGGCCCCGTCGGGGTCCAGCTCGGCGAGGATCGCCAGCTCGTCGGCCGTCGGCTCGCGCGAGGTTGGTACGTCGTCGGGGATCGCCAGCTCGAAGCCGGTCGCCGCGACCACGTCGTCGACCGTCACGCCCGGATGCAGCGACCGAAGCCGCATCCGGTGGTCCGGCGTCTCGAAGTCGAGCACGCAGAGGTTGGTGACGACGTGCCGGAGCGCGTGGTGACGAGTCGCCGCGGGCCCGGCTGCCGCGGCGCGGTCATAGCCGACTCCGGTGACGACGTCGACCGCCGGCACGAACACTCGCGGCGAGTGGTTCGGGATCCAGTACGACGTCACGTTGTTGACGGTGTTGCCGGGGGCGCCGCGGAATCCGAGCAGCTGCGCCTTCGGGCGGTGCATGTCGCCGATGGCCGCGAAGTTGTGGTTGCCGAACGGATCCAGCTGCGACCCG
Source organism: Mycobacteriales bacterium (assembly GCA_035550315.1). Taxonomy (GTDB): domain Bacteria; phylum Actinomycetota; class Actinomycetes; order JAFAQI01; family JAFAQI01; genus DASZPL01. The sequence continues at coordinate 4,468 of DASZPL010000084.1, read as the reverse complement.
CCCATCATCACGTGCCGGCGGCCGGACCAGACCACGTCGAACATCGCCCGGTACGGGTTCCAGGCCTCGACGGCGCCGGCCACGTCGGTGAACATCGCCTCGCCGTCGGTCATCACTAGATCGGGCTCGAACGAGCGGCGGGCGAGCAGCCCGCCGATCCGCGGGATCGTCCCGATCGGGTTGGCGACGATCTCGCCGTCGCCGCGGAAGCACTCCGCCACCGCCACACAACAAACGTCGGCCCGCGCGAACTCGCTCATGCCGCGACCTTGCGCTGGTAGTCGGCCTCGCTGACGTCGATCCAGTCGGCTCGCCAGGCGGCCCAGGCCTCTGGCGAGGCGGCGGACTTCGCGTAGTCGCGCTGGAACGCCTCGTCGCGCTCGTAGTCCGGCACGCACGACGTGAAGTGCGCGCCGTTCGGCGTCTCGACGATGCCGTCGGTGAACAGCCGGCTGATCCGCTGCGTGTGATGGCTGCCCGCCGCCGCGAAGTCGGCAGTGTCGACGATCCGCTCGCACGACACGAACGACCGCGCGGCCGCCTGGCACATCAGGTCGTCGAAGTAGAGGTCCGGCCCGAGGAACTGCGCGTTGCCCGCCACGTCGGCACGGTTCTGATGCACGAGTGCAATGTCGAGCGACAGCGCCGGCATCGCGACCAGCTCCTCACCGTCGTCGTACGGCGAGGTCACGGTGCGGATCTCTGGTTGTTTGGCGACCACGTCCGACCCGAGTCCCACCCGGGTCGGCAGGAACGGCACCCGCCAGGCGGCAGCTTGCAGGCCGAGCAGGAACATCCCCTCGTCGAGCTCCAGCGCCTCGACGGCGCCGGCCTGCCGGGCGTTGCGGAAGTGCGGCTCGAGCGCGATCGAGTCGAGCGAGACGAACGCGAAGACCACCTTGCGCACCTTGCCGGCGGCGCACAGCATGCCCACGTCGGGCCCGCCGTACGACACCACCGTCAGGTCGTGCACGTCGCTGCGGACCAGCGCCCGCACCAGCGACATCGGCTTACGCCGGGAGCCCCAGCCGCCGATGCCGATGGTCATGCCGTCACGAATCTCGCCGACGACCTCCTCGATCGTCGTCCGCTTGTCCGCCACCTACTTCTCCTGCTCCCACGCGTCACGCTTGTCGACGAACGCGTCGCGCGCGCGGTCGGAGACCCCCGTGAGGTTCAGCTCGAAGGTGAACCCCTGCTCGTAACGGTAGGAGCGTTTGACGTCGACCGGGTCGATGCCGTTCAGCGACGCCTTCGCGGCGCGGATGACGGTCGGGTCGATCAGGGCGATCTGCAACGCAACATCGAGCGCGGTCGCGCGCAACTCCTCGCGCGGCACCACCTTCAGCACCGAGCCGTAGCCGGCCAGCTCCTGCGCGGTGGCGCGCTCGGCGGTGTACATCATCTGGCGCATCCGCTGCTGCGGGACCAACCGCGACAAGTGTGTGGCCGCGCCCAGCGCGCCTTGCTTCACCTCAGGCAGCCCGAACGTCGCATCATCCGACGCGATCACGATGTCGGCGTTGCCGACCAGGCCGATGCCGCCGCCAAGGCAGAAGCCGTGTACGGCGGCGACGACCGGCACCGGGCAGTCGTAGACCGCGGCGAACGCCGCCGCGCAGCCCCGGTTGGCGCCGACCAATGCGTCGAAGCCGGCGGTCGACTGCATCTCCTTGATGTCCACGCCGGCGTTGAATCCCTTGCCCTCGGCCGCCAAGACCACGGCGTGGACCGCCGGGTCGGCACCCGTCGCGGTGATCGTCTCGGCCAGCTCGAACCAGCCGGCGACCGGCAGCGCGTTGACCGGCGGCACGTCGACCACGACCTCGGCGACGTGGTCGGTGACGCTGGCGGTGATCGACACTGGCGCGGCGCTTTCTGATGGGGCGTCAGATTCGGTGTCACCATATACGCGTGCCCACCGACTTGACCGGCCGCGTCGTCCTCGTCACCGGCGGCACGAAGGGGCTGGGCCGTGGGCTGGCCGCCGCGTTCGCTCAGGCCGGCGCCGAGGTGATGGTGTGCGCGCGCCACCGCCCGGATGGCGACCCGGTCGGCGAGTTCGTCGCAGCGGATCTCCGCGACGCCGAGCAAGCGGCAGCAGTCGTCGCCGCGGCCGTGGATCGGTGCGGGCGGCTGGACGTCGTGGTCAACAACGCCGGCGGCTCGCCCCCGGCAGCGGCGGCCGACGCGTCGCCGCGGTTCGTCGAGCGGATCGTCGCGCTGAACCTGCTCGCCCCGTTCTACGTCGCGCAACCCGCGAACCGGATCATGCAGCAGCAACCCGCGGGCGGCACCATCATCAACATCGCCAGCCTCTCCGGCCGGCGACCGTCGCCGGGAACGGCGGCGTATGGCGCGGCGAAGGCCGGGCTCGCCAACCTGACCCAGACGCTCGCGATGGAGTGGGCGCCCAAGGTGCGGGTCAACACGGTCACGGTCGGCTACCTCGAGACCGAGCAGGCCGAGCTGTTCTACGGCGATGCCGACGGCGTCGCCGCCGTCGCCGAGACCATCCCGATGCGGCGACTGGTGCAACCCGCCGACGTCGCCGCGGTCTGCCTGTTCCTGGCCTCCGACGCCGCCGCTTTCATCACGGGTGCGGACGTCACCGTCGACGGGGGTGGCGAACCGCCGCCCTACCTCGCTGCCCGGTCGGCCGGTTCCTGAGCACTACCATCGCGGACGTGGGCAGATCTGACGGGGCGTCAACTCTGCGCGCCGTCGACGGGCGAGTGCCGGGCCGCCGTGGGCTCGCGACCCGCAAGCGACTGGTCGAGTGCACCGCCAAGCTGGTCGCGACGACGCCGTACCGCGACCTGAAGGTCACGGACATCACCCGGGCGGCTGGCACCTCTCCGGCGACGTTCTACCAGTACTTCGTCGACCTGGAGGCGGTGTTGCTCGCCGTCGCGGAGCAAGCCGCCGAGGAAGCCACCCAGCTGGTCGACCTGATCCGCGACCAGCCGTGGAAAGGGTCCGCCGGAGTCGCGAGCGCGGAGGCTCTGGTCGACGGCTTCCTGACGTTCTGGCGCGACCATCGGCCGACGTTGCGGGTCGTGGACCTGCTGTCGACCGAGGGTGACAAGCGCTTCCGGCACACCCGAGTGTTGATCCTCAACCCGATGACGCGATCGCTCGCCGCCGAGATCGAGAAGGTGCAGGGCCGCAACCCCGAGGTCGACCCGATGGCGATGGCGGGCGCGCTGATCGGCATGCTGCCGCAGATGGCCGGCCACCAAGGTGGCTTCGAGGCGTGGGACATCTCGTTCGCGCACGTCCGCGAGGCGATGATCCGGCTGATCTACTGGGGCGTCACCGGCCCGAAGACGCCGAAGCGCTGAGCCGCAGCGGCTAGCCGGCGGCGTCCAGCTCGGCGACCAGCTTCGCCGGCGCGACCGTCCGATACGCGTCCTGCAGCAGCTCACCAAGCTCGGTCGGGTCGATGCCGTCGTCGAGCCGGACACCGATCCACCCGCGGTGCCCGACGTACGGCGGCCGGAAGAACCGCGCGGGGTCTGCCGCGACGAGCGCCTGCTGCTCCCCCAGCGGCGCGGCACACCACAGATGCGGGAAGTCGTGCTCGTGATGGCCACCCGGCCAAAGCATCACGAACTGCTTCTTGACGAAGAACGCCGGCGCGCCGTGACTCTGCTTCTCGGTCACGCCGGGCAGCGCGAGGCAGATCGCCCGGACCTGATCAACCGCCGAACTCGTCACCGCGACCCGGCAAGCACGCCCGACCGCGTCGCCACCAGTTGGCGTTGCGCGTGGCTGTCGCCGAGCAGCGAGCGCAGCACCGTCGCGCGCTTGAAGTACAGGTGGGCGTCGTGCTCCCAGGTGAAGCCGACGCCGCCGTGCAGCTGAATCGTCTCCGCCGCAACGGCGTACGCCGCATCAGTGCACACCGACTTGGCCAGCGGCGCGACGACCGGCAGCTCGGCGGGCGAGTCCGCCGCGGCCCATGCCGCGTAGTACGCCGTCGACGTCGCCGCCTCGAGCGACACGGCCAAGTCGGCGCAGCGATGCTGCAACGCCTGGAACGACCCGATCGGCTTGCCGAACTGCACCCGCGTCTTCAGGTGCTCGACGGTCAGCTCAAGGCAGCGGCGAGCCAACCCGACGGCCTCCACCGCGAGTCCGACCCGGAGCAGGTCCACCGCGGCCGCCGCGGCGGCCGGATCGCCGACCGGCCTCGCCGTCGCGCCCTCGAGCCGCACCGTTGCATAGCTCCTGGTGCGGTCCAACGTCGCCGCCGGTCGGACCTCGACGCCAGTGGCGGTCGCGTCGAGCAGCCAGAGGCGGGACTCATTCGCGACGACCAGCAGGTCGGCCGGTCCCCCGTCGACGACGTGGTCGGCGCTTCCGGTCAGGCGGTCGCCGTCGCTCACGACGCCCGGGCCGACGACGAGTGCCGCGGCCGTGGCACCGGTGGCCACCGCCGGCAAGACCTCGACGGCTGTCGCCT
>DASZPL010000083.1:0-19020 GCA_035550315.1 Mycobacteriales bacterium | reverse complement strand
ACGGCCGCGGTGGCAGGCGGTGTTGCCGGCACGATCGAGGTGCCGGCGATGGCCGCCACCGCCGCCCCCACGGCAAGTGCCCCAAACCTTCGCGGCCATGCCGGCACTGCGACACGGTGTCACTCGGCCGACCCGTGCGGGGACGAACCGCAAAATCGGCCGTGACCAAGTCCGGACATCACGGATGAAACCGGGATGACCGGCCATTGGTCAGGACAGCGGCGGGCCGACCTCAGCGATCAACTCGTTGAAAGCGTTCTCACCGAAGCCGGTCCACATCTCGACCGCCGGCGGCGGCATGTGCGCCAGCATGTGGTCGCGCTGCTCCTGAGTGAACCGCTGCCGGATCAGGCCGAGGATCAGCCAGATCTTGTCGCCCTCGAAGTGCTGCATGCCGTGGCCGGGGAGCGCGCCCCACTCCGCCTCGCTGAGATTCGCAGCGCACAGCGGCAGCAGTTCCTGCTCCTCGGCGTCGAGATGCTCGGTGAGCTTCGCGCCCAGGGCCACCAACGCGGTACTCGCCTCGGCAGCCGTGGTCGGTCCACCGCCGGCCCAGCCAGCGACTCCGCGCTCGGCAGTGGCCAGCAGGTCGTCGACATCCCGATGCTGACCGGCGACCCGGTCGACCAGGTCGCGCTGCGCCGCGCAGCGCTCGCGGAGCAACGGGAAGACGAGCTCGTCCTCACCGGCGTGGTGCACGTGCAGGAACTTCAAGATGTTGTCGTAGAAGTTCGCGATCAGGGCGCGCCGGTCCGCATCCCCATCGGTGACCCCGCCGACCAGTGCCGGTGCGGCCCCGAACACGTCCCGGAAAACTCGGTGGACCGCCACCATGTCGGTCACGTCGAGCTGTGCCTGATTTGCGGTCGTCATCAAACCGTCCCCCCTGCGCACGGCCGCCGGATGCGGCCTGGGATCGCCCAGCATGCCGAGTCGAGAATCGGCCCCGCAGCCGAACCCTCAAATCGGACGAAACGTCCGGCGCGAGAAGGCTCAGATGTTGCGGCCGGTGCCGGCCCAGTAGGGCTCGCGCAGGCGCCGCTTGAACAGCTTGCCGGTGTCCTCGCGCGGCAGTTCATCGGCGAACACGACGACCTTCGGCACCTTGTAACCGGCCAGGTGCTGCCGGACGTGCTTGCGGACGTCGTCCTCGGTCAGCTGCGCGGACGGCTCCAGCTCGATGTGAGCCGCGAGGGCCTCGCCGTACTCCTCGTCCGGGATGCCGAACACGGCGCTGTCATGAACGCCGGGCAGGCTGGTCAGCACCGCCTCGATCTCGGCCGGGTAGATGTTGACGCCACCGGAGATCACCATGTCGTTCGCGCGGTCGCTCAGGTAGAGGTAGCCGTCGCCGTCGACGTGCCCGACGTCACCGACGGTGAGGTACCCCTCCCGCTCCATCGCCTGCCGCTTCTTGTCGTCACCTAGGTAGGTGAAGTTCGGCCAGTACGTCGGCGGCTTGGCGTAGACCGTGCCGTCGCTACCGACCGGCAGCTCCTCACCGTCCGCGCCGACGATCCGCAGGATCGCACCGTCGATCGCCGCGCCGACGGTCCCCGGGTGCGCCAGCCACTCCTCCGAGTCGCACCAGGTCACCGGACCGGTCTCGGTCCCGCCGTAGTACTCGTGCACGATCGGGCCGAGCCACTCGATCGTCTGCCGCTTCACGTCGACCGGGCAGGGGGCGGCGGCGTGCACCAGCCGCTTCAGGCTCGAGAGGTCGTAGCGGTTGCGCACCGCTTCGGGGAGGCGCAGCAGCCGGATCATCATCGTCGGCACCACCTGCACCTGTTCGATCCGGTAGCGCTCGATCAGCGCCAACATCTCCTCCGGGTCGAAGCGCGGCATGACGGTGACGTCCATCCCGAGCCGCACCGCCAGCGCGGAGACGGCGTTCGGCGCGCTGTGATACATCGGCGCGGGCACCAAGGTCGAGCCGCCGGGACGCAGGCCGAAGCGCTCGACGAACTTCATCACCATCGACAGCGTCTTCTCGGGGTCCGAGGCCTCCCGCACGATCCCCTTGGGATAGCCGGTGGTGCCCGAGGTGTAGATGATGCCGGCCGGCAGCCCCTCACCGGGCTGCAGCGGCGCGCGGTCCTCGGCAAGCCACGACTCCAACTCACGCGGCGCCGTCCCGGTCGGCGTCGGCGGCGCGCCGGCGGCCTGCCGCAACGCATCCGTCATCGGGACCTCGATCACCTCGACGCCGACGGGCGCAAGCTCCATCACCGTCGGCACGAAGTCGGAGTGGGCGAACACCACGCGGCTGCCGCTGTCCGAGAGCACGTAGCGCAGGTCGTCGCCGCTCCAGTGCCAGTTGATCGGCACCGGGCCGGCGCCGGCCAGGCCGGCCGCGACCGACAGTTCGAGGAACTCGACGCTGTTGCGCAGGACGATCGCGACGCGGTCACCGGCTCCAACGCCGAACTCGGCCAGGCCGGCGGCTGCTGCGGCAGCGCGCGCGTTGAACTCGGCGTAGTTGCGTTCGACGTCAGCACACCGCACAGCCGGCTCGGTCGCCATCGATCCCTCGCTTTCGGTCACGTCGCCGTCGCGGTCGACATAGAGTCGACGTCGCAATGCGACGCATCATCACACTCCCAGCCGCTGCAATCACCTTTGGTGCGATCCTGCTCGCTCCGGTCAGTGCGAGCGCCAGTGCCAAGACACCGGACCAGCCGAAGCACCTGCACCTGGTCGCCGTCACCAAGACGTCGATCACCGCTGCCGTGAAGCCGGCCGCGCATGCGAAGCGCTACCGGCTGTACGTCGGGCGCAAGCAGCGGGACCTTGCGGTCGTGCGGGCGGCCTCCGCCGCGGTCGCGGCGAAGTCGTCGCGGAAGCCGCGGATCACGGTGACGGGCCTGCCGTACGCGACCGCGCCCTACTACTTCCGCATCGCCGCGATCAACGGCTCCAAGCGACGGTTCTCCGCCACCATCGGCTCGGCCGAGCTGATGCCGCCGAGCCCGACGAAGCTGGTCGCGCACAGCAGCGCCACCGGCACGTACCTGACTTGGCACGGCGAGCAGGTGCCGCACCTGACGGTGCTCCAGGCCACGAACCCAACGTTCACCGCAGGACGGCGGACCTACCAGATCCGCGCGATCGCGCGGCAGTTCACGCCGTACGGTCTGGCTCGCGGGCAGACCTACTACTTCCGGGTGCGGTCGCACAGCGGGCCGAGCCACGGCAAGTGGTCGAACGTCGCGCACACGACCGTGGTCTCCAGCGAGCAGTCGCTGCGGATGATGACCTACAACCTGATGGACCTCAGCCGCGACGGCACGAAGGAAGACGGCACCACCATCGCGCCCTGGTCCGAGCGGCTGAAGGGCGTCGTCCAATGGTTCCGGCAGGCATCGCCGGACGTCGCGGCCGTCGAAGAGGGCGGCGACTGGGTCGGCGCGACCGGCGGGCCGCGGCAGGTCGACTCGGTGGTGTCGGCACTGGGCGGCAGCTACTCGCTGGCGCACACGGAGGTGTCGCCGGGCGAGCCGGGCTGCTGCCACCGCACCGGGCAGTACCTGCTGTACAAGACGTCGGCCTATCGCGCCGTCGGCGACGGCGGTCACTGGACCTTCCCCGGAAACGGCTCGACGCATGAGGCGGCGTACCAGATCCTGCAGAACCGCACCACGGGAGCGCGGCTGCTCGTCGTCGCGGTCCACGTCGCCGTCGGCAACCACAAGTCCGCCGACCGGTTGCGCAAACGGCAGACCGCGCTGTTGATCCAGGACGCCCGCGGCTATGCCGCGGCGCACGGCAACCTTCCGGTCGTGTACGGCGGCGACTTCAACTCCGCGCCGCAGAACCATGCCGTCGACGGCCCGGGCATCGAGATGCGCAAGGCCGACGTGGCGGATGCCTTCAACGTGGCGCAGAGCCACAAGAACAGCCGGTTCAACAGCGCGAACGGTTACTTCCGCAAGCCGCCGGCCGCCGGGATCTACCTCGACCACATCTTCGCCAGTCCGGGTGTCGCCGTGAAGTCCTGGCGGCTGATGCTGAACCTGCAGCACGGCCGGTTCGTCGGCGTCATCCCGTCGGACCACAACCCGCTCGTGTCCGACCTGGTCATCTCCTACTAGGACCGCCGCGCAAGGACTGGCCGCCGCGGCGGCTCGGAATCGTCAGCGGCTGTGCAACAACACGTCATCTGGTCGTTGCCTGCAGGCCGACCGTCACGTCCACCGTCGGTGCCATGGAGGTCATCGGCCATCGCGGCTGCGTCGGACGCGGCCACGTCGAGAACTCGACCCGGGCGGTTGTCGAGGCGTTGCGGACCCGCGCAACCGGCGTGGAGGTTGACGTCCGGGTCACGCTCGACGGCATCGCGGTCTGCTGTCACGACCCGACGCTGTGGCGCGTGGCCGGCGTACCTCTCTTCGTCGAGCGCTCCCGCTCCGAGGCTGTCGCGGAGGTGCGGGTAGCCGGCGTCCGAAGCGCACCGCCGCTCGCGCAGATCGCGACAATGGTGAGCGCCGCGCGCCGACTGCTGATCGCCGAGCTGAAGCCGAGCTCGCACCCGGCGCCAGTCGTAGTCGCCGCGGCGCTCGCCGCGCTCGGCGATTATCCGAACGCGGTGATCTCGTCATTCGACCCACGGCTGCTCGCCGAAGTGCATCGGGTCGCGCCGAATCGCAACACGGCGCTGGTCACGGGCCGCGCCGTCGCCATCCACGATGCGGTGCTTGCCGCACGGGCGCTGAGGTGCACGGAGATTCACCCGCACGTCGCGCGGCTCACCGAGCAAGCCGATTCGCTGTCAGCCTCGGCCGGACTCCGCGTCGTGGCCTGGACGGTTCGCACCCTCACCGAGGCCGAGCGGCTGCTCGAGCTGCCGGTCGCGGGCGTGATCTGTGACGAGCCGCGGTTGATGCGCTCGGCACTGGCACGACGTCGCCAGGCGGCGTAGTGACAAGTATCACGCGGTCGTCATAACGATCGTCATCGGGCCGCAATCTCGCGTTTCCATGTACCGGCAAGGCTTTGAGCCATGACGAGATCAGCCAGTGATGAGATCCGCACCTACTACGTCAGCCGCGTGATCGACCTGCCGGCTCCGGCCGCTCGACTCGCCTTCCGAGCGCTTCCCGAGGTCGCCCTCGCGCAGTCCCACGGGTCGTGGTCACTGTGCGGGACACCGTCGACCCTGCGGCCCAGCACCCGGTCACCCCTCGATCCGTGGCCGGCGCCGAGCCGCTGGCAGGCGAATGACACCCACCTCGGGCTGCTCACCCTCCGGCACGGCAGCCGGTCGATGAAGGCAACACTGGAGCTCGCTCCCTGGTCGACGAGCCGCAGTGAGCTCGGCCTCCGGCCGATCCGCTGGGGTCCCACGCCGTGGCCGCCCGACAACTTGTTGCGCACCGCGCACGAGCTCCTCGCAACGCTTGCCAGGCGGATGGTGGCGAAGCAGGTCCGCAGCGGCACTGCCTAGCGATCGGTCCGCGCCTCCGCGATGCGTAGGGTGAGCATTCGCACCGTCAGCGGAGGGGAGCGGCCGCGCGATGAAGGCTGCCGTGTACTACGAGACCGGATCGCCCGACGTGTTCCGCTACGAAGACGTCCCCGATCCTGAGCCCGGTCCGGGCGAGCTTTTGGTCGCGGTCGAGGCCGTGAGCATCGAGGGCGGTGACACCCTCAACCGGCTCGGCGGTGAGATGACCGCCGTACCGCACATCGTGGGTTACCAGGCGGCGGGCACCGTCCTCCGCTGTGGCAACGGCGTCACGGGCTTTGCGGCGGGTGACCGGGTGGTCACGGTCGGGCTGAACGGTTCGCACGCCGAGCAGCGGGTTGTCGGGCAGGGCTTCGCCTGGCAGCTCCCCGACGGGCTCGCGACCAACGAGGCGGCGTGCATCCCGGTGCCGTTCGGGACGGCGCACGACTGCCTGTTCGAGTTCGGGCGGTTGCAGCCGGGCGAGACCGTGCTCGTCCACGCCGGCGCCGGCGGTGTCGGGACGGCCGCCATCCAGATGGCCAAGCAGGCCGGTGCCCGCGTGCTGGCCACCGCGTCGAGCGACGACCGGCTCGCCCGGCTCGAACCGCTCGGGCTCGACGCCGGCATCAACTACGTCGAGCACGACTTCGTCGCCGAGTGCCGCCGGCTCACCGACGGCCGCGGCGCCGACGTCATCATCGACTCGGTCGGCGGCTCCAACCTGCCGCGCAGCCTGGCGGCGCTGGCGTACCGGGGTCGCTGCATCACCGTCGGCGACGCCAGCCGGACGGTGCGCGATGGCCTCGACATTTCGACGCTGCGACCGAACAACCAGGCGCTGATCGGCTACTTCCTCGGTGCCGAGCTATTCCTCGGCACCCGCGCCCACGCCATGGTCGCGGCCCAGATCGAGGCCGTCGCCACCGGCGACCTCAAGGTCGTCATCGACCGCACGTTCCCCCTGGCCGAGGCAGCCGACGCCCACCGCTACATCGAGAGCCGGCAGGCGTTCGGCCGCGTCCTGCTCGTGCCGTAATAGCCGGTCACGGCATCGAGCCGCGGCCGGTCAGCTCCGGTCGTCGAGGATGTCGAGGTCGGTGAACGTTGCCGCTCCGTCGGTCAACGCCTGCTGCTTGGTCGCGAACTCGCCAGTCTCAGGCAGGTTCGAGTTGGCCATCGCCGAGTCGTGGTCGTCGAAGAACGCAAAGACGAGGTAGTGGTTCGCGTCGTTGCGGTCTCGGCAGAGCACGGAGCGACGTAGCGTCCGCTTGCCTTCGGTGGCCGCACGCCACTGCTCGTCGAGCGCCATGAACTCGTCGTACTTCGAAGTTCGAAAGTCGATCACCTGGACAAATCCCATATCGCCCCTCCCTCAGTCCTAGGTTTGTCTCTCCGACGGCACCCGGCGTTACACCCCGACGTCGGCTCAACCGACGTGATCAGCCGGCTTGCCACTGCCGGTAGAGCGTGATCAGCTCGTCTTGGACCTGCCGGTCGAGCGATTCCGGCTCGATCCGTCCGGTCAGCGCGATCATCATGCGGATCTGCTCCAGGTAGGCGCTGCAGTGCGGGCAGGCCGCGAGATGCCGCTCGAAGCGGATCCGGTCCGCGCGGGACAGCGCGTCTTCGAGGTAGCCGGTGACCAAGGCGACGGCCTGGCGGCACACCAGCGCGCGGCGGCGGAAGACGCGCATCACTCCGCCCCCCGCATGTCCAGGTCGATCAGGCCGCGCAGCCGGGCGCGTCCGCGGTGCAGCAGGACGCGCTGGTTTGCCTCGCTGATGCCCAGCACGTTGCAGACCTCTCCGGACGTTAGTCCGTCGAGGTCGCGCAGCGTTACCACCTGCCGCTGCCCGTCCGGCACCAGGTCGAGGCAAGCGCGCACCCGCGCCAGCAGCGCGGCCGCGGTCAACCGGTCATCGACCTGCTCGGTCCAGGGCACCGGTGGTTCGATCCAGCCGCCGTCGCTGCCAAATCGCTCGATCGACGACGTGGGATCGCTCAAGTCCGCCGGCGTCTCGCGGTGTTCTCGGACTCCCGCGCTGCGCGCACGATTGACCACAATTTGGTAGAGCCAGGTCTTCAGCGAGGAACGACCCTCGAACTTCTCGATTCCCCGGACGACACCGAGCCAGGCTTCCTGCACGACCTCTTCGGCCACCGCACGGTTGGGCACGTACGCCGATGCCAGCCGCACGAGTGCCGGGTGATGCTGCCGGACCAGCGTGACGAACGCCTGCTCGTCGCCGGCGCGGAGCCGCTCGAGTAGGCCAACCTCGTTGGCGGGCCCCCCCACGGTCGCGAGGGTAGGGCGGTTACGTCGGATGCGCATTTGTCAGGTCGCGCAACGACTATGAGGCGCGTAACGACCGGTCGCCGTCGCGGACTACATGACACGTCATCGACCAATCGGGAGGGGACAGCGATGACCGCGACGATCGACGAAGGCAAGCTTCAGGAGTTCATGGGAACCATGGTCGGCTATATGACCGGCGGCGCGCTGTGCTTCAGCGTGTGGCTCGGCGACGAGCTCGGCCTCTACCGGGCGCTCGCCGCCAGCGGCCCGGTCGACACGGCCGCGCTGGCCGAGCAGACCGGCACGAACACCCGACTGGTGCAGGAGTGGCTCGACGGGCAAACTGCCGGCCACCTCGTCGACTACGACGCCGCGACCCAGCGTTACTCACTGTCGCCGGAGGCCGTAGCGGCGCTCGCCGATGACACGTCGCCGGTTTTCGTTGCCCGCGGCATGAACACGCTCGGGTCCCTGTTCCTCGACTACGACAAGATCAGCGCGGCGTTCCGCGGCGATGGCGCGATCGCCTGGGGCGACCACCACCCGTGCCTGTTCACCGGCACCGAGTGGTTCTTCCGCACCGGCTATCGCGCCTACCTGCCGACCGCATGGATCCCGGCACTCGACGGGGTCGACGCGAAGTTGCGCGCCGGTGCGCGGGTGGCCGACATCGGCTGCGGGCACGGCGCCTCGGCCGTCGTCATCGCGGTGCCTATCCGCAGGCACAGGTTGCCGGGTTCGACTCGCACGCCGCGTCGATCGATACGGCGCGCAAGCGGGCCTCGGACGCCGGTTGCGCGGACCGGGTCAGCTTCGAGGTCGCGGACGCCAAGTCGTATCCGGGCACCTACGACCTGATCTGCTTCTTCGACTGCCTGCACGACATGGGCGATCCGGTCGGCAACGCGCGTTACGCACGCGAGCACCTCGCCGACGACGGCACCCTCTTGCTGGTCGAGCCGTTCGCGCTCGACGACAAGACCGAGAACGTCGCGGGCAACCCGATGGCCGCGCTGTTCTACACCGCCTCGTCGGCGCTGTGCCTGCCGAACTCGCTGTCCCAGGAGGTCGGGCTCGGACTCGGCGCACAAGCCGGCCAGGCGCGGCTCCGCGATGTCCTGCAGCAGGCCGGCTTCAGCCAGCTGCGAGTGGCCGCCGAGACGCCGATGAACCTCATCCTGGAGGCACGGCCCTAGCGACCCGGAGATCGCGGCATTTCGCCAGGCTTCCGCAAACGGTCAGGTCCATGATCGGTTGATCATGGCCCTTGCTCCGACCTCGCAGTCGCTGCTCGCGACCGATCGCACGTGCCGGTCACAGAAGAACCCCTTGGTGTAGGTGAAGTTCAGCGTGTGGCCTTTGTAGAACGCCTTGGTCATGCCGTACTCGTCGATGCCACGGCCGTGGCTCATGGCGTTGGCCGGCGGGTCCATCGTCGATGGTGCGGCCATCGCGACACCGATGCCGGTGGCCGCCACGATCGCGGTGCCGGTGGCCAGTAGTTGCGCTCCGCGGGAGAACCTCAACGGTCTCATGTTGTCTCCTTCTGCCAGGGCCCGAACGGCCCCTGCCCGTGGTGTTCGCAACGCCGGGCGCGGCGGATCACGTGATCCGGGCGGGCGGGCTGGGCGAATGGCTCGGTATGACAACTTTTCGTTCTCTGCTCGGCCCGGCACTGGATCACCCGGCGCGCTTCTTCGTGGCCGGGCTGTTGATCGTGGCGGGAGCCGCGCACATCCCGGTGACTCCGGAACATCTGCATGAGGCGCCGTACATCGGCGCGTTGTTCATCGCGCTGACGGTGGGCTGCTTCGCGCTTGCGTTGCTGCTGGTGGGCGCCGACACACGGCTCGCGTACGGGGCGGCAAGCATTGTCGCGTTCCTGGCTGTGGCGGCGTACGTCGTTTCGCGGAGCACGGCGTTACCGCAGATCGGTGACGACGTCGGCAACTGGTTGGAGCCGCTGGGCGTGGTGTCGATCGTGACGGAGGGTGCGGCCTGTCTGCTCAGCGTTAGCGTGATCGCCGCTCGGCGACCGACGGCCGGAGGCAGGTTCGGAGCTCCGACCCTTTCCGCCTAAGCGTCGAGATTGTGGATCGAGCGATCCGATGCCGATCCTCCCGCGAATGCCTCGGTAACTGACGGCTTCGACATGAGGAGAACTCGTGAAGGCAAAACCATTACCGATCAAGGTCGGTGTCGGCGCGGCAGCGCTCGCCGTGGCCTTGACCGCCTGCGGCAGCAGCTCGTCCGGCGGTGCAAACGCGAACTCGTCGAGCGGGCCGACGTCAAGTGCCAGCACGGGCGCGACCGACGCCAGCGCGAGCACCGCGGCGTCGCTGCGCGCCGGGCTGGATGAGCTGTTCCGTGAGCATGTCGACCTGACGGGCTTCGTAGTGCAAACGGCGGTGCAGAAAGGCATTTCGTCGGCGAACACCACGCAGGCATTGAACACACTGGACAAGAACACCCAGGCGCTCGCCGCGGCGGTCGGCTCGGTGTACGGCGCCAGCGCGCAGCAGCAGTTCCTGAAGATGTGGCGGGCGCACATCGGGTTCTTCGTCACCTACACCAAGGGCCTGGCGACCAAGGACCAGTCGATGGTCGCCACCGCGCAGCACCAGCTGGCCGGCTACAAGGCGCAGTTCTCGAAGTTTCTCGGCACCGCGACCGATATCCCGGCGTCGGCGATCGCGAACGAACTGCAAGGGCACATCCAAACCCTGGAAGCGGCGATCCGTGCGATCGTGGCGAGCAGTCCGAGCGCGGCGAGCAAGCTGCAGATGGCGGCGATGCACATGGACGGCACCGCCCAGGCGCTCGCCGCAGGCATCGACCAGCAGAAGAACCTCGCCGGCAACGCGGACGGGGACGCCGCTTCCCTGCGGGCTGCGCTGACCGGACTGCTGCTGCAGCATGTGGCGCAGACCGCGGCGGTCGTGCAGACGGCCGTCGGCACCAGCCTGAGCTCCCCGCAGACCAAGGCGGCACTGTCGGCGTTGGACGACAACACGGTGGGGCTGGGCAAGGCGATCGGCTCGCTGTATGGAGGCTCGGCGCAGCAGCAGTTCCTGAAGATGTGGCGGGCGCACATCGGGTTCTTCGTCACCTACACGGCGGGCCTGGCCGGTCATGACCAGGCGATGGTGCGCCAAGCACAGGGACAGCTGGCCAACTACAAGCGTGACTTCGCGAGGTTCCTCGGCCCTGCCACCGGGCTGCCCGCGGCGGCGGTCTCGAAGGACCTGCAGGGTCACATCACCACGCTGGAGGCCGCCATCAAGGCGATCGTCGCGGGTAATCCGGACGCCGCCGCCCGCCTGTCGATGGCCGAGTCACACATGGCCGGTACCGCCGCGGTCCTTGCGTCGGCGATCACGAAGCAACAGCACCTCAGCTAGGCGACTCCGCCTGCCGGCTGAGGTGCATTCCGCCGGTGGCGGGTGGGCAGCGCCAGTCCACCCGCCACCGCCCCATCAGAAAGGTGCGTGATGAGACGCTGCACCGCTTACCTCGCGATGGCCGTGGCTGCCGGGATCACGCTTGCCGGCTGCGGCGGCGCCGGTTCCGGCACCGTCGGCCCACGGATGTCCGCAGCGGCACCGGTCGCGGCGAGCGTCGGCCCGCACGGCGGGCAGCGGGTGAGCATCGATGCGACCGACATGCTGCGGTTTGCCCCGATGCGGATCACCGCAGCCCCGGGCACGCTGACGATCACGCTGCACGACACCGGCAGCTACCCGCACAACATCGACTTCCCGTCGCTGCACGTGCGGTCAGGTGATGTCAACGGCGACCCCGGCAGCATGTCGACCACGGTCACGCTGCACCTGCGCAAGCCGGGCCGCTACCCGTTCAAATGCACCTACCATTCCACCGCCGGCATGACCGGCGTCCTCATCGTCCGCTAGCCCGCCGTGGCGGCAGCGGAAGGAAGCCGCTGGTCCGCGCGACATAGTCGGCGTAGCCCGGCTTCGACGCGGTCAGTGAGCGTTCGAGCAGCGGCTTGCCGGTCTTGGCGATGAGAAACCAGGTCATCAGCAGCGGTGAGCCGATCGTGACCACCCCGACCCAATGGCCGGCGGCGAGGAGCCACAGCCCGGCCCAGACCATCGCGTCACCGAAGTAGTTCGGATGCCGGGTGTAGCGCCACAGGCCGCGGTCCATCACCTGACGGCGGTTGGCCGGATCGCGCCGAAACGCGGCGAGCTGCGCGTCACCGACCGCCTCAAAGATCACCCCGACGGCCCACACCCCTGCTCCGACCACCAGCCACGCCAGCGCCGGGGCCGACGCAGCCATCGCGACCTGGACGGGCAGCGACACGAACCAGGCGATCACCGCCTGCACCAAGAAGATGCGGGTCAGCGCGTAGCGCGCCGGCGAGCCGCCAGCGCGCTCGAGCATGGCGGCATAGCGCGGGTCCTCACCTTTCCCGCGTGACCGCCAGCCGATGTAGCCGGCGAGCCGCAGCCCCCACACCGCGGTCATCGCGAGCAGCAAGATCCGATGGGCGTCGCCGAGATGGTGGCCGGTCGACCAGCCGTAGGCGGTGGCGGCCGTGAGGGTGAAGGAGATGCCCCAGGTGATGTCGACAACGTTGAACCGCCGTAGCCGCCAGCCGATCAGCCAGCTGCCGACGAACACCACGAGCGTGGCAGTACCGGTCACCGCCAAACCGGTGAGAAACGAGTGTGCGGCGAACACGCTCACCCGGCCAGGTGGGAGGCGGCGGGCTCCCACCCGGCGCGGGTCGCTGGCATGCCGCTGCGCCCGGTCGCGGTCGCCTTGACCGCGAGGATCTGGTCGACGCCCATGCGGCGCTGCTCGAAGGCCAGCATCCCGCCGGCCAGATACAGCCGCCAGACCCGGGCGTACTGCAGACCGACGACGTCCACGACCTCGTCAAACCGGTGCTCGAACACCTCCAGCCAGCACGCCACGGTGCGGGCGTAATGCTCGCGCAGGCCATGCACGTCCCGAACCTCCAGACCGGATCGCTCGATCAGCGCGACGGTCTCACCGACCGGGCGCATGTGCATGTCGGGGGCGATGTAGCGCTCGATGAACGCTCCGCCGCCCGGCGCGCCCGGCCCGCGCGACATCTGCTGGACCAGCAGGCGTCCTTGCGGGCGCAGTAGCCGGTGCAGCGTCGCCAGCAACCCCGGGTAGCAGCGGGCTCCGACGTGCTCGCCCATCTCGATCGCCGCGATCGCGTCATAACTGCCGGGACGCTCGGTGCGGGGTAGGTCGCGGTAGTCCTGGTGCCGCAGCTCGATCCGGTCACCGAGCCCGGCCAGCACAACCCGCTGCCGGGCGAGGTCGAGTTGCTGCGCGGACAGGGTCACCCCGCTGACCTGCGCGCCGTACTTGCTCGCCGCGTGCAGCGCCAAGGCGCCCCAGCCGCAGCCCACGTCCAGCAACCGGGCGCCGGGTCGCAGGTCGAGCTTGCGGCAGATCAGGTCGAGCTTGTCCCGTTGCGCGTTGGCGAGCGAATAGTCCGACCGGTCGTCGGTCCAGTAGCCGCAGGAGTAGGCCATGTGCTCGTCGAGCAGCAGCGCATACAGCCGGTTCGACAGGTCGTAGTGGTGGCTGATCACCGCGGCATCACGCTGCCGCGTGTGCCGACGGCCGTGCACCCGGGCCTCACTGGCCGGCGGTGAGAGTGGCGGGCCGACAACGCCAAGTCCCGCCAGGATCTTCAGCCCGAGCAGCGCTGTCACGGGCGACCAGCCGCGCGAGGGCGGGCGATCCCGCAACGCCGCCCAGACCTGCCGCAACCCACTCGCGAGGTCACCGTCGACGTCGAGCTCGCCCGTCACGTACGCGCGCGCGAGCCCCAGTTCGCCGGGTGACCAGAGGAGGTAACGCAGCGCAGCCGCCGAGCGCAGCACCACGACGGGTCCGCCGGGCGGGCCGGCTTCGGAGCCGTCCCAGGCGCGCACCCGAATCGGCAGCCGGCCGCCGACATACGGCGCGGCCAGGCGCTCCAACTGCGCGGCGATCCTCATGACGGGTCCCCGGCGGGGGCGGGCCGGGAGCCGCCGCGGGGTCGAGGGTGGATGGGAAGGCCGCGGGCCCACAGGCCGATGCCGTGCCAGCGGATCAATGCGCTGACCCGCCAGCTCGGATGCCGGAACGCGTCGCCGACCAGCGCCCGCCGCGAGGCAGGCCGGCGGCGGCCGAGCAGGCTGGCGCTGAAGTGCTCGTCGCCGTCGCGAATCAGCGTGACGGCCACCGCGGCCCGTTCACCGGGCGGGGAGGCTCGGATCCGATACCGGCCGTCGACCGGGTAGAACGGCGAGACGTACAGCTGCTTGTCGGTCTCGGCGCGCCCGGCATCGTCCACCTCGAGGACGTAGGGGTGCGCGTCGCCATAGGTGTTGCGTACCTCCGCGACCACCGCGGCCAGTGCACCGGTAGCGTCGTAGCACCAGCACACGCTGATCGGGTTGAACACATGCCCCCAGCTACGAGCCGCGGCCAGCATGAGGACGCGCTCGACCTCCACTCCCCTGGCACGAAGCAGGCCGCGGACATCGATGTGGTCACGGGCATCGATGCGGGCGAGGCGGCCGAGCAGACCCTGCGGCCATGGCAGATCGGCGAGATCAACCAGCCAGTACGACGCGCGGTGGCGGAACCGATGGCCGATCGGCGCGCGCCTGGCGTGGCTGATCACGGCGTCATAGCGCGCTGGCGTCATGATCGTGCTCGCGCTGCCGGGGGTGGCCGTTGATCTCAGCGCGCTCACCAGCTGACCCCGAACGCGGCCGCGGCGGCGACGCCGGCGCGGCAGCCGTCCTCGTGAAAGCCCCAGCCGTGGTAAGCGCCGGCGAAGGCGCACCGCGGCGTGGTCAGGTCCGGCAGCCGGCGTTGGGCGCGGACCGACCGGGTCGTGTACACCGGGTGCTCGTAGCGCATCCGTGCAACCACCCGGGACGCCTCGATCCGCTCGGTCGCGTTCAGCGTCACCACGTAGCGCTCGTCGGTGGGCAGTCGCTGCAGCCGAGTCATGTCATAGGAGACGACGACGCGATCGGCGTTCGCTCGGCAGGCGGGCAGTAGATAGTTCCAGCCGGCCTGGGCGCGCGGTGCCCGCGGAAGCACTCGATCGTCGGTGTGTAGCACGGTGTCGTTGCTGGTGTAGCTGAACGCACCGAGCACCGCCCGCTCCTGCGGGGTCGGATCGGACAACAGGAGGCGGGCGGTGTCGGCGTGGGTGGCGACCACGACACGGTCGAACTCAACACTGTCGTCGGCGTCGTCGCGGAGCGTGACGCCATCAGCATGGCGCTGGATGGCTCGCACCGGCGTCGCGGTGGCGACGGCAGTCAGATGCTTGACGGCGCGTGCGACGTATATCTGGGAGCCGCCGACGACGGTGCGCCACTCGTGGGAGCCGAACACCGAGAGCATGCCGTGGTTGCGCAGAAACGCGAACAAGTAGCGGGCCGGATACTCCAACACCAGCTGCGGCGGTGACGACCACACCGACGAGACCACCGGCACCATGAAGTGTCCGACGAAATAGGTGGAGTACCGCCCGGTGAGCAGAAACTCCCGAAGGGTCATCTCATCGGTACAGTGCACCAGGACACGCTGCGCGTGCCGGTGGAACTTCCTGACCTCCCCCAGCATCCGCACGAACCGTGGACGCAGCGCGACGGCTGGCCGGGCCAGCAGGCCGCTCACGCCGCGGGCGCCGGCGTACTCCAGGTCGCATTCCTCGCAGCGGATCGACATGCTCATCTGCGTCGGCTGTGTGGTGATGCCGAGCTCGTCGAACAATCGGGTCAGCAGCGGGTACGTCGTCGTGTTGTGGACGATGAACCCGCTGTCAACAGCCAGCGCGCCGGCGTCGGGACTGGCGACGTCGTGGGTGTGCGCGTGTCCGCCCAGCCGAGCCTCGGACTCATACAGCGTGACGTCATAGCGGCGCTGCAACAGGTAGGCCGCCGACAGCCCCGCCACCCCAGCACCGATCACAGCAACCCGTTCACGCACGCTGGGTATTCGGGCGCCGAAGCCGAGCGGATCACCTCAATACCGGTGCATGTGATCCGATCCGCCTCACCAGCCGAACACCCCATATGGCCCGGACCTCCAGCACGCGGCATCGGCATCCCATGACGGACACACCCGTCAGCGATCCGATGTTGCTGGCGCGCATCGCGGCCGGCGACGAGACGGCGGTCGAGGAGCTCTACCGCCGCTACGGCGGGCCGTGCTTCGGCCTGGCCTACCGACTGCTCGGCGACCCGCAGCTCGCCCACGACGTCGTGCAGCAGGTGTTCATGACCGTCTGGTCCAAACCGGGCTACGACGAGACCCGCGGCGCGGTCAGCAGCTGGATCCTCACCATCACCCACCACAAGGCGGTCGACTCGCTGCGCCAGGAGGGCAACCGCCGGCGGCGGCTTGCCGGAGAACGAGAGCTGCTCGAGCTCGCCGCCCACGGTCCAGGGCCTGACGACGCCGCCTGGACCCGGATCCGCGCGCAGCAGACCCGCGCCGCGCTCCGCCAGCTCAGCGCCGAGCACCGTGAAGTGCTCGCGCTCGCCTACTACGGCGGATACACCCAACGCGAGATCAGCAACCTCACCGGGCTGCCACTCGGCACCGTGAAAAGCCGCACCCTCAACGCCATGCGACAGCTGCGCAACCAGTTGGCCGAAAACATCGAGCCGGGGGAGGCTTCACTGTGATGCGCCCGCCCACCGACCACGACCACTGGGACGAACTCGCCGCCGGCTACGCCCTGCACGCCCTAGAACCCGACGAAGAAGCCGCCTTCCTCACCCACCTCGACCACTGCCCGCACTGCGCCGAGACCCTCATCGACCACACGCTTGTCGCCGCTCAGCTCGGCTCCGCAGCCGCCGACACCACCGCCCCGCCGCCAGCATGGGCGGACATCCGGCCACACCTCCTCAGCCAGCGCCCTCCCACCATCGCTGCGCTGGAACGTCGCCGCCAGCAACGCGGGCAACGCCTGCTCGCCGCGGCCGCAGCCGTCGTGATCATCGCCGGGGTCACGATCGCCGGATGGCAAGCCGCCAGCGGCGGCGGCCGCACGCCGACACTCCGGTCGATCGGCGCCTGCCAGCGATCCGCGGACTGCCAGGTCGTCCCGCTGCACGCAAGCACCGGCAGCGCAACCGCAACAGCACTCATCCAAAACGGGCGAGTGCGAATCGTGCCCGCCCAAATGCACGGCCCCGGCAGCGGCCACACCTACGCGCTCTGGCAACTCCCACGCGACGGCGCACCACGACTCGTCAGCGAATTCCAAGACGTCAACGCCCCAACCGCCACCAGCCCACTGCCCAGCGCCTTCAGCGACACCGCAGCATTCGCAATCAGCCGCGAAACCGACAACCACACCCCGTCACGGCCCAGCGACGTCGTACTCATCGGCAGCGCAACGCGGCAACAGTAAGCGTCGACTCCGCCAAAGCGGCCAGTGGCTGAGCGCCGCCCGCCGAACATCCCCAGATCACACGCAGGCGACAGGCTTCGTTCCGGTCGGTTTGTGGCCATCGGCACAGGTTCGCAATGAGCCTCATCGCGACGCGGCCGCGTATCGCTTCGCGCGCCCGGCTTCGGATCACCGTCGCCATCCGTGCGTTCTATCCACACATGCAGACTGGCGACCTGACCGCCCAGTGCGGCCGCATCCGGACGACTGGGTTTTCAGCCCTGAGGTCCATCGCGCTCAACCAAGATCGCCAGGAAGGCGCTCTCACCAGAATTTCGCCAGAATCCAGCCGCGTTCCACGAAGTCCAGACATGCGAGAATCCCTTGCTGGGCAAGGGATTCTGCTAGTAGCGGGGGCAGGATTTGAACCTGCGACCTCTGGGTTATGAGCGGCGTTCTGAGGGCCTACCACGGGGTGTATCATTCCTGCAAACGTGCAGGTCAGAGGCCATTTTCGTGTCGTCGAGTGTCGGCTCGTGTCGGCCAAAAACACACGGTCCACGGTCAAATGACGGTCAAATGATCATGGTGGTGAGAGCGTGGGATACAGCCGCAAACGGGCCGGCAAAGACGGCCGTCCGCGCTACACCGCCTACTACCTCGACCTGCACGGCCGGACCTGCTCGGCGGGCACGTTTTCGAGCCGCAAGGACGCTGACAAGGCCTGGCAGCACATCGAGTCGCAGTTCGCCGCCGGGCGGCCGACCGACCCGCGTCGCGGGCGGATGACCTTCCGCACCTACGTCGACGACATTTGGTTCCCGAACCACATGATCGAGCCGAGCACGAAGCAGAGCTACCGCTACAACATCGACAAGCACCTCATGCCGACGTTCGGCCCGATGAAGATGTCGTTAATCCTTCCCGTGCACGTACGCGAGTGGGTGATGTCGATGTCGAACGCCGGCGTCTCCCCCGCGACCATCCGGCACGCGAAGATCATCTTGTCGTCGATCTTCACGACGGCGCTGTCCGACTTCATGATCGCGCTGCACCCGTGCAAGGGCGTGAAAGGTCCGACGGTGGCGGTGAAGGAGTACCGCATCCTCACACCTGAGGAGTACGACGTCCTCCAAGAGTCGCTACCGCTCGGCGCCCAGCTGCTGGTTGAGACGGCGATCGAGTCGGGCTTGCGCTGGGGTGAGCTGACCGAGCTGCGGGTGCGTGACCTGCACCCGACGAGTTGCATCCTCACCGTCACGCGCAGCGTCGTCGAGTTGCAACCGCGCTTCCATCCGAACGGCGAACGGTTCTTGGTCAAGCCCTATCCCAAGGGCAAGCGGTCACGCCGGTTCAAGTTGAGCCGTCCTCTTGTGGACCGGCTGCTTGCAAAGGCGCGGGAGCAAGGCAAGGAGCCCGATGACTTGCTGTTCACGTTTGACGAGGTATCCGACGAGGAACCCGCCGCGGCGCCCGTCGCCGTGATCGACGCGATCGGTCTCACCGAGCCCAATGAGCAGGGCCGTCGCTACCAGCACGGAACGTTGAGCGCCTACACGGCGGGGCGCTGCCGGTGCGCTCACTGTCGTGGCGCCTTCGCTCGTTATCGCGCTCAGCGTCGGGCTGCTGGCAAGGACGCGCCGCGCGGCACGCGGAAGCGCGACACCGACGGCCATATCCCGCGCGACTGGTTCCGGCGTGTGATCTGGGAGCCGGCGTGCAAGGACGCGGGGATCGATCCGCCGGTGCGCCCGCACGACCTTCGCCATTCACACGCCTCGTGGCTGCTGGCAGGCGGCGCGGACATTCAGGTAGTCAAGGACAGGCTCGGGCATCGAAGCATCGCGACGACCG
>DASZPL010000082.1:0-19730 GCA_035550315.1 Mycobacteriales bacterium | reverse complement strand
TCGCTCGCCGGCGTAGTCGCCGCGCTTCGGCCCCGACCGGAGCTTCGCCTGGTCGACGAAGCCGACATCGACAGCCACACCATCGGAATCCTCGTCACCGAGCGGGTGGACAAGCGGGCGCTGGACGCACTCCGAGCGGTACGTCGTTTGGGCTGCGAGCGCACCGTCCTCGTCCCCGGAGAGGTCGACGACGCCGACCTGATCGCCGCCGCCGAGGCCGGCGTGTGCGGCGTCGTCCGGCGTAACGATGCCACCGCGGAGCGACTGGTCCGCGTGATCGAGATCGCCGCTGCCGGCGAGGGCAGCCTGCCTACCGACCTGATCGGTCGACTCCTTCATCAGGTGTCGAAACTGCAGCACCAGGTGCTCTCGCCCCGCGGGCTGTCGTTGACCGGACTCACCGACCGCGAGACCACCATCCTTCGGCTGGTCGCCGACGGGATGGACACCCACGAAATCGCCGACCGGTTGGCGTACTCGGAACGAACCGTCAAGAACGTGTTGCATGACGTGACCAGCCGATTCCAGCTTCGCAACCGGTCACATGCGGTCGCCTACGCGTTGCGAGAAGGCCTTATTTGACTGGTTTCGACCTAAATGGTCGGACTTTCCATAACGCTTTCGGTGGTGTCCGGCGTGCGGTAGTTTGCGGCCACTGAGCCGCTGCTGCCACGGAGGGCCTCCCCTGTCGACGCCACCGCGGTCCCGGCCACAGCCGGACGACCTTCCCCCGTCGGTTGACGCGGGGCTGGTGCGCCCTCGACTGCTCAAGCCGCTCGCGGAGGCGACCAGTCCCCCGATCACCGTCGTCACCGGGCCGCCGGGTTCCGGCAAGACGACATTGCTGTCGCAGTACGCCGCCGCGGAGCCTGGCCGCGCGGCGTTTTACAGCTTCAGCAACGGCAGCGTCGATCCCGAGAAGGCGCTCACCGACATCCACGGTTTGCTGGCCGACTGCACCGGACTGGCGCCCGCGCCGACAATCGCCGGGTCGCTGTTTGCGGTCGTGGAGCAGCTGACGTTCCCGGTCACGCTGGTGCTC
Organism: Mycobacteriales bacterium; assembly: GCA_035550315.1. GTDB lineage: Bacteria > Actinomycetota > Actinomycetes > JAFAQI01 > JAFAQI01 > DASZPL01. Next base: position 18,688 of record DASZPL010000082.1, on the reverse strand, counting down.
GACGACGTGCACCTCATTGAAGGCACACCGATGCAGGCCACGGTGAGCCGGCTGGCCGCGATGTTGCCCCGGCGCGGCCGCCTGTTGATTGCGGCGCGCACCTCACCGGACTGGCTGGTCGCGACGCTGCGCGACGGCATCGACCTCAAACAACTAACCGCGGAGGACTTGCGGTTTCGCTCCTGGGAGGTCGAGCAGCTGTTCGGCCTCCATTACAAGGAGCCGCTGCCGCCCGAAGACGCCGCCGCGCTCTGCCGCGAGACCGAGGGGTGGGCCGCCGGGCTGCAGATGTTCTACCTGTCCACCTCGGGCAAGTCGCTCGCGGAGCGCAAGCGGGCGGTCGCCGAACTTTGGGGCAAAGCCTCGCTCCTGACCAGCTACCTCACCGCGACCGTCCTCGCGGGCCTGCCCGCCGAGATCGTGGAGTTCATGGTCCAGACCAGTGCGATCGTCGACCTCGACCCGCTGGCATGCGACCGGTTTCTCGACCGAACCGACAGCGCCGAGATCCTCGAGGAACTAGCCGGACGGCAGTTGTTCACGATCCGGACCGACGCGTATCGCTACCGCTACCACGCGGTGCTCCAAGGGCAGCTCGAGACGATGCTGGTCTCCCGGATGAGCGCAAAAGCCGCGCAACAGCTCTACCGCCGGGCGGCGGTCGCGCTGCAGGACGTCGGCCGCGATCAGGCCGCGGTCCGGGCGTGGATCAGGGCGGGCGACTGGGGCGCGGCCGAACAGATCCGGCAGCGGCTGAATCGGTCGTCGAAAGCCGGCGCGACTTCTAACGCAGAGACCGACCGGGGGGCCGTGCCGAGCGGCTTGGAAACCGACCCGTGGGTGCGGATGAGCGAGGCGCACCAACTGCTGGCAGACGGTCGACTAGCCGCGGCGCGCGAGGCGTACCGGCAGGCGGAGGTCGACTTCATCGACCCCGCGGCCCGGAAGCGGTGTCGCACGGAGCGGCTCGCCGTGGAGGCATTTCTCGGCATCGGAGCGCCGTACGCCCAAGAACGTTCGCGCGACTGGGCAATCCGGCTACGAGCAGCGACCCGGGCCCAGCCGTCCCGGCTGTGGCAAGAAACCGACATCGAAGCCAGCGACGGCTGGCGGCTCGCCGCGACGATCGCAGCGATGCTCGATGGCAACTTCGTGGCCGGCAGCGAAATCGCGTCCCATCTCCTCGACTCCGGCAGCGACGGCATGCGCTTGGCGGGCCGCTTCCTGACCGCCATCGCCAGCGGCATTGGCGGCAACCTCGATTCCGTGGCGGACCTCGACGAGGTCGCACTCGACGCCGAAGCCGTCGGCCAGCTATGGATCAGCCGGCTCGCCAGTGCGCAACGCGGCTTCTTCGACCCGAGCGCAGCCGCGGCCGCCGGCTCGCTCGTCGCCGCGAGTGACGCCAGCGGTGATCAGTGGGGCGCCCTCTTCGCCGCGCTGGCGCAAGCGATCGGCGTTGCGCTCGACGAAGGTGAGTCGATGCCACTCTTCGACGACGTCGTAGAGCGGGCGGAGAACCTCGACGCGGCCGTCATCAAGTGCTGGGCGTTGGCGTTCCAGAGCTGGACGGCAGCACGGGCGCACCTGCCCGAGGCCCATGACCTGGTGCGGCGAGCCGACGAATCCGCCCGGCTGGCCGGTGTGGGGGCGGCTCGAGCCGTCGTTTGGTACGCCGAGGCGGAGCTCGATCCGAGTTCGGCCGGCCGGCTCCGAGCGTTGGCGGGCGAAATCGCGGCCCGTAACGGCTGGGGCAACCGCGTGGCGTTGGCTGGCGCGGCCGGCCTGCTGCCGGCCATACCGCAGAGTCGCGCGCCGGAAGAGGAGCCGGCCGCCAAACTGCGCTGCCTCGGCGGCTTCTCGCTCGAACTGCACGGCGAAGACGCCCCGTGGCGCGCGCTCCGCCCGCGCGTCGCCGCCATGTTGCGGCTGCTGGCGCTGCATATGGGTAAAGGCGTACACGAGGAGCGCATCATCGACGCCCTCTGGCCGGACCAACCGCCCGAGCGCGGTCGGCACAGCCTGCAAGCCGCGGTTTCGTCGCTCCGCCACGAGCTTGAGCCGTCGCGCAGTCGAGGCGAACCGTCCATCGTCGAGCGGGTGGGCGAGAGCTACGCGTTGCGGCTGCCGGAGCCTTGTCAGATCGACCTCATCGAATTCCGGCAAGCAATCGACGAGTGGCATCGGCTCCGCCTCGATGCCGCCCCTGCGGACCATCAGCTTCCGGTGCTGGCGCGCGCGCTCGCGGCGTACACCGGCGAACTGCTTCCCGAGGACGGCCCGGCGGAGTGGGTCGTCGAGGAGCGCGAACAGCTCAGGCTCGACGCCGCCGAGGCAGCCACCGCCCTCGCCGCCATTCACCATGACGCAGGCGACGCGACTGCCGCGATCCGGGCGGCAGAACGAGCGCTCCGGATCGACTCATCGCACGACCAGGCCTGGCGGGTCTTGCTCGCGGCGCACGAGGAGCGCGGCGACGTGGCAGCCGTCGAGCGAGTCCGGCGTCGCTACACCACGATGCTCGACGAGCTCGGCATCCCCGCGACACCGCCGAGCTGACTGCCGGCCGATGCCTAGCCAACGCAACGTGCTCGGGGAGCCGCTCGAGCCCTGTGGCTCGGATCCGCTGACCGGCTTCTACCGAGACGGTTGCTGCAACAGCGGTCCGGAAGACGTCGGCAACCACTGCATCTGTGCAGTCGTCACCCGTGAGTTCCTCGACCATCAGACTCGGGTCGGCAACGACCTGGTGACGCCGCGCCCGGAGTGGCAGTTTCCCGGGCTGACGCCCGGCGACCGCTGGTGCGTCGTCGCCGCGCGCTGGATCCAGGCGCACCTCGACGGGGTCGCACCGCCCGTGGTGCTGGCCGCGACCAACGAGCGAGCACTGGAGATCGTGCCGCTCGACGTGTTGCAGCAGTACGCCGCAGACGTGCCGGCGGATCCGAGCGGCTTGACGTAGCTCAGGGTGCGCGGCCGCTTACCACGACACGCCAGAAGTTCGGGTGGATCCTGTCGGTCTGTCCCGTTATACTCGAACATATGTTCGACTCCCAAGGCACTGCGAGTGGTGGGGTCGGCGTGCTGGCCGGTTTCGTGCCGCCGCCGGACTGGGAGCCGATCCCGGACGAGGTGTTCGCCGAGCTGGGCTCGCCGCCGTGGCTGGAGGACCAGGCGGCGGCTGAGGATGAGGCGGAGCCGCCCGCATCCGACAGCGAATCGGTCTCAGACGATGAGCCCGAGACCAGCGACCGAATTCAATGCAACGACGCGGACCGGTTCGTGCTGGAGGCGTTGGGCGGGCCGGTGGGGGCGCAGACCCTTGGCTTGTTGACGGTGACACCGTTCGGTGAGCTTTCAGCCGCCGGGCGCACGCACGCGTTGCAGCAGCTGGAGCGGCTGGGCAACCAGCTGGAGGCGGTCAAGCTCGAGCTGATCGCGGCGATCGCCGGCCCGGAACCGGGCCCGGACGCGGCGGGCCGGGAGGGTGGGCGGTCGGAGGATTACGCGGCGCATGAGATCGCGCTCGCCACGACTTGCAGCGTGTATGCGGCGGAGGTGAAGGTGCACGTCGCGCGTGAGCTGGCCGCCCGCCGGCCGGCCACCGCGGCGGCGATGGCGCGCGGTGAGATCTCCTACCCGCAGGTGCGGGCGTTGTGCGAGGCCAGCTACGCCCTCGACGAGCAGACCGCCGCCCAACTCGAAGCCGCCGTCATCGACGGCGCTGCGGTGCAGTCGCTGGCGGAGTTCAAAGCGAGCCTGACCCGCTGGGCTGCCCGGCTCGACCCCGACTGGACCACCAACGCCACCACGGCCCGGCGCGACTGCGCGGTGGAGCACACCGCCGGACCGGACGGCACCGGCGAACTGTTCGTACGCGGCCCGCTGGAGATCACCACCCCGATCTCGATGACCCTGACCCGCTACGCCGCCACACACCGTGACACCCTCGGCGGCACCCTCGCGCAGCGGAAACTCGCCGGGCTGCGCGAGCTGGCCGAGCGCTACCTGGACTCCCCCGAGGCCGGCACGCTGCACGGCCGCCCGCCCACCGTGGTCATCACCGTCGACGCGGCGACGCTGCTCGGGCTCGCCGACCATCCCGCCGAGATCCCCGGCATCGGACCCATCCCCGCCGACGCAGCCCGCTGGCTGCTCGCCGACGGCGCCCCACTCCGCCGGATGCTGCTCGAGGAGACCACCGGCCGGTGTCTGGACTACGGCCGCACCAGCTACACCGTGCCACCCGAACTCGCCGAACACCTGATTGCGCTGCACGTGCACTCGGCCGGGCCGCACAGCCGGGTGCCCGCGAGCGGTTGCGACCTCGACCATCGCATCCCCTACGCCGACGGCGGGGCCACCAGCACGCTCAACCTCACCCCACTCGACCGGCGCTGGCACCGCGCCAAAACACACGCCGGCTGGACCTACGTCAAAAACCCCGACACCGACACCATCACCTGGACCAGCCCCACCGGACTCACCGCCCGCATCGACCCCTACGACTACCGCAGCGGCCCCTAAGCGATGAGTTCGCCGGGCCAGCAACGTCACATCACCATGAGCACCCTTGACTTGATGCCGGCTGCCCAGCGAATGGCGCACCTGGTCGAATCGGTCGGCGACACCCAGTTGAGTAAGCCGACACCGTGCCCGTCGTACACCGTTGGAGATCTGGTCGATCACATCGGCGGGCTCGCACTTGCCTTCACGGCGGCGGCCCGCAAGCAGACGCCGGACGGTGGCGATCAGGGTCCGTCGGGAGACGCGTCACGACTCAGTGGCGACTGGCGCGCTCGCATCCGGCGCGACCTGGAGACGTTGGCCGATGCTTGGCGAGCGCCCGACGCTTGGCAAGGAATGACCCGGATCGCGGCCATGGAGACGCCGGGAGAGATGGTTGGGCTGATCGCTGCCGACGAGCTGGTCGTCCATGGCTGGGACCTGGCGCGCGCAACCGGCCAGGACTACGACTGCGAGCCGGAGCTCGTCCATGCCGCCCGCCAGTTCCTCAGCGCATTCGTCAATCCCGACATGCCCGCCGGGACGGACGTGATGTTCGGCCCGCCGCAGCCGGCACCCGACGGCGCATCAGCGCTTGACGAGGTCATCGCACTCGCCGGACGCGACGTGAACTGGTCCGCCACCTGAAATTCAGAAGCGGCCTGCGCGCCGGCACGAGATGCTGGCGAGATGGCGAGCTTTGCGGACGACACCGCCGTCCGCAAAATCGACCAGGGGAGGTACGCCGCCAGCCTGAGCCATAGCTGGGACCTCGCGCGCTTTCCGCAGGGCGGTGTCGTCGTGGCGATCGCGCTTCGCGCCGCCGGCGCCGAGGTCCGGGATGCTGCGCAGCGACTGCGGACCTGCACGACGGTTTTCGCCGGCGCGGTGGAAGCCGGCGATCTCGAGGTCGCGGTCAACGTCTTGCGGCACGGCCGGTCCGCGACCCAGGTCATCGTCGAGGTCCGAAACGCCGGCGCCGCGGCAGGTGCGACGACGATCGCGGTCTTCGGCTCCGCTCGCACCGGCCCGTCCTTCGTGGATGTCAAACCCCCCGACGTCCCGCCGCCGGCGCAATGCCCGTCGTACCGCGACCCGCCACCGGCCGCAGTCACTCCGCCGGAGACTCTCGCATTCTGGCAGCGGATCGAGGGGCGCGCCGCGCTCGGACATCCGCCGTGGGAACCGTTCGAGCCGGTGTCGTCAGACGTCGCGACCTGGTTGCGCTTCGATGATCCGCCGTTGGCACCGGACGGATCGTTGGACCCGTTGGGCGTCGTCACTCTGGCCGACCGGATGCCGGGATCGGTCGGCGAGCGGATCGGCCACAGCGGGCCGCGATGGTTCGCGCCGAGCGCGGACCTGACCGTGCACTTGTTCGAGCCGTTGCGTACGGAGTGGGTGCTCGCCCACGACCGGGCGCGGTGGGCCGACGACGGTTGGGCTTCGATCGAGACCACGATGTGGGACGAAGCCGGCCAGGTGATCGCCTACGCCACCCAGATGGTGCTGTTCACGTACCTCTAAATGGGTGACGGAGCTACGGACGGACCTCGTAGTAGAGGTTGGCCGGGTCGTCGAAGTCGCGAACCAGGAACGTGCGGAAGCCGGCCTCCCGGACGAACTGCTCGGCGAGCTCGGTGGTCAGCCCGAGAGTGCCGAGCCCTGCGCCACCCGGCTCGGACAGCGCGCTCGACATGCAAGTCGCGACGGACGTGCCGTACATCATCGCGAGCAGCGGATTGCGCAGGTTGTCATGCCAGTCACTCTTGGCGCGGATGTCTTTGATCAGCCAGACCCCGTCCTCCTGGATGGCCGCCCGGATCGCCCGGATCGCGCCTTGCGGGTCGGGCATGTCGTGCAGGCAGTCGAGGGTCAGGACGAGGTCGTACGTCGGCTCGGCCGGGAGGTCCGCCGCCGCTGCGACCCGAAGCGTGACGTTGGACAGCTTGGCCGCGTTGTGCCGGGCGCGGTCAATCGCATGCTCCGACGGGTCGTAACCGTCGAAGCTCGACGTCGGGAAGCGTTCGGCCATTGCGGCAATCGCGATACCGGCACCGCAACCGACGTCGACGACGCGCGCGCCGCGATCCAACCGATCGACGACGCCCGACAGTGCCGGGAGGATCATCGGCACCAGCGCGAGCCGGACCCAAGGACCCAGCATGCGCTCGACGCTGTGTGCGGCGGACGGCCCGAGGTCGTCGTAGCTCAACCCGATGCCGGTGCGGAATGCGTCGGCGAGCCGATCCACGACATCCGGCGTGGTCGCGTAGCCGTGAAACGCGCCGGCGGCGAACCACACGCTGCCTTGCTCGTCAGCCAGCACACTGGCCGCTTCCGGACTCAGCTCGAACGTCGCCCCGTCGCTGCTCTCGATCAGGCCGGCCGCGGCCTGGCAGCGCAGCCACTCCAGCAACCAGCGCTCATCAAGCTCGGTGCGGCCTGCCAGCTCGCCGGCGGTCAGCGGCCCCGCGTCGTCCATCGCGCGGTAGAGACCGAGCCGATCACCGAGATGAATCATCAACGAGACGATCTCGCCCTGCTTGTACTGCCAGACCGACAGCGCGAACCGGCCGAGCCGGTCCGGGTCAACGTGCTTCATCGCGAGTCACCATAACCGCGGCCTGATGCCCGCCAGCCACGTCAACGAGGATGCTGAGACAGTGACGTCGGACGCGGTGCGCGACCAGATGCTGGATCTGGTAGATCGACTGGCTGGGCTGGACGACGAGCAGTGGGACGCCCAGTCGCTCTGCAGTCAGTGGCGCGTCCGCGACGTGCTCGCTCACATCACCGCAGGCGAAACAGGTGCCTTCCGAGTTTCCCGGGTTGCGGCAGGACTGCTTCGCCATGGCTTTGACTACGACCGTTGGCTCGCCGTCGACGGTCAGACCCAGGGTCAGCAGGAGCCGGCGACGATCCTGCGCTCGTTTCGCACCGCCGCTGCCAACCGCAAGCCGGCACGCGGAGGTCGCGAGATCAGGGCACTCACGCATGTGTTCGTCCACGGCCAGGACATCTGCCGACTGCTCAGCATCAGGCGAGATCTGCCCGAATCACAGCTCGTCGCCATTGCGAGTTACGTCGCCACGAGCATCATCTTCCGCGCCAACCGGTACGTCGCAGGACTAACGCTCACTGCCTCCGACGTGGAGTGGACGCATGGCGACGGACCCGAGGTCAGCGGCTCGGCCGAGGCGCTCGTGATGCTGATGGCGGGGCGTCGTATCGTCATCGACGAGCTCACCGGCGAGGGATTGCCAAGGCTGCAGCGGACCGTCGGCAAATGACGACTCAGGCGGACTTACGGGCGAGCACGACCTCGGTATCACCCGGCCAGTCCCAGAATTTGCCGTCGGGCGACCGGGTCTTGAGCAGCGCACGCAACTCAGCAGCGAAGTCCTCGACGCGGTCACCGAACAGGTGCGGTGCACACCAGGCGAACGAGAAGTAGCCGGCGACGACGGATTCGCTGTCGCGGATCAGATTCGGCACACCGGGCAACAGGACTGAATCGGGAGCGCCGAAGCGAGTTCGCACCAGCACGTCTTCGAACCTGTGGTTTCGCGTCGGCGCGAATCCGTCACCGGCGCGCTTCGTGGAGCCGAGGTACTTCTGGACGAGCTCCTTGATCGCTGCATGAGGGATCGCCGGACCGGCGCTGGGTGGTTCGGGCCGACCATCCACGGTATGGACGATCAGGGCGAGCGCACCATTCGGCTCGAGCAGGTCGAAGACGGTTTCGGCGACCCGCTGCTCGTCGGTCCAATGAAACGACTGGCCGAACGTCACCAACCGGTACGGCCCCGGCGCGACATCGGGTAGATCCTCGGCGACGGCCTGGACCCAGGAGATGTTGCCGATGCCCAGGCTCTCAGCAGCCCGTCGCCCTTCGGCCAACATGTCGAGGTCCGGGTCGAGTGCGACGACCTCGTCGAACAGCGGCGCCAACCGGACGGTCAGTACGCCGGGACCGCAACCCGCATCGAGCAGCCTTCTTGTGCCATCCAGATCTAGTCGTTCGGTCAGAAACGACTCAAGCGCCGGTGAGTACGGCGGCCGACCACGCCGGTAGTAAGCCGCGGCCCCCCGATGCAGCGCCGGGTCATACGTCACGGTTGCTGACGCCAAGCCCCACCGGGCAGGTGGCGCCGGTGCCGGCGAGGCCGCAGTAGCCGTTGGGGACCTTGGCCAAGTACTGCTGGTGGTATGCCTCGGCGTAATAGAACTCGCCGGCATCGGCAACCTCGGTGGTGATCGCGCCGTACCCGACCGCATCCAGCGCGGGCTGGAAGGCGTCGCGGCTGGCCAACGCAGCGTCGCGCTGCGCCTCGGACGTCACGTAGATCGCGGAGCGGTACTGCGTGCCGACGTCGTTGCCCTGCCGCATGCCCTGGGTCGGGTCGTGCGCCTCCCAGAACACCTTGAGCAGGTCGGCGTAGCCGATCCGGGTCGGGTCGAAGACGACCTTGACGACCTCGGCGTGGCCGGTGCGCGCGCTGCACACCTCTTCGTACGTCGGATTGGGGGTGAATCCGCCCTGGTATCCCGCGGCCGTCGAGACCACCCCGTCGAGCTGCCAGAACAACCGCTCGGCGCCCCAGAAGCAGCCGAGGCCGAAGTAGGCGACCTCGACGGTGCCGGGGTACGGCGGCTCCAGCGGGGTGCCGAGCACGAAGTGGGTGGCGGGCAGGTCGAAGGGTCGTTCGGAGCGACCGGGCAGCGCGTCGGCAGGGTCGATCATCGCGGTCTTGTGCCGGGCGAACAACATGGGCTCCAGCCTCTCGTCGGGGTGCGAACAGTGCAACAGTGGCAAGGTGCGCATGCTTCCGGACGGGGACGGCTGGGTCCGGTGTGACGCGCGCCACGAGCACTGGGGGCGGTTCGGCGCAGCCGGCCTGCTGCTGCGCAGCGAAGGCCAGGTGCTGCTGCAACGCCGTGCGTGGTGGACCCACCACGGCCGCACTTGGGGCGTGCCCGGCGGGGCGCGGGCCTCGTGGGAGTCGCCCGAGGAGGCGGCGCTGCGCGAGGCGGTCGAGGAGATGCGCGGCGCCGACCATCTGCTCGGCGCGGTCGAGGTCGACCGGGTGCACTGCGACGACCACGGCGGCTGGGCCTATTGGACAGTCATCGCCGACATTGCGACGCCGTTCGCCGTGGCCGCGCGCGGTGCCGAGACCGCCGAGATGCGCTGGGTGACGGTCGCCGACGTCACCCGGCTGCCGCTGCATCCGGGCTTCGCCGCCAGCTGGGAGGCCGTCGCCTCCTAACCGTGACGGTGCAGGCCCGCCTTCCCGTTCCAGTCCATGTCGAAGTACGGCGGGCCACCACACGGCAGCGTCACGACGCCCTGCGGCCGAAGGAACGCCGACTTCTGCCGCTGCCCGCATACCGTCGCCCGCGGACCCTCGTGCGGGTCGACGCCCGACCGGTTCGCAACGTCGGCGCGCGGTGGCGGGTTCGTGCCGTAGGTCACGCCGTGCACCTTGCGCACCGGGCCGCTGTCGAACATCACTAGGGCCGACCCGTCGTATCGCTGACCGTGCATCGGCCGGATCCCCCAGAACGGCTGCCGCCACGGCCGCTGCCGTGCCTTGAGCAACGCAGGCGTGACCAGCCGCGCGCCGATCGTGCGCGCCTCCGCCGCGGCCTGGACGTCCGTCACCTGGTGGTCGCCCCAGGCGATCTGCAACAGCGCGTGATGGCGCGGCGTGTCCGGCAGCGGGTGCGTCGTCATCCGCGCCGCGTAACCGTCGGGGTCGCTGCGGTCCCACAGCATCTGGACCAGGTCGAGCGTCACCATCCGCTGCGACTGGTCGGGATAGTTCGTGTCGAGGATGGTTGAGTAGGACAGGCCGTGCAGCGGCTTGAGCGGGTTGGCGAGCAACGCGTCGGTCGCGACGAAGTCGGACGAGCGCGGCAGAAGCATCGAATAGTCCATCCCGGACACGCCGAGGACGCATCTGGTCGCGTCCGGGATCACGGCGCACACCGTGCCGCCGTTGATGCCGCCTTGCGAGTTGCCGTCGTAGTAGGCGCGGTGGCGGTTGATGATGCAGTGGCCGTTCGCGCGGTGGAACACCTTGCTGGTGCACAGCCCGCCCGGGTGGATCATCAGCCGGGCCATGTAGAGGAAGTCGAGCACGCCTTGTTGCACCCGGTCGACCAGGGTCGGGAAGTTTGACAGGTCGGTGAGGTCGAGCAGCGCGTTCGGCAGGTCGGTCTCGGACATGCCGTACCAGTTGACCGCGCACTCCAACATGCCGTGCCGCTGCGACATGTCCTCGACGTTGCCGGCAGTCACCTCGCTCTGGTCTCCGAACAGCCCGTGGCCGTACAGCGATGGACGCAGCTGTTGGTGATGTCGGCCAAAGGCGACCTTCGGTACGTCGCAGGTGAACTGCGGATGGAACGTGGCCTTCGAGCTGCGGCGCGGCACGCCGTAGAGGCCATGCGTCAGCCCGAAGTCGCCGACCGGCGCGCAGCTCGGCTCGATGTAGCAGGGCACCGTGATCCGGCCGTGCACCTCCTTAGCGAGCTGCGGGCTCGGGTCGCGCTTGACCTTGGTGATCCGGAACGCCGGCGCATGCCCCTGCACCTTGCCGTCGGCCAGGTTGTGGTCGCCGAGCAGCCGGAACGCGTCATTGCGCATCGCCAGCAGCCGCCCGGTGGTGTTGCGGACGCTGGCGGTCGTGAAGTCCCACGCCAGGTAGAGGCCGTGACGGTGGACGCCGGCCTTCGCGAGGGTCCGGAAGATCGACCGGAAGTGGCGGGTGCGCGGGTCGGACGCTGGTGCGCGGCCGTCGCGGTACGCCGCGAACGCCGCCGTCGGCTTCGCGAGCCGTCCGTTATCGAGCCGCAGGTGCCGCAGCCCGACGACGTAACGCGTGGCCGGCGCGAAGTTGACCGCCGGATGAATCATCAGATCCTGTTGCCTGGTGCCGCTCGGCAACAGGGCGGGCCCGCCCTCGGACGTGTACTGGTCGAGCTCCGCCCACACCGGCCAGCGCTTGCCCGTCCGGGTGTCGATCACCACCACGCCGGCCCGCTTCGCCCGGTAGCGGCCGATGTCGTCGACTCGAGGCAACCGCGACGGCGCGAGATCGGCGTTGCTCGTCATGCCCGGCACGTCGACCAACAGCTGCGAACCGACGCTGAACCCGTCGCTGCGGTCCCACGCGGTCGCGTTGATGTGCAGTCCGAGCCGGTTGACCGGCATGCCGGCTGTACGCAGCGCGACCCGGCGATGCGTCCGGCTGTGCGCGTCGTACGTCGTGAAGTAGTCGTTCGGAAACGGCAGCAGGCAGTTGTGGACGCCGTCGCCCGGTCGCCAACCACCGATCGGGTCGCAGTGACCGGGATTGGACGCGCTCGGCGTCGCGACAGGGGCCGCGTGGGCCGCGACAACGACGGCCGGCAACGCGAGCGAGGCGACCGCAATGGCGATGATCGGGAGGCGCCGCATGCCAATCATTTCGCCGCAGCGCCCGATGGCTCCTCTATAGCCCGATGGCTCCTCTATAGATAGAGGCCGGGCGCGGCCACTTCCTCGAGCCGCTCCGCCGCGACCGCGTGAATGTCGCGTTCGCGCAACAGCACGTAGCCGACGCCGTGCAGCTCGATCTCGGCGCGGTCATCCGGGTCGAACAGCACCCGGTCGCCGACCTGCACGGTTCGGACATTCGCCCCGGTGGCCACCACTTCGGCCCAAGCCAGCCGTTTGCCCACCTTGGCGGTCGCCGGGATCACGATGCCGCCGGTGGATCGCCGCTCCCCCGCGTCCGGGTCGATCGAAACCAGGACGCGATCGTGCAGCATCTGGATCGGCAATTTGTCGGACGGCACGCACCGACGCTACCTGGACGGTCGGGCTCGCGTGCCGATCACGGCGACCCCGGTCATCGCGGCAAGCGCCGCCAGCCCGAAGGTCCAGCGCGGACCGGCACCGTCGACGGCGAACCCGCCCGCGGATGCGCCGAGCGAGACGCCAATGAGGTAGGCGGCAGCCAGCCAGCCGAACGCCTCGACCGTCGCGCCGGCGGGCGCAGCCGCGGCGATCCTGGAGTTCAACCGGGCGAGCGTCGGCGCAATCGTCGCGCCGCCGATGACGAGGATGACCGCGAGCCCCACCGAGCCGGGCGCGGCCGCTGCCAAGGCGATCCCGGCACTCATCGTCGTGATCGCCAGCGCGAGCCGCAGGTCGGTGACGGTCGTTGCTGGGCGGCCGAAGGCGAGGCCGCCGACCATCGAGCCGAAGCTCCACAACGCGAGGACGACGCCGGAGCGGGCCGACGCACCGTGGCCGCCGATGAAGGCAACGGTCGCGACCTCGGCCATGCTGAACGCCGCGGTCAGCCCGAGCCCGACGAGGGCGTAGGTCACGACTCCCGATCGCCAGACGGCTACCGCCGACCGCTCGGCCCGCGATCGCCCGACCAGCGGCGTCACCCCGGCAAACGCGGCCGATCCGAGCAACCCGACTGCGCCGGTGGTGAACACCGCCGTCCGGGCGTCGGCGAGGCCCGCGATCAGCGCGACCACGGCGGGGCCGGCGATGTAGATCAGCTCCTGCGCCGTCGCCTCCAAGCCGTACGCCGTCTGCGCGGACGCCGGATCCAGAATCTGCGGCCAGAGCCCGCGCACCACGCTCGTGATCGGTGGCGTGGCGGCGCCGATGACCGCGCAGATGACGAGCACCACCGGGTAGGGCCCACCCCGGCTCTCGGCGAGGCCGATCATCCCGCCGCCGTAGACCAACGCGACCGGCAACAGCACCCGGCGTACCCCGATGCGGTCGATCAGCCGCGCCAACCAGACGCTCGACAGTGCCCCCGTCGCGACCGCGACGCCGGTTGCGCCGCCACTTCGGCCATAACCGACTACCGGCACCAGGAACAGCAAGATGGCCAGGCCCGACATCCCCTGCGGCAGCCGCGCCAGCAGCGACGTCGCCAGCACACCGGCGACGTGCGGGCGTCGCAGCAGTTCGCGGTAGTGACCGAGCGGCACCCGTCCACCCTGCCGGATGCCCGCAACAGAATTGTCAGGTCGGCTGGCGCAACTTGGCGAGCCGTTCGTCATCTGCCTGCCGCTTCGCATCCGCGGCTGCCAGGAAGGTCTCGGCCTCGGCCGCCGGCCACACCACGACGCCGTCGGCATCGGCCACCACGAAGTCGCCGTCGTGCACGACGACGCCGCCGATCGCGACCGCGCCACCGATGCGGCCAGGTCCGGCCTTGGCGGAGGCGACCGGAGTGACGCCGCGCGCCCACACCGGCAGCCCGAGCTCGGCCACCGCGCGGGAGTCGCGAATCAGCCCGTCGGTCACGACGGCGACCACCCCTGCCGCCAGCAACTCACGGGCGACTAGGTCGCCGAGCACCGCAGTCCGCGACTCGGCAGCACCGCCGACGACCAGCACGGTGCCGGGCGTCGTCACGCTGGCGGGGACGTCGCGCATGGGCTGGTTGTCGTCGCGGCTCACTGCAACGGTCAGGGCGGGCCCGGCGACGGTTGCCTCCGGCGACAGCGCGCGAATCCACGGCGCCAGCGCGCCGCGGCCGGAGGCGCCGTCCGAAGCCAGCGTGCTCGAGAGCCAGTCGGGGGCGTCAGTCACGGCTCTATCCTGCCGGGTGTGACCGCCGTGACCGGAGCCTGCTCCGCCTGCGGCGACTGCTGCGACCCGGTTTGGTATCCACTCGGCCCGGCCGACATCCGGCAGTCCGCAGCCACAACCGGCGCGGAAGACCTGAGATTCGCCGCCGAACACTGGCGGGCAACCGGCGCACGCCACGACGGCATGCACGCGTACCGGTGCGATCGGTTCGACCCGGAGTCGAGGCTGTGTACGGCGCACGACGAGCGGCCACCGATCTGCCGCGCCTACCCGATCGCGCTCAACGTCGTGCCGAGCCGTTGCACCGTCCGTCAGCCGTAGCGGCGGACCCACTCATACATCGCAATCCCGCTTGCGACGCCCGCGTTGATCGAGCGGGTGGACCCGCCCTGCGGGACGTGCAGGATCGCGGCCACCTGCTCCCGCGCCACGTCACTGAGACCCGGCCCTTCCTGGCCGAACAGCAGCACGCAGCGGCGCGGCAACTCGGCGTCGACGATGCTCACCGAACCCGGCAACAGGTCCACGCCGATCACCGGCAAATGCTCGGCATCGGCCCACGCCATCAGGTCCGAGACCGTCGAGTGATGGCGGATGTCGACGTACCGGTCGGTCACCATAGCGCCACGGCGGTTCCACCGCCGGCGGCCGACGATGTGCACCGCCGCCGCCAGGAACGCGTTGGCGTTGCGGACCACGGTGCCGATGTTGAAGTCGTGCTGCCAGTTCTCGATGGCGACATGAAACTCCCGCCGCCGGCCAGTCAGGTCCGCGACGATCGCGTCGTTTGACCAATAGCGGTAGCGGTCGACGACGTTGCGCCGGTCTCCCTCTGCCAGCAACGTCGGGTCGAGCCGCGGATCGTCCGGCCACGGTTTCGGCAGCGGACCGACACCGACTTCCGCTGCGCCTGCGTCGTGGTCCATGACGCCATTACGGTAGAGCGGTCATGCGCCGCCCCAGACTGTCGCTCTTCGCCACAGCGGCGTGCCTGGCGCTGGCGATGGCGATGGTCGCGGCTCCGTCACCGGCGCGCGCAGGTTCGCACGAGCGGTCACCGGCCCTGAGCCGGCTCGCCGCCAAGGTCGCGCAGGCATTCCACGGCAGCGCGGCGCGACACGTCGACTACCGGATGCAAGTCGACGGCGTCGGAACCATCTCCCATCACGCCAACACCTCCTCGGCTCCCGCCAGCAACGAGAAGCTGCTCACCACCGCGGCCCTGCTGTTCGAGGCCGGCCCCAGCTTCCGCTACGTGACCCGCGTCTACGGCTCGGCCGCTGTCGACCCGGGCGGGACGCTTGCCGGTGACTTGACTCTGGTGGGGTCGGGCGACCCGACACTGACCCACGGCGACCTCGCCGGCATCGCCCGCCAGCTGCACAAGCAGGGCCTGCGGCGCGTGACCGGCTCGATCGTGATCGACGACTCGCGCTACTCGCACGGCACGCGGGCGCCCGGGTGGAAGCACGACTTCCTACCCGAAGAATCAGGAGCGGTCGATGCGTTCAGCGTCGACAACGACAACTGGCAGTCCAACAAGTCGTTCCTCGCCGATCCCACCCACGCGAATGCCGGGCTTTGGCGGAAGGCGCTCAGGCATGTCGGCATCCATGTCCGGGGTCCCATCAAGGTGCAGCCGGCGCCGACCGGAACCCGCGTGCTCTTGACCTCGCACCGCTCGCGGCCGCTGTCGAAGATCGTCAACATGACGTTGCGCGAGTCGATCAACTACTACGCCGAGATGATGCTCCGGGAAGCCGGCTTCCATTTCACTGGCCGCCACGGCAACCGGGCGACCGGGATCGCCGCCGTGCAGCGGATGGCGCACCGGCTCAGCCTGCCGCTCGGCCGGTTCTTTGATGGATCGGGCTTGTCCTACCGCGACCGCGAGACGCCCGGGAACTTCGTCGCCTGGCTCACAAAGCTGCCCCAACTGTCCGCTGTCTACAAGACGATCTACTCCGGTCTGCCGGTCTCCTGCCGTCCCAACGGCACCTTGAAGTCCCGGTTGTGCGGCCCGCATGTCAAAGGCGTCGTGCACGCCAAGACCGGGACACTGGACCACATCAGCACGCTGTCCGGTTACACCACGACCGAGGGCGGCCGATCCGTGACGTTCTCGATCCTGCTCAGCGGCATTCGTAACACCGCGACGGCGATCAAGCACATCGACGCAGCCGTGGCCGCCGTCGTACGTTCGCGGGCCTAGCGGGCCGGCGCCACGGTGCCGCGGACCTCGCCGAGGTCGACCGCGCCGCCGGCGCGGATCACGACCTCGTCGCCGTCGGCCAAGAACCGTTCGCCGGCCCAGCGCTCGAGCAACGATCCGACCTGATCCGGCGCGGCACCGCTGACGGTGCCCGACGCGACCAGGTCCCCGGTCCGCAAGCTCGCACCGTTGACGGTCAGGTGCGCGAGCAGCTGTGCCGGCGACCAATGCATCGCGCGGTACGGCGGCCGGGAGACCACCTCGCCGTTGACCTCCAGCTCCAGGTCGATGTCGAGGCCCCATGGCGCGGTCTCGACGAGGTACGCCGGCAGGTCGGTGTCGGCCGAGGGCGACCGGATCCGCACCGCGTCAAGCGCGTCGAGCGGCACCACCCACGGCGACACCGACGTCAGGAACGACTTGCCGAGGAACGGTCCGAGCGGCACGGACTCCCAGGCCTGGATGTCACGCGCCGACCAGTCATTGAGCAGGACGACGCCGAAGACGTGGTCGGCGAACTCGTCGACCGACACCGGCGAGCCCAGCGCGGACGGCACGCCCACCACGAACCCCATCTCGGCCTCGACATCGAGCCGGGCGGTCGCCCGAAGCTGCACGCCGCCCTCGGTCGGCACCGGCCCGCGCGGACGCCGGACCGAGGTGCCACTGACGACGACGGTCCCGGCGCGGCCGTGGTAACCGATCGGCTGATGCCGCCAGTTCTCGCGCAGCTCCGGCTGGCCCGGCCGCAGAATCCGGCTGACGTTGCGCGCGTGGTGTTCGCTGGCGTAGAAGTCCACGTAGTCCGCGACGGTGAACGGCAGCAAAAGGTCCACGTCGGCCAAGGAGCGGACATCGTCGTCGGCCGCCCATTCGCGCACCGCCGCGTGGGTCGCGCGCCACACGTCCGGACCCGCGGCAAGCAATGGGTCGAGGGTCGGTGCGGTCAACAGGTCGACCTGGCCGAAGCCGCGCCGCTTCGCGGCATCCGCCAGGTCCAGGATCCGGTCACCGACGCGGGCGCACACCCGAGCAGACCCGCCCGCGGCGGACACGCCGTATGCGAAGGTCGCCGTCAGTGCTGGCTCCAGCTCCAGGCGTAGGCCGGGTCCTCGCACGCCGCTGCAGCCTCGCCCAGCTCGAGCGGCCGGAACGTGTCGACCATGACGGCGAGCTCGTCGAAGAACTCGACGCCGAGGCTGCGCTCGACGGCGCCGGGCTGCGGGCCGTGCGCGAATCCGCCGGGGTGCAGCGACACCGAGCCCAGTCCGATCCCCGAGCCTTTGCGGGCCTCGTAGTCGCCGCCGCAGTAGAACATCACCTCGTCGCTGTCGACGTTGGAGTGGTAGTACGGCACCGGGATCGCGAGCGGGTGGTAGTCGACCTTGCGCGGCACGAAGTTGCACACCACGAAGTTGCCGCCTTCGAAGACCTGGTGGACCGGCGGCGGCTGGTGCACCCGTCCGGTGATCGGCTCGTAGTCGGCGACGTTGAAGGTGTACGGGTACAGACATCCGTCCCAGCCGACGACGTCGAACGGGTGGGTCGCGTGCGCGTGGACGCTGCCGGCGACACCGCCGGGTCCGCGATGCTTCACGTAGACCTCGACCTGCTCGCCCTCCTCGAGCAGCGGCTCGGCCGGGCTGTGCAGGTCCCGCTCGCAGTACGGCGCGTGTTCCAGGAACTGGCCGAACCGTGACAGGTAGCGGTGGGGCGGCGCGATGTGGCTGTTCGCCTCGATCGCGTACAGCCGCAGCGGCTCGGCGCCGTCGAGCACCCAGCGGTGCGTGGTGGCGCGCGGAATCACGACGTAGTCACCGGCGCGGGCCGGCAGCGCGCCGAACACGGTCTCGATGACGGCGCTGCCGGCTTCGACGTACACACATTCGTCGCCGATCGCATTGCGGTAGTAGGGCGAGGTCTCGCCGGCGACGGCGTAGCCGATGCGGACGTCGGCATTGCCGAGGACGACGCGGCGTCCGGTGACAGGGTCGAGCCGCTTCCAGTCGTTGCCGGGGACGAGGTCGTGCAGCCTGAGGTGACGCGGCAGCAGCGGCGAGTTCGGCGTCGTGGCGGCGGCCGGCAGGTCCCACGGTCGCGCGGCGGTGATCGCCGACGGGATGCCGCGGTGGTAGAGCAACGAGGAGTCCGACGAGAACCCCTCGGCACCCATCAGCTCCTCGGCGTAAAGGCCGCCGTCCGGGCGGCGATGCTGGGTGTGCCGCTTCGGCGGCACGTCACCAACCTGCCGGTAGAACGCCATCGTCGGCCTCCTCCCGGTTCACGGTAGCCCGGGCCGCCCCTTACGCTCGGGCCGTGCCTCCGTCCCGCCGCAAGCCCGCTCTCCCTCC
>DASZPL010000081.1:0-18965 GCA_035550315.1 Mycobacteriales bacterium | reverse complement strand
CTCTTCCCGTCGGTGTTGGGAACGTACGGCGACGGCGGCAACGCCCGCGTCCTCGAACAACGGCTGCGGTGGCGCCGAGTGGCGGCGGAGACCGTCGAAGTCGGCATCGACCAGGCGGTGCCGGCCGACGTAGACCTCTACGTTCTCGGCGGCGGCGAGGACTCGGCGCAGACGTTGGCGGTCAGCCGGTTGGCCGATGGCACGCTGCGGCGGGCGGCGGGCGCCGGCAAGCCGATCCTCGCCGTGTGCGCGGGGTTCCAGATCCTGGGCGAGACGTTTCTCGACGGCGCCGGCGCGGTGCACCCGGGTCTGGGCATCGTGGACTGCCGCACCGACCGGTTGCCGGGCAGCCGCGCCGTCGGCGAGCTGCTCGGCGAGACCCCGCTTCCCGGCGTCGGCCGCGTTACCGGCTATGAGAACCACGGCGGGCGCACGGTCCTCGGGCCGGATGCCAGGCCGTTCGCTCAGGTGTTGGCCGGCGTGGGGAATGGCGATGCCGGTGTCGACGGCGCGGTGCAGGGCAGCGTCGTCGCGACGTACCTGCATGGACCGGTGCTGGCCCGCAACCCGGCGCTGGCCGACTACCTGCTGAGCCACGTGGCTGGGCCGCTTGCGCCGTTGGACGACGCCGAAGAACTGGAACTTCGCCGGGAGCGGCTGGCGGCGCTACGCCGGGACTCGCGGTTCCGGCGCCGCCAGTGGCGCCCCCCCGCTCGTGACCGCTGAGCGGGTGGCGTAGGCCGCACTCACGCCGACGATGACCGCCATCGCGGCGATCGGGATGCCGGAGTCGTTGAGCGCGACGCCGAGGACCGCACCGACGGTGGCCGCAATGGCGCCGGGCAGCAGCCCGGGCACCTCACGCAACGTCGCGACGATCCGCGACCAGGCGAGGCAGGCGGCGATGACCGCGGCGAACACGACCCCCGTCCCGATCGTGAACCCGACGGTCGACACCGACGACTCCAGCTTGCGGTGCACCACGGTCCACGCGCCGCCGTGCAGCACCTGTCCCACGAACCGTCCGACGTGGGTCTGGTCGGCCGCCGGCCGCGAGTAGTCGGCGAGCGCGACCCCGATCGCCACGATCGCCGTGCCCACGATCACCGCGATGATCCGGCGGACGGTGATCCGGGCGCCCGCGACCAGGGCGGCCAGCAATGCGAACGACGGCACCAGCGCGATTACCCCACCGAAGTCGTCGCCGAGCGGCGGCGCGCCATCGATGACCACGGCGAAGACCCCGATGCCGACGACCGTCAGGATTGCCTGCCGCCGCGGCAGCCGGCCCGCCAGCAGCGCCGCAAGCAGCAGCGCCGCGGTCATGAACGCCGCGAAGTCGAGGTTGCCCATCCCGCGGAACCGACCCGCGACGGTCGGGTTGTCGGCCAGCGGGGCGGATAGCTGCAAGTGCGAACCGGTGAGCTGGTCGAGGGCGGCGACGGCGACGACGAAGCCGACCCGCGCGGTCATGGCGCGCCAGCCGCCGCGACGACGCCCGAGCCACGCCGCCCCGGCTCCGACCAGGGCGGCGCCGGCGACGATCAACGGGAAGAAGCTGAGCGCTCCCCACCGCCACCACGGCAGCGCATTCGCGAGGAACACGATGGCGGGCGACGGCGCGAGCCCGAGCGCGATCAGCTGCGCGCTCCGGCGGGCGGCCAGCATCGGCAGGAACGCGAGGATCACCACGATGATGGCGAGCCCGCCGAGCAGCTGCAGCACGCCATGCGAGATGCCGCGCTGCGCGACCGCATGCCGGTCGTCGTCGACGTACGACGAGATCGAGCGCACCGTCGCGCCGCTCATCGTCATCGGCCGGCCGACCATGCTGCTCGGCGGCGTGATGCCGCGGATCTCGAGGATGGTCGGAGCCAGGTCGATCAGCTGCACGAATGGTGCCCGGCCGGTCGACGGCGAGCGAAGCTCCCGGTGTGACCAGCCGGGACCAGAGATCACCAGCGCGTGCAGGTGCGGCCCGCCGGTCTGGCTGTCGCTGGTGCCGGCCACGACCAAGACGGCGCTCGCGGGCAGCCCGGCGACGACCTGCGCGAGGTCGGCGTCGACGGCGCGGGCAGCTGCCTGCCTGTCGTCGGGCGGCTGCCGGAACAGCCGCGGGTCGAGGATCGCGGCAACGCCGGACGTGCGGACCGCCTGTGACGGCGATGCGACCTGGTCGACCCGGCCGTCGTGCCGGGCGAGCATGGGAGCTGCCAGCGGCGAGGCCGCAACGGTCGGGACGCCAGCCGCATGCAACGCCTTGCCGAGGGCGCCGATGTCGGCGGCGAACCGGCCCGCCAGGTTGCGCTGCCGCAGCTGCTGCCACTGCCCGACGGCGCAGGTCGGGTACGGCGCCAGCGCACGGTCGCCGGACGACACCACGAGATTGCCGCTCGCGCAGTACGTCGTCGTGGCGGCCGTGCGGACGCTCAGCTCGCCGTCCGCACCATTGGCCGCCAACCGCTGCAGCGTCGGCATCGCGGCGGCGTCCGACCACTGCAGTCCGGGCACCGCGAAGATCACGACCGGCGGGCCGCTTCCCGCCGGTGCCGCGGCGGCACCGGCCCGCGGCAGCAGGGTCAGCAGCAGGCCTGCGAACAGGACCCAGCCGAGTCGGCGAATCGGCCTACTCCTCGTCACGCACGACGGTCACCGGACCGAGCCCGGCGGTTTCCAGCTCCGCTCGGATCGGCGCGGCGTCGCCCACCACGACAGTCACCAGGTCATCGGGACGAAGCCGGCTGCCGGCAGCCGCGTCGACGGCGTCCTTGCCGACGGCGGTGATCGCCTCGCGCAGCCGGTCGAAATGGTCGTCGGGGAAGCCGTGGACCACCAGATCGCCGAGCCCGGAGGCGACGGCGTTGACCGCGGCGAAGTTGATCGGGAACACCCCCGCTCGGTAGGAGCGCGCCTGATCGAGCTCGGCGTCAGTGACGCCCTCTGCGTGGGTGCGCTCCAGTTGCTCGACCAGGTCGCGCAGCGCCGGCAATGTGACCTCGCTCTGCACCGCGGCTCGGGCGAGGAAGACGCCACCGTCGCGCCGGGCGTCGAAACCGGCAAAGGCGCCGTAGGTGTAGCCCTTCTCCTCGCGGAGCTTGAGGTTCAGCCGCGAGCCGAACATGCCGCCGAGGACCATCGCCATCATCGTCATCGGCACGTAGTCATCGATCCGGCGCGGCGGGCCGTCGTGCCCGACCACGAGCATCGACTGCACGGCGCCCGGACGATCGACGATGACGACCCGGCGGCCGGTGCCACCGGGTTGGCCGGCGACCGTCGACGGCTGGTCGGTCTTCTGGCGGCCGTCGAGGACCGTCGTCGCGACGCGGTCGACGTCAACCTTGCTGAGATTGCCGGCGAGGATCAATGTGGCATCGCCCTGGGCGATCCGGTCGTCGTAGAACGTGCGGATGTCGTCATCGGTGATGGCGGACAGGGAGGCGACGTCGCCGGCATCCGGCCGGGCGTAGCGGCTGGCCGGATCGAACACCTCCGCCGCGAACGCCTCGACCGCCCGCACGCCGGGTTGGCTGCGGTCGATGCCGACCTCGTCGATCCGCTCCTCGCGGATCCGCGCCAGCGTGTCGGCGGTGAGGGCCGGTTCGCGAACCGCCTCGGTGAGCAGCTCGGCGGCGGCGCCGAGCTCGGCCGCCGGCACCTCGAACCCGCAGCGCAGCGAGTCCCAGTCGGCGGCTGCCCGCCAGGTTGCGCCGAGCCGCTCCCCCGCGACGGCGAACGCCTGCGCGTCTCGCTGCTTGGTTCCTTCCGACAGGGCCCGCGCCGCGAGCTCCGCGACCCCTTCCCGGCCGGTCGGCTCCCGCACGGCACCGGCGTCGAGCAGCAGCGAAACGACCGCGAGTGGCCGCCCGGGCAGGTCGCAGGCGATCACCTGGCCGCCTGGCACGTCGCGCCGCTCGAACGCGGGAAAGTGCCACGATCGCGGCTGGCCCGGCTCCGGCCTCGCCTGCGGTGTCACGCTGCCGCCTCGCCGTCCATGGTGGTGTCGGGCAGGAAGGTGATGACCGCGCGGTTGTCCGGCCGCAGCGTCTCGGCGGCAACTTGTGCCACCTCGTCGGCGGTCACCCGTTGCAGCGCGGGCAGCGCGTCGTTCAGCCGGCCGGGATCGCCCAGCAGCGTCGCGTACTGCCCGAACGCGTCGGCGCGCCCGTCGACCTTGCTCAGCTGGTGCATCCACTGGCTGGCGAGCAGCGCCTGTGCGCGCTCCATCTCCGCCTCGGTGATACCGGCGGCGAGACCTGCGACTTGTTCGTGGTACGCCGCCTCGAGCTCCGCCGCATCGATGCCGTCGCGGGCCGGCAGGTCGGCGATGGCGAGCGCGGCGCCGCCGATGAACGGCCAGCAGTCGACGATGGTGTCGTCGCCCGGTTGCAGCAGCTGCCGGTCGAGGACGAGCGCCTTGTAGAGCCGGCTGCCACGGCCGCCACCGAGGACCATCGCTGTGACCCGCGCCGCGTCGAACGCCGGGCTGCCGAACACACCGATGCGGTAGCCGACGAACACCCGGGGCACCGGCACCCGGTCGGGCACGGTACGACGTACCTCGCGGCCGATCCGCGCATCGATGGTGGTCGGCGGCGGTGCCGGGAACGCCGCCTTCGCGGGGATGCCGCCGAAGTACTGGTTCGCCAGATCGATCACCTCGGCGGTCTCGACGTCGCCGACGACGGTGAGCACCGCGTTGTCCGGGGCGTACCAGGTGCGGTAGAAGTCGCGCGCGTCTTCCAGCGAGGCGGCGTCCAGGTCGGCCATCGACCCGATCGTCGTGTGGTGGTATGGATGCCCTGGCGGAAAGCACATCTCGTGCAGGTGACCCAGCCATGACCCGTACGGCTGGTTGTCGTAGCTCTGCCGCTTCTCGTTCTTCACCACCTCGCGCTGGTTGTCGAGGTTGTCCTGGTCGAGCGCGGCGAGCAGACCGCCCATCCGGTCGGCTTCCAGCCACAGCCCGGTGGCCAGGTGGTGCGACGGCAGCGTGTCGTAGTAGTTGGTGCGGTCGCACCAGGTCGTGCCGTTGAGCGTGCCGCCGGCGCCGTTGATCAAAGCGAAGTGCTCGCCCCGCGCGACGTTGGCCGAGCCCTGGAACATCAGGTGCTCGAAAAGGTGGGCAAAGCCGGTGCGGCCCGGCGTCTCGTGCCGGGATCCGACGTCGTACCAGATGTTGATCGCGACGACCGGCGCCAGGTGGTCCTCGCTGACGATGACCCGCAGGCCGTTGTCGAGCCGATGCAAGGTGAACGGATAGTCGGGCGCCGTCAGCACGGCGGCCAGACTATTCGCTGTCAGTTCACCTGGCGGTCGCGACCGGACCAGTAGGGCTCGCGCAACTTGAACTTCTGCACTTTGCCGGTCGCGGTGCGCGGGATCACGTCGACGAAATCGACCGAGGTCGGCGCCTTGTAGCTGGCGATCCGCGACTTGCAGTGGGCGATGATGTCGGATTCGCTGACCTGCGCGCCGGGCGCGCGCACGACGATCGCCTTGACGGTCTCGCCCCACTTCTCGTGCGGTACGCCGATCACGGCGCACTCGGCGACGCCGGGCGCGGCGTAGACGCAGTCCTCCACCTCGATCGAGGAGACGTTCTCGCCGCCGGTGATGATGATGTCCTTCTTCCGGTCCGAGATCGTGAGGTAGCCCTCGTCGTCGATCTCGCCGCCGTCGCCGGTGTGGAACCAGCCGCCCTCCAACGCCTCGGCCGTCGCCTCCGGCTGCTGCCAGTAACCCTCGAGCACGACGTTGGACCGCGCGAGTACCTCGCCCGCGTCGCTGACCGCCAGCTTCACGCCGAGCGCGGGTGCGCCCGCGCGGCTGAGCCGCTTCGAGATCGCCGCGACCGGCGCCTCGGCGTCCTCGCGCTGGCGGCGGTTGATGGTGAGCAGCGGCGATGTCTCGGTGAGGCCGTAGATCTGGCAGAACTCCCAGCCCAGCTCGTCCTCGATCCGCTCGATCGTCGTCGACGGCGGCGGCGCGCCTGCGCAGATCACCCGAGCGACCCGGCCCGCACCCGGCACCGGGCCGTCCCAGCCGGCGCGGGCGTCGAGGATGGCGTTGACGACCGCCGGTGCGGCACACATGAAGGTCACGCCGTGGCGGTCGATCCGCCGCAGGATCTCGGTGCCGTCGACCTTGCGCAGCACCACCTGCGGCACGCCCAGCGCCGCGGCGGTGTAGAGCATCCCCCAGCCGTTGGCATGGAACATCGGCAGCGTGTGCAGGTAGGTGTCCCAGTCGCTGACGCCGGCGTGCAGGCCGAAGGTGACGGCGTTCACCCACAAGTTGCGATGGGTGATCTGCACCCCCTTGGGCCGCGCCGTCGTGCCGCTGGTGTAGTTGATGGTCGCGGTCGCGTCCTCGTCCGCGTCCAGCCACGGCTCCGGCTCACGATCAGGCCGCAGCAACGCCTCGTCGCTGCTGCGGCCGAGCACGATCCGATGCTTCGCGGCGACCGTCCCGAGCGGCTCGTCGAGCTCGGGATCGACCAGCAACATGCTCGCGCCGGAGTGCTCGACGATGAAGGACACCTCGTCGACGTGCAACCGGAAGTTGATCGGCACCAGCACCCGGCCGGATGCCGGCACGGCGTAGAACAGCTCCAGCAGTCGCGCGGCGTTCGGTGAGACCACGGCGATCCGCTCGCCCCGCTCGATGCCGATCTCGTCGAGCCCGGCCTGCAGCGCCCGGGTCCGCGCCGCGACCTCGCCGTACGTCAGCTCGCCCAACGAGTCCGGCGCGTCGGGCTCGTCGATGACCCCGATCCGGTCGCGGTAGACGGCCTCGGCCCGGTCCAGGAAGTCAGCGCAGGTGAGCGGAACCTTCATGATTCGGAAGGTACGCCGGATGCAATGACGCGACCAGGGCAGGCAGCACCTTGCTGATCGGCTCGCGGATCACGGCAGCGGCGATGTCGTCGTACGGCGTCGGCTGCGCGTTGATCACGACGAGCCGCGCACCGGCATCGACGGCGAGCCCGCACAGCCCGGCCGCCGGATGGACGGTCAGCGAGGAGCCGATCGCCAGGAACAGGTCGCAGTTCGTCGCCGCCGCCGCCGACCGGTCGACCACGTCGGGATCGAGCTGCTGGCCGAATGAGATCGTCGCCGACTTCACGATGCCGCCGCAGTCGGCGCACGGCGGGTCGGCCTCCCCCGCTCGCACCCGGTCGAGCAGCTCCGCCATCGGCCGGCGCCAGCCGCACTCGACGCATTCGGCGTGCCACATCGTGCCGTGCAGCTCGTGCACCAAATCTGGACTCGATCCGGCCCGCTGGTGCAGCTCGTCGATGTTCTGGGTGATCAGCGCGACCAGCTTGCCGCTGCGCTCGAGGTCGGCCAGTGCGCGATGGCCGGCGTTGGGCTGCGCGTCCCAGCCGGGATGCTCGACCCGCCTCGCCCAGGCGTCGCGGCGGACCGCCGGGTCCCGGACATAGTCCTGGTACGTCGAAAGTCGCTCGGCCGCCGGGTTCCGGGTCCAGACGCCGTTCGGACCGCGGAAGTCGGGGATGCCGCTGTCGGTGCTGATGCCGGCGCCGGTCATCACGGTGATCCGCTCGGCCTCGGCGACCCACCCGGCAACCTGCTCGATCGCGCCCATCGCCGCCACGCTAGCGCCGTACCCCAACGGAATACGCTGAGGTCGTGGTCGCCGCTGCGGTGCTCGACGCGCAGGGCGGTCACCACGAGGTTCGCGATGTCACGCTGCGCGAGCTCGGCAGCCACGACGTGCGGGTGCAGCTTGCGGCGGCCGGCGTCTGCCACTCCGACCTGTCATTGGCATCCGGTGCGCTGGCGCAACCGGTGCCCGCCATCCTCGGCCACGAGGGCTCCGGCACGGTGGTCGCCGTCGGCGACGCCGTGACCACAGCCTCGGTAGGCGACCACGTCGTCCTGAACTGGGCGCCGGCCTGCCGGGGCTGCTGGTTCTGCCTGGCCGGCGAGCCGTGGCTGTGCGAGCGGCCACCAAGCGCGAGCACCGGCCCGCACGCGATCTGCGACGGCACCGAGATCGCCGCGGCCCTCGGCACGGGCGCGTTCGCGACCGAGACGGTCGTCGAGCAGCGGGCGGTCGTGCCGATCGGTGACGACGTGCCGCTCGAGACCGCCGCGCTGCTCGGCTGCGCAGTGCTCACCGGCGTCGGGGCGGTACGCCGGACGGCCCGCGCGCAGCCCGGCGAGTCGGTGCTGGTGCTCGGACTCGGCGGGATCGGCCTCTCGGCGGTGCAAGGCGCGCGGCTGGCCGGCGCGGCTCAGGTGATCGCCGTCGACATCGCGGCCGACAAGGAGCCGCTGGCTCGGGCGTGTGGCGCCACGGAGTTCCGGCTCGGCGGTGACGACCTGGCCAAGCAGGTGCGTGAGCTCACCGACGGACGCGGCGTCGACGTCGCGGTCGAGTGCATCGGGCGCGGCGCGACGATCCGGCAGGCCTGGAGCGCGACCCGACGGGGCGGGCGCGCGGTCGTGGTCGGCGTCGGGCGGCGCGAGGACCGGGTCGAGTTCGGTGCGCTGGAGCTGTTCCACTTCGCCCGCTCGCTGTCCGGATGCGTCTACGGCTCCTCGGACCCGGACGGCGACGTACCCGAACTGGTCGACCACTGGCGGGCCGGCCGGCTCGACCTGGATGCGCTGGTCACCCATCGGATCGGCCTCGACGGCATTGACGAGGCGTTTGCACGAATGCAGCGCGGCGAGGGCGGCCGCACGCTGGTCGTCCTCTAGCGGCCGCGCCGTATCGTCGGCGTATGTGCCGGAACATCACCACGTTGCGCGGCCTCAAGCCGGCGGCGACGCCGACCGAGATCGAGGCGGCGGCGCGACAGTACGTGCGAAAGGTCAGCGGCGTGCAGTCGACCTCGCCGGCGACCGAGGCAGCGTTCGAGGAGGCTGTCCGCACGGTGACGGCGGCCACCACCACGCTGCTGGCCCAGCTGCCGCCGCGCCGCCAGCCGCCGCCCACGCTGCCGCCGTTGCGCCGGATCGCCGCCCGCACCCCCTGACGCGCGAGACGGCGGCGAATCTGCGGGTACACGTCACTACGAGCGCGCAACCTGCGCTTCGGTTATTGCAAGACGGACGTACGGTTTGGTAAGGTGCCGGCATGCCGAAGGTCAGCCCGGAGCGGCTCGAGGCCACGCGCCGCCGAGTCCTCGACGGCGCCCGTCGGGCGTTCGCGACGTACGGCTACGAAGGTGCCACGGTGCGCCGGTTGGAAGAGGAGACCGGCCTGTCCCGAGGCGCGATCTTCCACCACTTCACCGACAAGGACGCGCTGTTCCTCGCGCTGGCCGAAGAGGACGCCGAAGAAGTGGCCACGCTGGTCGACGACTTCGGCCTGGTCGGCGCGATGTACAAGCTCCGCGACAAGGACGCCGGCTGGCTCGGCGTCCAGCTCGAGGTGTCGCGACGGGTGCGCACCGACCCGCTGTTCTCGGCGTTGTGGCAGCACCATCTCCGCTCCATCACCCGCGCGACCCAGGCGCGGCTGGCCCGGCAGCGCGACGCCGGCGTGGTGCGCGACGACGTGCCGATCGAGACGCTCGCGGCGTTCCTGACGCTGGTCTACGACGGCCTGGTCGCGCAGCTCGCCACCGGCATGCCGGTGACCCATCTCGACGGGGTGCTCGACCTCGCCGAGCAAGCCGTGCGGGAGGCTGCTCGCTCACCCGCTGACCCGATTCCAAGACAGGATCTCGATGACCGACACCAACAGCTTTGACGCCCGAGCCAGCCTCACTGTCGGCGACCGTGATGTCACGATCTACCGGCTCGACGCGGTCGAGGGCAGCGAACGGTTGCCCTACAGCCTGAAGGTGCTACTGGAAAACCTGCTGCGCAACGAGGACGGTCATCACGTCACCGCCGATCAGGTGCGCGCCCTGGCCGGCTGGGATCCCGACGCCGAGCCGGACACCGAGATCCAGTTCACCCCCGCGCGGGTCATCATGCAGGACTTCACCGGCGTCCCGTGCGTTGTCGACCTGGCCGCGATGCGCGAGGCGATGGCGGATCTCGGCGGCGACCCGAAGAAGATCAATCCGCTGGTGCCGACCGAGCTGGTGATCGACCACTCGGTGATCGTCGACGTGTTCGGCGCGCCGGACGCGTTCCAGCGCAACGCCGCGCTCGAGTTCGAGCGCAACGCCGAGCGCTACCAGTTCCTGCGCTGGGGTCAGAACGCGTTCCACGACTTCACCGTCGTGCCGCCGGACACCGGCATCGTCCACCAGGTCAACCTGGAGTACCTCGCCCGGGTGGTCTTCGAGAAGGACGGTACGGCGTACCCCGACACGCTGGTCGGCACCGACTCACACACCACGATGATCAACGGCCTCGGCGTACTCGGCTGGGGCGTCGGCGGCATCGAGGCGGAGGCCGCGATGCTCGGCCAGCCGGTGTCGATGCTGATCCCGCGGGTGGTCGGCTTCAAGCTCTCCGGCGAGCTGCCGGAAGGCGCGACGGCCACCGACCTGGTCCTGACCATCACCGAGATGCTGCGGCAGCACGGCGTGGTCGGGAAGTTCGTCGAGTTCTATGGCCCCGGCGTCGCCTCCGTGCCGCTCGCCAACCGCGCGACCATCGGCAACATGAGCCCGGAGTACGGCTCGACCTGCGCCATCTTCCCGATCGACGACGAGACGCTGACCTACCTGCGGCTCACCGGGCGCCCCGACGAGGCCGTCCAGCTGATCGAGGCCTATGCCAAGGCGCAGGGCCTCTGGCACGAGCCGGACCGCGAGCCCGCCTACTCCGAGCGGCTCGAGCTTGACCTGTCGACGGTCGAGCCGTCACTCGCCGGCCCGAAGCGGCCGCAAGATCGGGTCCCGCTGAAGACCGCCAAGGACGCGTTCCGCGCGGCGCTGGGCAGCTACGCCGCCAACGGCGACGACCACAACGGCGCGGACGAGGCGTCGAAGGAGTCGTTCCCGGCCAGCGACCCGCCATCGGTCACGCGCAGCGGCAGCCACGACGAGCCGGTCACCGCGGCCACGTCGAGCGACGGCCGGCCGAGCAACCCGGCGCGGTTCTCGCTCGACGGCGAGGCCGTCGAGATCGACCACGGCGCGGTCGTGGTCGCGGCGATCACCTCATGCACCAACACCTCCAACCCGTCGGTGATGGTCGCGGCCGCGCTGCTGGCGAAGAAGGCGGTCGAGCACGGCCTGCAACGCAAGCCGTGGGTCAAGACATCGTTGGCGCCGGGCTCGAAGGTGGTCATGGACTACTACGAGCGCGCCGGGCTCACGCCGTACCTCGACAAGCTCGGCTTCGGCCTCGTGGGTTATGGCTGCACGACCTGCATCGGCAACTCCGGGCCGCTGATCCCGGAGGTGTCGCAGGCGGTCAACGACAACGACCTCGCGGTCGTGTCGGTGCTGTCCGGCAACCGCAACTTCGAGGGTCGGATCAACCCCGACGTGAAGATGAACTACCTGATGTCGCCGCCGCTCGTCGTGGCCTACGCGCTCGCCGGCACGATGGACATCAACCTGCTCGACGACCCGATTGGCCAGGACGCCGAAGGCAAGGACGTCTACCTGCCCGACCTGTGGCCCTCGCCGCAGGAGGTGCAGGAGGTCATCACGGCGACCGTGCAGGCGACGGGCTTCTCGTCGTCGTACGCCGACGTGTTCGCCGGCGACGAACAGTGGCAGGGGCTCGAGGTGCCGAGCGGCGACTCGTTCGCGTGGGACGACGGCTCGACCTACGTCCGCCGACCGCCGTACTTCGACGGGATGGACCGCGAGCCGGCCGGCATCACCGACATCCGCGGCGCGCGGGTGCTGGCGATGCTCGGTGACAGCGTGACGACCGACCACATCTCCCCCGCCGGCTCGTTCAAGACCGACTCGCCCGCCGGGCAATACCTCACCGAGCACGGCGTCGAGCGCCGCGACTTCAACTCCTATGGCTCCCGCCGCGGCAACCACGAGGTGATGATCCGCGGGACGTTCGCGAACATCCGGCTGCGCAACGAACTTGCCCCCGGCACCGAGGGCGGCGTCACCCGGCACCTGCCGGACGGCGAGCAGATGACGATCTTCGAGGCGGCTGAGCGCTATCGCGAGGAGGGCGTCCCGCTGGTCGTGCTCGCCGGCAAGGAGTACGGCTCCGGCTCGTCCCGCGACTGGGCGGCGAAGGGGACGATGCTGCTCGGCGTCCGCGCCGTGATTGCCGAGTCGTTCGAGCGGATCCACCGCTCCAAACTGATCGGCAATGGCGTGCTGCCGCTGCAGTTCACCGACAGCGAGAGCCGGGAGTCGCTCGGGCTGACCGGCGAGGAGACGTTCGAGATCGCCGGTCTCGAGGGCGTCGACCGGATTCCCCGGCAGATCACGGTCAAGGCCGACCGCAAGACATTCACCGCGACGGTGCGGATCGACACGCCGGGCGAGGCGGAGTACTACCGCCACGGCGGCATCCTGCAGTACGTCCTCCGCTCGCTGCTCTAAGGGCCCCTCGTGGACTTGGGGCTGACCGGCCGCGTGTACGTCGTCACCGGTGGCAGCAAGGGACTGGGGTACGCCGCGGCCGCAGCGTTGGTTGCCGAGGGCGCGAACGTGCTGGTCGCGTCGCGCTCGGGTGACGCCGTTGCCGCGGCCGTAGAGCGGCTGGGCAACAACGCCCAAGGCGCGGTCGCGGACAACGCCGATCCGGACGCGCCGGATTGGCTGGTCGCCGCCGCGGTCGAGCGCTGGGGCCGGCTCGACGGCGCCCTGATCAGCGTCGGCGGGCCGCCGGCCACGCCGGCGCTCGATGCCACCGACGAGCAGTGGCGCGACGCGTTCGAGTCGGTGTTCCTCGGCGCGGTGCGCACCGCGCGAGCGGTCATCAGCCGGCTCGACGACGGCGGTGCTGTCGGACTCGTGCTGTCGACGTCGGTCAAGGCGCCGATCCCGGGCCTCGCCATCTCGAGCGGGTTGCGGCCCGGCCTCGCGATGTGGGCCAAGCAGCTGGCCGACGAGGTGGGCCCGCGCGGCATCCGGGTGGTGGGCTTCCTTCCCGGCCGGGTTTCCACCGACCGGACGCTGTCGCTGACCCCGGACGCCGCCTCCCGTGACCGGCTCGCGGAGTCGATCCCGCTTCGCCGATTTGGCGAGCCCGAGGAGTTCGGCCGGGTCGCCACCTTCGCGCTCTCCCCTGCGGCGTCCTACCTGACCGGTTGCGTCATACCGGTCGACGGCGGTGCATTGCGCGCGGTCTGACCCGCCGGGAGAACGGCGAGGCCGGCCACCATCCGCCGTCAACCGGAGGTATCGGCGAGCAGATCGACGATCGGGTCGGGTGAGGCCGGCAGCGGCGAGCTCGGCGAGGCATTGAACTGCGTCCGCGACAGCTCGGCGTACAGGCCGCCGGCTTCGATCAGCTCGTCGTGGCGGCCGCGCTCGACGATCCGACCGTCATCCACGACCAGGATCAGGTCGGCCTCGCGGACGGTCGAGAGCCGGTGCGCGATCACCAGTGAGGTGCGGCCCTGCAACGCCGTCGCCAGCGCGCGTTGCACCGCGCCCTCGGACTCCGAGTCCAGGTGCGCGGTCGCCTCGTCGAGTACGACGAGCGAAGGCGCCTTCAGCAACAGCCGGGCGATCGCCAACCGCTGCTTCTCGCCGCCCGAGAGCCGGTAGCCGCGGTCACCGACCAGCGTGTCGAGCCCATCCGGCAGCGAGCGCACCAGATCACCGATCTGCGCTGCGTCGATGACCTCCCAGAGCCGCTTATCGCTGGCGTGCGGGTCGGCATAGATGAGGTTCGCGCGAATCGTGTCGTGGAACATGTGGGCGTCCTGTGTGACCACGCCGACCACGCTGCGCAACGATGCCAGCGTCACGTCGCGGACGTCCTTGCCGCCGACCCGGACGGCGCCGGACTGGACGTCGTACATCCGGCTCACCAGCTGCGAGATCGTCGTCTTACCGGCGCCGGAGGGGCCGACCAGCGCGACCAGTTGCCCGGGCTCGATTGTGAAGCTGACGTCGAACAGCACCTGTTTCGGCGGCGCGTTGTCGAGGATGGCGATGGACTCCAGCGACGCCAGCGACACCTCGGCGGCCGTCGGGTAGCGGAAGTTGACGTGGTCGAACTCGACCGCCGGAGCGTGGCCGGGCTCGACGGTCAGCTGCTCGGCGTCCGGCGCGTCGGTGATCATCGGCTGGAGGTCCAGCACCTCGAAGACGCGGTCGAAGCTGACCAGCGCGGTCATCACGTCGACCTGGACGTTCGACAGCGAGGTGAGCGGTCCGTAGAGCCGGTTGAGGAACGCGGTGAGGGCGACGACGGTGCCGACGGTCAGCGAACCTTGGATCGCGAGCCGGCCGCCGAGACCGTAGACCAGCGCGGTCGCCAGCGAGGCGACCAACGTCAGTGAGACGAACAGGATCCGGGCATACATCGCCTGCTGCACGCCGATGTCGGCGACCCGACGCGCCTTGCCGCGGAACACCTGATCCTCGTCGGCGGGGCGGCCGAACAGCTTCACCAGTAAGGCGCCGGCCATGTTGAACCGCTCGGTCATCTGCGAGGACATCTCGGCGTTGAGGGCGTAGCTCTCCCGCGTGATCCGCTGCAACCGGCCCGACATCAGCCGCGCCGGCACGATGAACAGCGGCAGCAGCACCAGCGCGAGCAACGTGATCTGCCACGACAGCACAAACATCGCGGCCAGCACGATGCCGACGCTGATGACGTTGCTGACGACGTTGGACAGCGTGCCGGTGAATGCCTGCTGCGCGCCGAGCACGTCGTTGTTGATCCGGCTGATCAGTGCGCCGGTCTGGGTGCGGGTGAAGAACGCGATCGGCATCCGCTGGATGTGCTCGAAGACCTTCGAGCGCATGTCGTAGATCAGGCCCTCGCCGATCCGGGCGGAGAACCACCGGCTGCCCAGCGAGTCCACGGCGTCGAGCAGTGCGAGCAGCGCGACCACGCCGGCCAGCAGCTCGGTGATTCCGACCCGGCCCTTGATGATGCCGTGGTCGATGATCGCCCGGAAGATCAACGGGTTCACCGCACCGATCGCCGCGTCCAGGATGATCAGCAGCAGGAACCAGACCAGCTGGCGGCGGTAGGGACTGGCGAACCGCGCGATCCGGCGCAACG
Source organism: Mycobacteriales bacterium (assembly GCA_035550315.1). Lineage (GTDB taxonomy): Bacteria > Actinomycetota > Actinomycetes > JAFAQI01 > JAFAQI01 > DASZPL01. The sequence goes on along the minus strand of DASZPL010000081.1, from coordinate 3,858 downwards.
TCCCAGGCGGCAGCTGCTTGTCGACGACGGAGCTGTCGCGCTGGAACGACCGGGCCAGGTGCCACCCGGCCATCGGCCCGCCCATCGACATACCTGCACTACCTCCGTACCGGGCAACGTTGGCGGGCGCGATTCCGTTCCCGCATCACCACCGTATGGTCCGAAGGATGACAACCCAGTTCGGCGAAGCCGGTGGCCAGCTCTCCTATGGAAGCTACCTGCGACTCGACGTCCTGCTACAGCAGCAAGTGCCCGAGTCCGATCCGCCGTCGCACGACGAGCTGCTGTTCATCACCATGCATCAGGTCTACGAGCTGTGGTTCAAGTTGCTGCTGCACGAGCTGACGATGGTGCGCGACCTGTTGCTCGGCGGAGTCGCGGACGCCGACGCCGCGTGGCGGGTGCGTCACCTGCTGCGCCGGGTCGTGCAGGTCGAGCACGTCCTCATCGCTCAGCTGCCGGTGCTCGAGACCATGTCGCCGCAGGACTTCCTCGACTTCCGGTTGCTGCTCGCGCCCGCCTCCGGGTTCCAATCGGTGCAGTTCCGCGAGCTGGAGTTCCTGTCCGGGTTGAAAGACGAGCGAGTGGTGAGCCGGCTGCGCGGCACCACCCACGAGCAGCTGGCGCGACTGCGCCGCCGGCTGGACGAGCCGACGCTGTGGGATGGCTTCGTCGCGACGCTCGGCGGGCGCGGGCTCGCGACGAACAGCACCGACGACGTCCGGCAGTCGCTGCTCGCCATCGCCCGCGACCGGGCGTCGTACGGCGACCTGTGGGACATCGCCGAAGGGCTGCTCGACCACGACGAGCTGTCGGCGCAGTGGCGAGCGCTGCACACCACGGTGGTGGAACGCGAGATCGGCTATAAGCCGGGCACCGGCGGCTCGGTCGGCGTCGGCTACCTGCGCGAGCGACGGGATCTGCGGTTCTTCCCGCTGCTCTGGCAGCTCCGCACCGAGCTGTGACGCGGGCTAGGTGAACGCGGAGACGCCGGTCAACGCGCGCCCGATGAGCAGCTTCTGCACCTGCGAGGTGCCCTCGTAGAGCGTCGTCACCCGCGCGTCGCGCAGCAGCTTGCCGACGACGAACTCGTCGACGTAGCCGTATCCGCCGTGCACCTGCACGGCGGCGTTCGCGGCCCGCACCGACGCTTCCGATGCGTAGTACTTCGCCATCGACGCCGCCAGGGTGTACTTCTCGCCCCGCATCTTCAGGTCGGCGACCCGCCAGGTCAGCAGCCGGGCCGCGTCGACCTCGACCGCGGTGTCCGCGATCAGCTCCTGCACCAGCTGGTACGACGCGATCGGCTTGCCGAACTGCTCACGCTGCCCGGCGTAGGACGTCATCACCTCGAGCGCGTTCTGCGCCAGGCCGACGCAGGATGCCGCGAGCGACATCCTGCCGTCGTCGAGCGCCGAGAGCGCCACCTTGATGCCGTCGCCCTCCGAACCGAGGAGCGCCGACACCGGGATGACGACGTCGTCGAGCGCGATCTCGGCAGTGTCGCACGACCGCAGGCCGAGCTTGCCGTGGATCGGCTTGGGGTTGAAGCCTGGCGTGTCACACGGCACCAGGAACGCCGAGACGCCACGGGCGCCCGGGCCGCCAGTGCGCGCCATTACCAGGGCGACACCGGCGATGTCACCGTTTGTGATGAAGATCTTCGAGCCGTTGATCCGGTAGGAGTCGCCCTCCCGCACCGCGCTGGTCTCGAGCGACGCCGGATCGGAGCCGTGGTCAGGTTCGGTGAGGCAGAAGCAGCCGAGCGTCTCGCCCGACGCCATCGCCGGCAGCCACTGCTGCTTCTGCTCGTCGGTCCCCCACCGCGCGATCGACCCGGCAACCAGGCCGAGGTGCACCGACAGGATGGAGCGGACGTTCGCGTCGCCGCGGCCCAGCTCCTCGATCACCAGACAGTAGGTCAGCGGGTCGGCGCCGCCGCCGCCGTACTCCGCCGGGATGGTCAGGCCGATCCAGCCGTCGCGCCGCAGCCCGTCGAGCGCCTCCTGCGGAAACCGCTCCTCGCGGTCGTTGCGGATCGCGGCCGGGGCGACGACGGCGTCGACCCAGTCGCGGACGGCCTGGCGGGTGGCGGCTTGTTCGGGGCTGAGGGCGAGGTCCACCGAGCCAGCCTAAAGGGCGGCCGCCGCCGCGGCTCGCAGTGCCCGAAGCCGCCCGACCTGGATCTCCCGCTCGGCCTGCAGCTGCTCGTCGTAGGACCGCGACCGGGCATCGATCAGCAGCCGCTTGGTGCCGGCCACCGCGTCGCGGTTGGTGGACAGCAGCGCGGCGACCAGGTCGTCCGTCGCGGTCTCCAGCTGGTCGCCGGGAACGACGAGGTTGGCCAGCCCGGTGCGCTCCGCCTCGGCAGCGCTGAACCGCCGCCCGGTTGCACAGATCTCGAGCGCCCGCGGGTAGCCGATCAGCTCGACCAGCGGCTGGGTGCCGCCGAGATCGGGCACCAGGCCGAGGGTCGGCTCGGCCATCGTGAACTGCGCGTCGTCGGCGACCACCCGCAGGTCGCACGCGAGCGCGAGCTGGAACCCGGCGCCGACCGCGTGCCCGCGCACGGCGGCCACCGAGACGAACCGCGGGTCGCGCAGCCAGCTGAACCCGGCTTGGTACGACGCGATCACCGACGCGACCCGGCCGTCGTCGCCGGCGAACACCTCATCGAGCGAGCCCTCGCCGGGGACCCCCTCCGGCGTGAACATCCGGCGATCGAGGCCGGCGGAAAACGACGGTCCCTCGCCGGCCACCACGACAACGCGGACGTCGTCGGGGACGGCGGCTCCGATCGCGGCGAGCGCCAACCACATGCTCGGTGTCTGCGCGTTGCGCCGCTCCGGCCGGCACAGCGTGAGCCGCGCGACGGCGCCGTCGACGTCGAATCGCAGGCCGACGGTCGAGAGATCGACGTCGACCGGTGCCGCGCTCAGGACTGCTTCCGTCGGGTCGGGCCGCCGCGGCCGCGCAGCTTGGCGCCGGACTCGACCAGGACGCGATGCACGAAACCGTAGGAACGACCGGTCGACGACGCCAGATCCCGGATGCTCTCCCCGGCGTCGTACCGCTTGCGTAGTCCGGCCGAGAGCTTGTCGCGCTCGGCACCCGTGATCCGGTTTCCCTTTTTCAGTTCCGCCACCGTCACACCTCCGCATCCGGTCATGCCAGCGCCACCAGGTCGGACAGCTCCGCGCTCCAATGATCCTCGACGCCGTCGGGCAACAGCAAGACGCGTTCCGGATCGAGTGCTGCTACTGCACCTTCGTCGTGAGTGACCAGCACGATCGCACCACGGTAGGAGCGCAGCGCTCCCAGCACCTGGTCGCGGCTGGCGGGATCGAGGTTGTTCGTCGGCTCGTCGAGCAGCAGCACGTTCGCGCTGGACACGACGAGGCGGGCCAGCGCCAGCCGCGTCTTCTCGCCGCCGGACAACGTGCCGGCGGGCTGGCCGACGGTGTCGCCGGTGAACAGGAACGAGCCGAGCACCTTGCGCTGGTCGACCTCCGGCAGGTCAGGCGCGACGGCGGCCAGATTGGCCAACACGGTCGCGTCCGGGTCGAGGGTCTCGTGCTCCTGCGCGTAGTAGCCGAGGCGCAAGCCGTGGCCCGGGAGGACTTCTCCGGTGTCGGGCGCCTCGACGCCGGCGAGCAGGCGAAGCAGCGTCGTCTTGCCGGCGCCGTTCAGTCCGAGCACGACCACCCGGCTGCCGCGGTCGATCGCCAGATCGACGTCGGTGAACACTTCGAGCGAGCCGTACGACTTCGACAGCCCCGTGGCGGTCAGCGGCACCCGGCCGCAGGGAGCCGGGTCCGGGAACCGCAGCCGCGCGACCCGGTCGGCCCGCCGCGCCGG
>DASZPL010000080.1:0-18265 GCA_035550315.1 Mycobacteriales bacterium | reverse complement strand
GCTGTCGGTCGACGGCGGCGCCGCGGCGAACGACCTGCTGTGCGAGCTGCAAGCCACCGAGTTGCAGCGACCGGTACGCCGGCCGAAGGTCGCCGAGACGACCGCGCTGGGGGCGGCATTCCTCGCCGGCCTCGCGACCGGCATGTGGTCGTCGACCAGCGAGCTCGCCGAGACCTGGCAGCTCGACCGCCGCTTCAAGCCGGGCCGGCGCGAGGACGCCGGGTACGCGCGCTGGCACGACGCCGTGCGCCGCAGCCAAAACTGGGACCGGAACTAGCTGGCGTCGCGCTCTGCGCGCTAACTGGCGTCGCGCTCTGCGCGCTAACTAGCCTTGCGCTCGGTGCCGTAGGGCGCGTCGGCGACCAGCGCCTCGTGGGCAGCGGCACGCGCGTCGGCGATGTCTTCCTTCGCCTTGCTGGCGTAGGTGTCGACGTACTCCTGACCCGACAGCTGCATCAGCTCGTACATGATTTCGTCGGTGATCGACCGCAGCACGAACCGGTCGTCGGCCATGCCTGCATAGCGGGAGAAGTCGAGCGGCTTGCCGATCCGGATGCCGACCCGCATGATCCGGGGCATCACCTGGCCGGGCGGCTGGATGTCGAACGTGTTGACCATGGCGACCGGGATGACCGGCACGCCGGCCTCCAGGGCGATCCGGGCGATGCCGGTCTTGCCGCGGTAGAGCCGGCCGTCCGGCGAGCGGGTGCCTTCCGGGTAGATGCCGAGCAGGTCACCGCGGCCGAGGATCTCCAGCCCCTTGCGCAACGCCGCGTCGCTGGCGCGCCCGCCACTGCGGTCGACCGGCACTTGGCCGATGCTCTTGAAGAAGCCGGCGGTCAACCAGCCCTTCAGCCCGCGACCGTTGAAGTAGTCGGCCTTGGCCAGGAAGGTGATCCGCCGGCGAACCTCGAGCGGCAAGAAGAAGGAGTCCGAGAACGACAGGTGGTTGCTGGCGAGGATCGCGCCGCCGGTTTCGGGGATGTTCTCGACACCCTCGACCCATGGTCGGAACAGGGTGCGCAGGATCGGGCCGAGGGCGAGGTGCTTCAGGAACCAATAGACCACGGCTCGACCTCCTCCCACGTGCCTCAGCGCCGCAGCGAATCTCTCGTCGTGGCCTGAACGTGACCTTAAGCACCACGCCGCCGAAAGGGCAACGGTTGACGAACAGTTGATCTTACCGGCCGCGGAATTCGTGTCGTTCCCGCCCGGCGGGCGAAGCGTGCAACCATCGAGACGTGACCGAAGTGCGGCCGGCAGACCCGGCCGAGCCGTTCGCCGCCGACGGCGGCGAGGTCGGCGCCGTGCTGTGCCACGGCCTGACCGGCATGCCGGGAAGCCTGCGGCCCTGGGCCGAGCAGCTGGCAGCGGATGGCCTGACCGTCCGAGTGCCACTGCTGCCGGGTCACGGCACCCGCTGGCAGGACGCCAACCGGGTGCGCTGGCAGGACTGGTACGCCGCCTTGGCGGCCGCCGTCGACGAGGTGCGCGCCCGCTGCGGCCAGACGTTCGTCATGGGGCTGTCAATGGGCGGCACGCTCGCGCTGCGGCTGGCCGAAGAGCGCGGCGACCAGCTCGCCGGCGTCGTGGTCGTGAACCCGTCGCTATTCACCACCCGCAAGGACGCGAAGCTGCTGCCCCTCGCCCGCCTCCTCGTGCCGTCGTTTCCCCCGGTCGGCAACGACATCAAGAAGCCGGGCGTGACCGAGCCGGCGTACGACCGGTTGCCGGTCAAGGCGGCCTGGCAGCTGTCAAAGCTGTGGGCGCTGACCCGCGCCGACCTGGCCCGCATCACGCAGCCGCTGCTCGTCCTCACCAGCCGCGATGACCACGTCGTGGAACCCGAGAACTCCGAGCGGCTGCTGGCCGGCGTCGGGTCCGCCGACAAGCGGCAGGTCTGGCTGGAAGACAGCTTCCACGTCGCGACCCTCGACAACGACCTGCCGACGATCGTCGAGGAGTCACTCGGCTTCGTCCGGGCGCACGTCGCCGCCGGAGCCTGAGATGGCCGACTACGGCGACGGGCCCGGCTTCGGCAAGCGCGACAACGGGCTGCGCTGCGCCGGTTACACCCCGGTGCGCGACCTCGACCCCCGGGTGGCCCACGCGTTGCTGCCGACGCTGGCCGCGCACGGCATCGCGGCGTACGTCGAGCCCACTCCGGGGCAACGAGGCGGCTACCTCGAGGTGCGGCTGCCGACCAACCCGAGCGCCCGGCTCTACGTCGACCAGGAGCAGGTGACGCGCGCGAATGAGGTGATCGGCAGCCATGACGAGCCGCCGGTCGAGCCTGATCTGGACACCGCCTGGGAGAACGTGCTGGCGTCGTTGCGCGCGCCCGCGACGTCACCGGTGCCACCGTGGCCGGTCACCGAAGACGTCGACGAGACCAAGGCGACGGTGGCGGCGGCACCGCCGGCCACCGACTACGTCGAGGACGACGACCATTTCATCCCGCCGCTGCCGCCGCCGCTGCCGCGGCTCCGCCGGGTCACCATCATCTGCTGGCTCGCAATCGTGATCGGCGGGATCGTGCTGATCAGCGGTTTCGACGGCGGCCAGTTCTCCTGGCTTGCGATCCTCGCGATCGTCGGCGGTGCGGTCACGCTGGTCTGGCACGTCCGCAACGAACCGCCGCAGGACTCCGGCTGGGACGACGGGGCGGTCTTGTAGCGCCCGTTAGGGTCTACGGATGCAGGTCTCCGAGCGGGTGGAAATCACCGGACACCTGATGGACTCCGGCGTGCTGGCCCGGATCCTCGACGACGTCCTCGACTACGGCGGCGACTACACCGTCGACCGGATCGATCTCGGCAAGGCGCACGAGGACGAGTCGCACGCGGTCATCGTCGTGGGCGCCGACACGGCCGAGCAGCTGAGCCGGATCCTGATGCGGCTGCAGGTACACGGCGTCAACCAGGTCGATCCGGGTGAGGCGATGGTGCGCCCGGCGCCGGCCGACGGCGTCTTCCCGGAGGACTTCTACTCGACCACCAACCTCGAGACGGTGGTCCGGCTCGGCGGCGAGTGGGTGCCGGTGGAGCAGCCGGAGATGGACTGCGGGCTGCTGGTGCAGGACAACAACCGGGTCCGCACGATCCCGGTCAGCGACGTCAAGGCGGGCGACGTCATCGTCTGCGGGGCGGACGGCGTCCGCGTCGTGCTTCCCCCCCGTGACCACAAGGCGGTGGAGTTCGCGTTCATGTCCTCGGCGGTGTCCAGCGAGAAGCCGCAGGCACTGTTGGTCCGGCAGATCGCCGACCGGATGCGCGAGGTGAAGAGCGAGGGCGGGCGGATTCTCTGGGTGGCCGGGCCGGCCGTGGTCCACACCGGAGCGACCACGCCGATGGTCGAGCTCGTCCGGCACGGCTGGGTGGACGTGCTGTTCAGCGGCAACGCGTTGGCGACGCACGACATCGAAGCGGCGATGTTCGGCACCTCGCTGGGTGTCGACCTGACCGCCGGCGTGGGCGTCGAGCACGGTCACGAGCACCACATCCGCGCCATCAACGCGATCCGCGCCGCCGGGTCGATCAAGCAAGCGGTCGACGCCGGGGTGCTCACCAGCGGCGTGATGCACGCACTCGTCACGGCCGGGAAGCCGTTCGTGCTGGTCGGGTCGGTCCGGGACGACGGACCGCTGCCGGACGTCTACAGCGACGTCATCGAGGGCCAGCGCGCGATGCGCGCCCAGTTGCCCGGCGTCGGCTTCGCGCTGATGATCGCGACCACGCTGCATTCGATCGCGACCGGCAACCTGTTGCCGGCGTCTGTCCCGCTGATCGCCGTCGACATCAATCCCGCGACGGTCACCAAGCTCGCCGACCGCGGCAGCGCGCAGGCCATCGGCATCGTGACCGACGTCGGCTTACTGCTCGAGCAGCTCGCCCTCCAGCTGGTCCCGAGCTACCACCGCGACTAAGCGGCGCTGGGCGGGCGGAGGACCGCCAAGACCGGCAAGTGGTCGCTCGCCCCGGGCGCGCCGTCGGCGATCACCTCACACGAGACGACCTCGCAGCCGCTCGACACGAAGATCGCGTCCAGCCGCTGCCGCGGAGCGGCGGCGGGGCTGGTGCTGCCGTCGGTGCCGCCGGCCGCGGCGTAACAGTCCTGCATCCGCTCGGCCAGTTCGGTGAACACCGGGCCACCGGGCGGCTCGTTCAGGTCACCCGCGATCACCAACGGGGTGGCCGGCTCCGAGCCGTTCGCCCCGACCGCCGACCAGAGCGCCGGCAGGTGGTTGCGCCGCTCGGCGGCGTTGAGGCTGAAGTGCACGGACGCCACTCGCCAGCGGTGACCGCCGGCGTCGACGGTCGCGATCGCGACCGCACGCTGATGCAGCCGCGGCGACTTCGGCAGCAACGCGAAATCGGTGGCCACGACCCGCGCCCGCAACGAGGTCATCAGCAACAGCCCACCGGTGCGGTCGGCCGTCCCGACGACCAGCCCGCTGCGTCGGGCCAGCGCGGCGCGCTTCGAGCGCCACCGCAGGAACCGGGGCGCCTCCTGCACCGCCAGGACGTCCGGCTCCGCGCTGCGGATGACGTCGGTGATCGCGCCGACGTCATCCCGCAAAGAGCGGACGTTGTAAGTCATCACCCGCAGCTCGCTCGGGTCGCTCATTCCGCCATCCCCTTCATGGCTGCCGGGCGAGGTCCGCGGCGCCGATCAGTCCGGCCTGCTCGCCGAGTCGGGCCGACACCACCTCGGCGAGCGGTCGGTAACCGGCCCCGGTCAGCGCTTGCGCGAATTCGGTGCGCGCCGGGGCGAGCAGCAGCTCACCGGCTTCCGCCACGCCGCCGCCGATGACGAATCGGCCGGGGTCGAGGATTGCCGCGAGATCGGCGAGGCCTTGGCCCAGCCAACGACCGATCTCCTCGAAGCAGGCGACCGCGGCCGGGTCGCCCTCCCGCGCGGCCTGGGTGACCACCGGACCGTCGATGTGGCTGACGTCGCCGCCGGCAAGCTCCAGCATCCGGCAACCGTCCGCCGGACGGGTCCGCGCAACTTCGCGCGCCGCGCGCACCAGGGCGGTGCCGCTGGAGTACTGCTCCAGGCAGCCGTCGTTGCCGCAGCCGCAGCGCAGCCCGTTGGGCACCACCCGTAAGTGCCCCGGCTCGCCGGCCGCGCCGAACCGGCCCCGGTGCAACCGGCCGTCGAGGATGATCGCGCCGCCGATCCCGGTGCCGATCGTGAGGACCACGACGTCCGGCTGCTGGTCGCCGGCGCCGAACCGGTACTCCCCCCACGCCGCGGCGTTGGCGTCGTTCTCGATGACGACCGGCAACGACACCCGCGCGGCGACGTCGGCCCGCAGCGGCTCGTCCCGCCATGCCAGGTTCGCGGCGAACCGGACGGTGGCGCGCTCCACATCCACCAAGCCGGCGGCGCCGATCCCCACCGCCGCCACAGGATGGTCGGCCGCCAGCAGGTTGACCAGGTCGACGATCAGGTCGACGACCTTGGCCGGCTCGTGGCCGGGGGTCGGGCGGCGGAGGATGGCTTGCACCCGGCCGGCGTCGTCGACGACGCCGGCGGCGACCTTCGTCCCGCCGATGTCGATGCCGATGGCCGCGGTCACGAGGCGCTGTGTGAGCGCTCCGCGCCGCCCGCCGGCGTCTCGTGGTCGAGCCCCTCACCCGGGTCAAGATCGATCCGCTGAACTCCGCCGTTGCGGTGACCCGCGGCCTCGTGCCGCTCGACCACGGTCCGCAGCGCGGCGATCAGCGAGCTCGAGGCATCGGCGAGGTGACCGAACGTCTCCGGCTGCGTCCGGCGCAGGACGGCGAGCAACTGGCAGAACGGGCAGAGCCGGCACTCGGCTGCGTCGCCGATGGGGAGGTTCAGGCCGCTGGTCGCGCCCCTGGCCCACTCCGCGATCGCCTCTGCCAACTTCGCCGCCTCGTCGGCGAGCGGCCCATGGCCCGGCGCACCGGACGCCTCACCGGGCTGAGCGTGCGGGGGCGGCGTCATCGGCGCATCCATTGCCCGGGGTCGGCGCGAAACCGCACCCGCAGCTGGCCGTCACGCAGCGCGGCCCCGTCGACCGTGCAGCGGCGCAGCACGCTCGGCAGCGCAATCGACCGCCGGTGCCCGCCAACCGTGATGACCAGGTCGTCGGCCTTGCGCGCCAAGTCGACGTCGGAGCGACGCGCGTGCGGCAGCGCGATCGCCAGGACGTACTCGTCGCTGTTCAGCCGCTCGATGTCGACCGGCGCCGCGGTGCCCACGATCTCGAGCGGGTCGCTCCCGGCGTACGTCGCCGTTGCCAAGGTCAGCAGGTCGTCGAGGCCGACGGGCTCGCGCTCGGCGTACGTCGCGTGCCACACCGGCAGACCGGGAAAGCCGGTCGCGACCTCCGCGAGCTGCCGCTGCTGGGCGGCGACCCAGCCGGCCCGCCAGTCGTCGGCGCCCGCTGCGGGGAACACGCGATTGGCGACCACGCCGTCGACCCGGTAGCCGTAGAGCGACAGCGACGTCAACGTGCGCCGGGCCTCGGCCACGACGACCGCCTCGGGCGTCAGCACCATCCGCACCGAGCTCGTCGCGGGATCGGCGAGCAGGTCGCGGACCGCGGCGAGTCGCGCGGACAGCCGCTCGGTCGCGGCGAACACGTCCTCGGGCGGCACCGGCAGCCCGGCGAGCTGCGTCAGCACCGGCCGCACCGCGCGCAGCACCCGCCGGTCGTCGGGATAGATCCGCCGCAACCACCAGCGCAGCGCGTCGGGCAGTGCGAGCAGCCGCAGCGTCTCGCCGGTCGGTGCGCAGTCGACCACGATGACGTCCCACCGGCCGCTGTCCGCCTGGGCCCGCAGCTCGAGCAGCGCGAGCACTTCGTCGGCCCCCGGGAGCACGGTGAGCTCTTCGGCTTCCAGCGGGTCCACGCCGCCTTGCTCCAGCAAGCCGCGTAGGTAGTGCTGCACCTCGCGCCAGCTCGCCTCGAACGCGCCCTGCGCGTCGACCTGCTGGCCACACAAGCCGGTGTCGATCTCCGTCGGCTCTGCGCCGAGCGCGACGCCGAACGCGTCCGCCAGCGAATGGGCCGGATCGGTCGACAGCACGAGCGTCTTGTGACCCTGGGCGGCTGCCAGCGCGGCGGTCGCGGCGGACGTTGTCGTCTTCCCGACGCCACCCTTTCCGGTGAACAGCAGGACGCGCACCCGGTCAGGCTACGTGGTGGGCGCTACGCCCTCCTCCACGCGCTTCTTCAGCCCCTTGAGCGCGGTGTCCATGATCATCTTCTCGGCCTTGCGCTTGAACATGCCGAGCATCGGGACGGCCAGCTCGACCGCCAGGTGGTAGGTCACCTCGGTGCCGCCGTTGGCAGGCCGCAGCTCGTAGGTCCCCTCCTGCGACTTCATCGCCCGGCCCTTGACCAGCCGCCAGTCGACGCGGTCGTCGCCGCCCCAGGTGTAGGCGAGGGTGTAGGTGTCCTTGAGCACGCCGGCGTCGAGGGTGAAGGTCGCCTGCGTCCCGCGGCCGTCGGCGCCGGTCTCGTCGATCGTGACCTGCTTGATCGCCGTGGACCACTCCGGGTAGTGCTCGAAGTCGGCGATCACCGCCATGACAGCCGGCTGGTCGGCGTTGATCACGATGCTCGAACTGGCCCTGTCCACCACGGTGACCTCCTCGTCGAGCGGACCCTAACCCTCGGCCGGTCACCAAGCCAGGACGTACGGCGTGCGCCGCGCGCGGAAGTGGCCGACGTTGATGCACTCCGTCCGCCCGATCCGCACCCGCGATGCCAGCGGGTTGTGCACGTGGCCGAACAGCACCAGGTCCGGCTGGGTGTCGCGGATCGCATCGAGCACGGCGCTGCTGCCGCGCTCCATCCGCCGGGCCTGGACGTCGTAGAGCAGCTGCGGCAGGTCCGGCGGGATGTGGCAGCACAGCACGTCCACCGCACCGACCGCGGCGACCTTGGCGGCGTACGCCTCGTCGCTGATCTCGAATGGTGTGCGCATCGGCGTCTGCAAGCCACCGCCGACAAAGCCGAACGACCGCCCCCCGATGTCGGCCCGCTCGCCGTCGAGCACGCGGACGCCGTCGTGCGCGTACTCCGGCCAGAGCGCCGGGATGTCGACGTTGCCGTACGTCGCATAGGTCGGCGTCGGCATCGCGGCGAACATCGCGGCGTACTGCCGCCGGACGGCGGCCTCGATCACCGTCTGCCGGTCGCCGACCTCCTCCCACAGGCCGCGGGAGAACTCGCGCGCCTCGTCGAACCGGCGCTCGGTGCGCAGCCCGATCAGCCGCGCCGCGGCGTCGGCACCGAACAGCTCGGCGAAGATGCCGCCGCCGGCATCGTCGTAGTCGAGGAAGAGCACCAGGTCACCGAGGCAGATCAGCGCATCGGCGCCGTCACCGGCGCGCGCCAGCGCCTCGGCGTGTCCGTGGACGTCCGAGACGACGTGCACCCGCATTCAGCAAGCGTACGAATCTCGCTGCTCAGGCCTGCAGCGCCAGCCCGGCGATGCTGGCCAGCAGGACCAGTACGGCGGCCACGGCAAGCGCGGCGATCGCCCCCGCCGCGGCCCGCCGGCCCGTGGACAACTGCGACGGGTCGCCGAGCAGCGGCAGCCGGGTCACGCGGCGCGGGCTCGGTTCGAGCAGGCCGGCGCCGCAAGCGGCGCAACGCACGTCCAGCGCCGTCGCCGCGGTGCCGCATCGCGGGCACGACCAGCCCGCGGACACGATGGCAACCTCGGGTGCGGCGGCCTCCGGAGCGGCGGACGTCACCGGCGCCGGAGGGCGGCGTACCTCGGTGAAGCACAGCGAGCACCACGCGGCGCCCGCGGGCAGCGCGGAGCCGCATGCGTGACAGTCGTCCACCTTCGGGGCATCGGCACTTCGGAGCGTGACCTGAACGCGGGTCGGGCGGATGGACCGGCCGATGCCTACGATTTGACGGCGCACCGACGATGGAGCCGGCGCCGGATCGAGGAGAGCGTGTGACCGAATTTTCCGTACCCGCGGACTTTGTGATCCAGGAGGACGCAAACCTCACCGACGCGGTCCGCGAGAACGCCGCCGAGCACGCCGACCTGCCGGTCTTCAGCCGGAAGGTCGCCGGCCAGTGGCAACCGGTGACCGCCAAGGAGTTCGCGGACGAGGTCAACTCGGTCGCGGCGGGCCTAATCGCCAGCGGCGTCAAGCCCGGCGAGCGGGTGTGCATCATGTCGGCGACCCGCTACGAGTGGACCGTCCTGGATTACGCGATCTGGACCGCCGGCGCGGTCACCGTGCCGATCTACGAGACGTCGTCCGCTGAACAGATCGAGTGGATCGTCTCCGACTCCGGCGCGGTCGGCGTCTTCCTCGAGACGGGCACGCACCGGGCCGCCTACGACGAGGTGGCCTCGCGGCTCAAGAGTGTGCGGCAGGTGTGGAGCATCGAAGGCGGCGCCGTCGAGGAGTTGGCCAAGGCCGGCGCCGGCGTCAGTGCCGGCGAGATCGACGAGCGGCGACGCACGCTGCGCGCCGACAGCTTGGCGACGATCATCTACACCTCGGGCACGACCGGCCGGCCGAAGGGCTGCGAGCTGACGCACGGCAACTTCCTGGTCGACGCGACGGCGACCACGACCGGGCTGACCGACATGTTCGGCGACAACCAGTCGACGCTGTTGTTCCTTCCGCTCGCGCACGTGTTCGCGCGGATCATTCAGGTCGGCTGCGTGCAGAGCCGGGTCCGGATGGGCCACACCGCGGACATCAAGAACCTGCTGCCGGATCTGGCGGCGTTCCAGCCGACGTTCGTGCTGTCGGTGCCGCGGGTGTTCGAGAAGGTCTACAACACCGCGAAGCAGCGGGCGCACGCCGACGGCAAGGGAGCCATCTTCGACGCCGCCGAGGCGGTCGCCATCGGCTACAGCCGCTCGCTCGACGGCAACCCACTGATGCGCGCGGCGTACGCCGTGCCGCACAAGCTGTTCGACGTCCTGGTGTACGGCAAGCTGCGGGCCGCGCTCGGCGGGAAGGCGATCGGCGCGATCTCCGGCGGCGCGCCGCTCGGCCAGCGGCTCGGGCACTTCTTCCGCGGCGTCGGCATCCCGATCTACGAGGGTTATGGCCTGACCGAGACCACCGCGGGCGCCACGGTGAACCGGCCCGACGCGATGAAGGTCGGGACCGTCGGCCGGCCGATCCCCGGATGCACGGTGCGGATCGCCGATGACGGGGAGATCCTGCTCAAGGGCGGCAACGTGTTCGCGGGCTACTACAACAACGCCGCCGCGACCGCCGACGCCATGACCGACGGCTGGTTCCACACCGGCGACATCGGGCGGCTCGACGCCGACGGTTATCTGACGATCACCGGCCGCAAGAAGGAACTCATCGTCACGGCCGGTGGCAAGAACGTCGCCCCCGCCGTACTCGAAGACCGGTTGCGGGCCCACGCGCTGGTGAGTCAGTGCCTCGTGGTCGGTGACAACCAGCCGTTCATCGCCGCTCTGGTCACCATCGACGAGGAGGCGTTCCCGGACTGGAAGGCAGCGCACGGCAAGCCGGAGTCGGCGAGCGTCGCCGATTTGGTCGATGACGCGGACCTGCGGGCGGAGATCCAGCGCGCCGTCGATGACGCCAACAAGGCGGTGTCGAAGGCGGAGGCGATCAAGGCGTTCACCATCCTGCCGGACGACTGGACGGTGGAAAGCGGGCATCTGACACCGTCGTTGAAGGTGAAGCGCAACGTCGTGCTCGACGACTACGCCAAGGCAGTCGACGCGATCTACGCCGCACCAAAGCCGGCCTAGCCCGCCGGCCGCCCGAGCGCAGCGCGGAAGTCGGCCATCGTCCGCCCCCAGGACCACTCGCGCTGCACCCACTCGCGGCCGGCGCGGCCCATCGCGGCCGCGGCCGGGTCGGCGAGCAGGCCGGCGACCGCGACGGCAACCTGCTCGACCGAACGCCCGTCGACGACCCGGCCGCCGAGACCGTCCGCCACCGCTTCCGGCGACCCGCCCGATCGGCCGGCCACGACCGGAAGCCCGCACGCTGCGGCTTCGAGGAAAACCATTCCGAGGCCCTCGATGTCCAGGCCGTGCAGCCGCTCCCGGCACGGCATCGCGAACACGTCGCCGGCGCCGTAGTACGCCGGCAACCGCTCCGGCGCGACCGATCCGGCCATGACGACGTCGGCGTCGACCTGCAGCTCGGCGCTGAGCCGCTGCAGCCGATCGCGCGACGGACCGCCGCCGACCAACAGCAGCGCGGCATCCGGCACGTGGCGCCGGATCTCGGGCAACGCCCTGATCAACACGTCCTGGCCCTTGCGCGGCATCAGCCGCGACACGCAGACGACCACCGGCCGGGCGTCCAGCCCGAGGCTGGCGCGGACCTCCGCGCCGAGACCGGGCCGGAACACCTCCACGTCGACACCCGGCGCCAGCCGCTGCAGCCGGTCGGCTGCTCCGCCGAGCCCAGCCGCCAACCGGCGGCGGGTGTACTCACCGAGATAGGTGACGACGTCGACCGAGCCGGCGACTCGCCGCAGCAGCTGCCGGGCCGCCGGCAGCGCCGCCCAGCCCGGCTCGTGGCCGTGGGTGCTCGCCACGATCCGCTCGGCCCCGGCCCGGCGCAGCGCCGGCGCGAGCAACCCGAGCGGCGCCGCCGCGCCGAACCACACGGCGGTACAACCCACCTCGGCCATCAGCCGGGCCGCCGTCCGGCGTACGTCGGGTGTCGGGAGCAGGACCGACGTACCGTGACGGACCACCCGGAACGGCTGCGCCGCATCCCACTCCTCGCACCCGCGCCAGCGCGACGTCAGCACCGTGACCTGGTCGGCGGGCAGCCGGGCGACCACGCCGTGCACGAACGACTGGATCCCGCCGGGGCGCGGCGGGAAGTCGTTGGTGACGACCAGCAGCCGGGTCATGCGAGCTCCTGGACGACGAAGCGGCGCCATGCGGCGGTGAACGAGCGCGGGTCGGTGTGCAGCAGCCGCCGCATCGCGGCCCGCACGGCCGCAGCGGTCGGCTGTCGCGAGCCGCCGACCGCCCGATAGAACCGCACCAGCGTGGCCTGGCCATAGCGGGCGGCGATGTAGCGGCAGGCCAGCCAGCCCTCCTGGTAGGCCCGGGTGAAGCGACTGCTGCCGCCGGCGAACGCCCGGCGCCCCGGCAGCTGGCGCGGCGCACCGTCGGCCCGCACCTGGCCGGCCAGCTCCGCTGCGGCGACCGTCGGTGCGACGCCGGTGCCGAGAAAGCCCACGTAGTTCGCGAACCCTTCGGCGAGCCAGCGCGGCGTCTGCGAACCGGTCGCCGCCCGGGTCGCGACGTGGGTCACCTCGTGGGTGAGGACGACGCGACGGCCGAGCGGCCCAAGCCGCGGCCACAGCGCCGGGTTGATCGCGATCCGGTCGCCGGCCGGCTCGGGGCGGCCCGGGGCGCTGTGAATCTCGGCGCTGGTCAGCGCCACCAGGTTGCTCAGGTTGCCGTGCGCACCGGTGATGGCGCGCAGCTCGGGCTGTGACGACGGCGCCTCGATCACGACGCGCCGCGCCCACCCCCGGCCCCAGACCGCCGTCACGCGCGGGATCGCCGCGACCGCGTCGGCCAGGACGGTCTGCATCGTCGGCAGCATGGCGGGTGGGCCCATGACGAGCACGTCCGGCCGGCGCAACACCCGCACCGGGGCGTAGTCCCACAGGTCGGTCGCCGACACCCGGCCAGCAACCGCGAAGTCCGTCAGCGATGCCAAATACCACTGGCCGTCGCGGCGGACGAACGTCGGGAACTGCCGCCGCACGGTCGGCCGCCGGTCGAACCCCCGCAGCCGGTAGTGCAGCACGAACTGGCGGGGTGACCAGGTCGGCACCCCCAGCCGCAGTTGTGCCGCGGTCGGTCGCAGTTGCTGCGCGGGATCGAAGCTGTAGGTCCAGCTGGCTAACGGCACCTGCCGGAGGTTGGCGAGCATCCGCGCCTGGTCGCGGCGGAACTGTCGAGCCGCCGGGTCGATCGTCGCGAGCAGCTGCCTCCGATCCCCCGCGAGCACCGCGTGCGACCGGCGCCGCAACAACTGCCGGATGGCGGCGGCCCGCACCTGGTTGACCGACGCCCGGTGACTCGCCCCCGTCCCCGTCGGCGGCGACGAGTGTCGCGTGCCATCACCCCGGTCCGTGGCGAGAACCGCAGCCGTGGTCACGACGGCGGCGATCACCAGGCCGACGACCACGATCACTGCCGGACGGGTACGACGACGGGCCAGGCCGCCGATCACGAGCGGCGGCGACCCCGAGTCCGCTCGCGGCTGCTGGCCTCCCGCGCCGGACGCTGCACGCCAAAGAACACATCGGACCACGACGGCACCGGCACCCGGCCGTTGGTGCGCCGCGCGGGCGACTCGACGACCGGCTCGACCTCGCGGCGCTGCCGTGGCGGTGGTGCAACCCGCGGTTTCGCCGGCTTCACGACCGACGCCGCCCTGGGAGCCGCCTTGCGGGCGGTCGACTTGGTCGCGCGTTTCGCGCTGGGGCGCGCCTTCGTCTTCGACGTCGACCGCGCCGACGAGGCGCGGGCCGGCTTGGCCGCCGCCGGCTTGGCCGCAGCCCGGCGGTGCGGCGGCGCCTCCTCGGCGACCAACCGGCTGCCCAGCGGGTTGACCGCCGTCAGCCGGCGGCCGGCCGGCTCCCACAGCCAGGTCGCCGCGCGCCGGCCGCCACGCCCGGCGTAGCTCAGCTCGACGATCCAGGCGCCGTCGTCGCGGCGCCGCGCGGTCCAGGCGACCGTATCGGTCCGCAGTCCGGTAGTCGCGGCAAGCCGCTTGTCGACCGCCTCACCCAGCGGCAGCGTCGACTCCGGGCCGCGCGGGCGCTGCACCTTCGCCGCCCGGGCCTGCTCCACGATCCGGTCGCGCTCGGAGATCACCGGCCCGGCGTACCGCATCACCCGGGCGACCGGCACCTTGGCGAGCTTGGCGACCTGCTCGACCGTCTCGCCGGCCCGCAGCCGCGCCTGGATGTCCTTGACCGGAAGCTCGCTCTCGCGGTGCTCCGGGTCCTCCAGCTCGCCGCGCAGCGCCGCCTGCAGCCGGTGGTCGATCCGCACCGCGTGCGTGGCGCGGGCGGCCTCGCTGTCGCTGGCGAGCAGCACGTGGGTGCCGTCGTCGCTCAGCGCAACGACTTCCAACTGGCGCACGCGAGACCTCTCCGAGACGGGACGCGTTCGGTCCCGTGACGTCGCGGGACGGCTCGTCCCGCTAAGAGTCTGCCTCGCCTGCCACTCCCATCACAAGCGAGGCCACTTAGAGGCGGCAGCGTGCATCAGTCGCCCCTTGTCAGTCGTGCGCTGCCAAGGCCGCAGGGAGCGTCGTGGGCTTAGCGGCCCACAAGCGACCGAGAACGCCGGCAGCGTGCGACTGACTAGGGGCGGCCGGCGCTCGTTGGCGGGAAGTAGGCGAGCGAGGTGATCTGGACGACCGTGCCGGTGTGCGGCGCATGGATCATCCGGCCGCCGCCGATGTAGATGCCGACGTGGTAGGCCGGCCGGCCGAAGAACACCAGGTCACCGGGCTGCAGGTCCGACAGCGACACCGCCGGGACGCTCGCCTGCTGGGCGGCGGCGTTGTGCGCCAGCGCCACACCGGCGGCGCCCCAGGCGCGCATGGTCAGGCCGGAGCAGTCGTAGGCGCTCGGGCCGGCGCCGCCGTACACGTACGGCTTGCCGAGCTGGGCGTAGGCGAACGAGACCGCCGCGGCGGCCGAGCCGGTTGCCGGGCCGTTGTAGGTGGGCGCGGTGTAGTGCTGCCGCTGCGTGACGGCGTGCTGCACGACGGCCTGCTGCTGCGCGACGTAGCGCTGGTGCGCGGCCGCGGTCAGCCGGCTCAGCACCTGCTTCTGCTGGGCGAGCAGCCGCTCGATCGACGACTTCTGCGACCCGATCGCGCGCACCGTCTGCTGCTGCTGGCTGACCAGCGCGTCGTGCACCTGCTTGGCCTGGGCGAGCTGGCGCTGCGCCGCGTCGGCCTCGGCGACCTGGTCGCGCTCGTAGCTGGCGACCTCGTTCAGGCTGCTGGTCTGGTCCAGGAAGGTCTGCGCGCTGCCGGTGGAGATCAGCGACATGGTGACGTCGAAGCCACCGCTGCGGTACGCCGCGGCCGCCGCCTTGCCGACCCGCCACTGGATCCGGTCGAGCCGGCTCTGGTCCCGGCCGAGCTCGCGCCCCGTGATCCGCGCCTGCCGCTGCAGCGAGCTGAGCTTGGTGTTGGCGCTGTCGTACGCCTCGGTGATCCGCTCGGCCTTCGCATTCAAGGCCGCGACCTGGGCTTTCGCCTGCGCCAGCGTCAGGTGCGAGGACGGTGCCGCGCTACCGGTGGCGGCCGGCACGATCATCGCGCTGAGCCCGGCAGCGACCACGGCGGCGCGCAACGCGAACCGGCGGGCGGCCGACCTGGCCGGCTGATCGGAGTGGTCTGTCGAGTGCGATAGCGGTTTGGGTGCGACGGCACCCCGAGAACGCAACGCCACGGAGGCGGTTCTCCCGTTCTTCCCTCGACCGCCTACCGGGTGAGCTGACGGGTTCGGGCGGGGAAATCGCCCTACGGTGACCGCCAGCCTGGACTGGCAGCCGCCGATTCACCCCAGAGGACCGGGTCCCCGGCTCGGCCGGCGCTAACCGGCTCGACTCGGCGGTGGTGCGCGCCCGCCGCCCGGCTGGCGGCGTCACAACGCAACGACCGGCGCTGAGACTAGCGGCCAGGGCAACCGGTGGCCACCACCTGGGCGGGCATGGCGGCAATCCGTCGTACCAAAATTTGCCCAGCCGTCACATCCGTAACAGCAGTCACATGCCTTGCGCCTCGCCGCGGGGCGTCATCCGCAACGGCGGCACCAGGCCGCCCTCGGCCAGCGCCTGCAGCGCATCCGCTTCGTCGGCCCGCAGCGGACTGGCCGGCAACGCGAGCACCACCGAGACGACGCAGTCGTCGCACGCCACGTCACGCATCTGGCACCGGTCGCAGTCGATGATCATGCCGGCTCCTCTCAACCGCGACCGACCGTACGACCCGCCACCGACAAAAAACCCGGTCGCGGCCGGGCGCTGGGCCCTCGGCGCGGCGCCAAAGCGTTGTCGGCGGTGGATCTTACGGTGACGCCATGTCGGCCCAGACCCCGGTCGCTGGCAGCGAGATCCCGCACCAGGCGAGCTTCGACGAGCTCGGCACGCCGCTGTCGAGCGTCACCTTCGTCGTCGTCGACCTGGAGACCACCGGTGGATCGCCGGCGGCGTCGGCGATCACCGAGATCGGCGCGGTAAAGGTCCGCGGCGGCGAGCTGCTCGGCGAGTTCCAGACGCTGGTCAACCCGCAGCTGGCGATCCCGCCGTTCATCGCCGTGCTCACCGGGATCACCGACGCGATGGTGGCGACCGCGCCGCCGCTGGCCGCCGTGCTGCCCAGCTTCCTGGCGTGGGCGCGCGGCGCCGTCCTGGTGGCCCACAACGCCCCGTTCGACGTCGGCTTCCTGCGCGCCGGCTGCGGCCAGCTCGGCATCGACTGGCCGGGCTTCAGCTCGGTCGACACCGCCCGGCTGGCCCGCCGGGTGCTGACCCGCGACGAGGCGCCCGACTGCAAGCTCTCCACGCTGGCGCGGATCTTCCGCGCCACCACCACCCCGAACCACCGCGCCCTCGCCGACGCCCGCGCGACAACCGATGTGCTGCACGGGCTGCTTGAGCGGCTGGGCAACCTGGGCGTGCAGACCCACGAGGAGCTGGTCACCTTCACCGGCCTGGCGACCGCGGCGCAGCGCCGGAAGCGCTACCTGGCCAACGGCCTGCCCGACGGCCCCGGCGTCTACATCTTCCGCGACGCCCGCGGCCGGCCGCTCTACATCGGCCGCAGCCGCCACGTCCGGTCGCGCGTCCGGCAGTACTTCGTCGCGTCCGAGCCGCGGACCCGGATGGCCGAGATGGTCGGCATCGCCGAGCGGGTCGACGCGATCGCGTGCGCGCATCCGCTCGAGGCCGAGGTCCGCGAGCTCCGGCTGATCGCCGAGCACAAGCCCCGCTACAACCGGCGTTCCCGGTTCCCCGAACGCGCGAGCTGGCTGAAGCTGACCGTGGAGCCGTTTCCCCGGCTCGCGTTGGTGCGGCGCGTGGCGGGCGACGGCGCGACCTACCTCGGGCCGTTCGGATCGCGCCGCACGGCGCAGGCCGTCGCGGCGGCGATCCACGAGGCGGTGCCGCTGCGGCAGTGCACCCAGCGGATCTCCCCGCGCCATCCGACCGCGGCCTGCGTGCTGGCCGGGATGGGCCGGTGTGCCGCGCCGTGCGAAGGCCAGGTGAGCCGGGAGGAGTACGCCGTGACCGCGCGCGCCGCCGAGGCGCTGCTCACCGGCGACCCGGAGCCGGTGCTGGCAGCCGCCCGCCGCCGGATGGCGTCGCTGAGCGTGCAGCAGCGCTACGAAGAGGCGGCCGCGCACCGTGACCGCGCGGCGGCGTTCGTGCGGGTGCTCGCCCGGATGCAACGGCTGGCCGCGCTCGCCGCCTGCAGCGAGCTGGTCGCCGCCCGGCCGGGGTTTGCCGGCGGCTGGGACCTCGCCGTGATCCGCCACGGCCGGCTGGCCGGCGCCGCCCGCGCGCCGGCGGGCACTCCACCGCGACCGCAGATCGACGCCCTGGTGGCGACCGCCGAACGTGTGGTGCCGGGCCCCGGACCGCTGGCCGCCGCGAGCGCCGAGGAGATGGACCAGCTGCTCGGCTGGCTCGCCGAGCCCGGCACCCGGCTGGTGGCCGTCGAGGGCACCTGGTGCTCACCGGTCAACGGCGCCGCGCGCCGGAGCGACTGGGTGGACGCCGCCGCGGCGGCGCAGGGAGCGGCCCGACCGTTCGAGGACCGTCGCGGGCTGCGTCCGCAGCACCGCCCGGCCCGCGCCGCGATCTGAGCCGGCGAGCGCTTAGGCTCAGGGCATGATCACGGCGATCGTGTTCGTCTCCGCGGCAGTCGACCGGATTCCGGAGGTGGCCGAGGCGATCGCCCAGCTGCCCGGGGTCAGTGAGGTCTACTCGGTCACCGGCGAGATCGACCTGATCGCGATGATCCGGGTGCGCTCCCACGACGAGATTGCGGACGTCGTGGCCGACCGGCTCAACAAGGTCGACGGCGTACTCGCCACCGAGACCCACGTGGCGTTCCGGGCGTACTCCCAGCACGACCTCGAGGCGGCGTTCTCCCTCGGGCTGCAGGACGCCGACTAGCCGACCTTTTAGGGCTGTCGCGCGGCCTGGCTGGCCTCGACCCACGCCTGCAACGCCTTCGC
>DASZPL010000079.1:0-5124 GCA_035550315.1 Mycobacteriales bacterium | reverse complement strand
CGACAAGCTGCTCGGCGGGCCGCAAGCCGGCCTGTTGCTGGGCCGCGCGGAGCTGATCGAGCGGTTGCGCCGACATCCGGCGGCACGCGCGATGCGCGTCGACAAGCTCACGATCGCCGCGCTGGAAGCGACGTTGCGCGGCCCGACGCCGCCGGTCGTCGAGGCTTTGGAGTGCGACGTCGGCCAGTTGCGCGAGCGGGCGGAGTCGCTTGCCGAGCGCGCAAAGAACCTCGGGCTGGACGCGCTCGCCGTCACGTCGGCGGCCGCGGTTGGCGGCGGCGGGGCGCCGGGCGTCGAGCTGCCGAGTGCGGCGGTCAGCCTGCCGGTCGCAGTGGCGGAGCGGCTGCGCCGCGGCCGACCGCCGATCGTCGGCCGGGTCGAGCACGGCCGTTGCCTGCTCGACCTGCGAACCGTGCCGGTCGCCGCCGACGCCGAGGTCGTCGCCGCGCTCGCCGCCCTTGCCACCGGCTGATGCAGGTCGTCACCACCGCGGGTCACGTCGACCACGGCAAGTCGGCGCTGGTCCGCGCGCTGACCGGCATGGAGCCGGATCGGCTCGCCGAGGAGCGCCGTCGCGGCTTGAGCCTCGACCTCGGGTTCGCCTGGACCGACATCGACGACGAGACGCTCGCGGTCGTCGACGTGCCCGGCCACGAGCGGTTCGTCTCCACCATGCTCGCCGGCGTCGGGCCGGTGCCGGCCGTGCTCTTCGTGGTGGCGGCGGACGGTGGCTGGATGCCGCAGTCCGCCGAGCACCTCGCCGCGCTCGACGCGTTGGAGGTCCGTCACGGCGTACTTGCCATCAGCCGCAGCGACCTCGCCGACCCGGCCCCGGCACGGGCCGCAGCACTCGCCGAACTCGCCAAGACCACACTGGCCGGCGCACCCTGCGTCGAGGTGTCGGCGGTGACCGGGGCTGGCCTCGACGCACTGCGCGCCGCGCTCCGCGATCTCGCCCGGTCGCTGCCCGCGCCCGACGACGAGGCGCCGGTGCGGTTGTGGGTCGACCGGTCGTTCTCGATCAGCGGTGCCGGCACCGTCGTCACCGGCACGCTGCCGGCCGGCCGGCTGCACGTCGGCGACGAGCTGCACCTCGAGCCGGGCGGCCGTCCCGTCCGCGTTCGCGGGCTGCAGTCCACTGGCATTGCGTACGACGAGCTGCGCGGCGTCAGCCGTGCCGCGGTCAACCTGCGCGGCGTCGAGCACGAGGCGATCCGGCGCGGTCATGCGCTGGTCAGGCCGGGTGCCTGGACGACGACCGACGAACTCGACGTACGGCTGCGACCCGTCATCGCCGACGACCGGCTGCCCGCTCGCTGCGTGCTGCACGTCGGCTCCGCCGCCGTCGACACCAGGATCCGGCTGCTCGGACCGACGGCGCTGCGGCTGCGGCTGCGGCGCCCGCTGCCGCTGCACGCCGGCGACCGCGGCCTGCTCCGCGAGCCGGCGTCACACCGGATCATCGGCGGCATCACCGTGCTCGACGTCCGGCCCGCGGCGCTCACCCGCCGCGGCGCGGCGGCCGCCCGCGCCGAGCAGCTTGCGTCGGTCGAGCCGCTGGGCGACGTCGGCGAGGAGATTCGCCGCCGCGGCATCGTGCACCAGCGCGACCTGGTGGCCATGGGCTTCCGGCCGACGACAGAACCGGTGGCGAGCGGCTGGTACGTCGACGACGCCGAGCTCGCCCGGCTCGCCGACCGGCTGGTCGCCGAGGTCGCCGTGTGGGCCGCCGACCGCCGGCTCGACGGCGGCCTGCCCGCCGACGCGGCGCGTCAACGGCTCGGGCTGCCCGACCTTCAGCTCGTCGAGGTGGTGCGCCGAGCCGCGGGCCTCGCCGCGGTCGACGGCCGGATCCAACCGGCGACTGCCACCGAGTTGCCGCCGGCGGTGCGCGAGGCAGCGGATCGGCTGCTCGCCGACCTGGCCGACGCGCCGTTCGCCGCGCCGGACACGGCCCGCCTCGCCGAGCTCGGGTTAGGAAGTCGCGAGCTGGCGGCGCTGGCGCACTCGGGCGCTTTGCTTCGGGTGACCGACGGCATCGTGCTCGCGCCCGACGCCGACCGGTTGGCGGTCCGCATGCTCGCCGCGCTTCCGCGACCGTTCTCGGTCAGCGAGGCCCGGCAGCAGCTGTCGACGACTCGCCGCGTGGCCGTGCCGTTGCTCGAGCTGCTCGACCGCCGTGGCTGGACCCGGCGGCTGCCCGACGACCGCCGCGAGCTGCTTAACGATGGGATCAACAGCGGTTCGGATCGGTGACGGCCGTGGCACCATTCGGTTCGTGACCAGTCGACCCGCGGCGGCGCAGCTGCGCGACCTCGCGTTGCTGCGCCAGGTCCGCGATCGGATCGACCGGGAGTACGCGCAACCGCTCGATGTCGAAGCGCTGGCGCGCGGCGTACACATGTCGGCGGGTCACCTCAGCCGCGAGTTCCGCCGGGCGTACGGCGAGTCGCCGTACTCCTATCTGATGACGCGTCGCATCGAGCGAGCGATGGCGTTGCTGCGCCGCGGCGACATGAGCGTGACCGACGTGTGCTTCGCCGTCGGCTGCACGTCACTCGGCACGTTCAGCATGCGGTTCACCGAGCTGGCCGGCATGCCGCCGAGCACCTACCGTCGTCGCGCGACGCGCACCGCGGCCGGCATGCCGCCCTGCGTGGTGAAGCAGGTGACCAGACCGATCAGGAATCGAGAAGCCCGGCTGCCCGACCCGCACCTAGCGTGACGCCATGAACGTCACCATTCACTCCAGCTTCCTGCCGCACGACGATCCGGACGCCTCGCTGGCGTTCTACCGCGACCTGCTCGGCTTCGAGGTGCGGCTCGACGTCGGCGCCGGCGCGATGCGCTGGATCACAATCGGCCCACCCGACCAGCCCGGCACGTCCATCGTCCTGGAGCCGCCGGCTGTCGACCCCGGCATCACCGACGAGGAGCGGCGCACCATCACCGAGATGATAGCCAAGGGCACCTACGCCCGGGTGCTGCTCGCGACCAAAGATTTGGACGCCACCTTCGAACGGTTGCAGGCCAGCGACGCTGATGTCGTGCAGGAGCCGACGGAGCAGCCGTACGGCATCCGCGACTGCGCGGTCCGCGATCCAGCCGGAAACCTGATCCGCATCCAGCAGTTGCGCTAGTCGCGGCCGACCGTGCGTGCTGCCGACCCAACCGCGGTAGCCGGCTACTCGCCGATCGCCTTCCTGGTCAGCCAGGAGGTAGCGCGCGCGCTGCGCATCCGGCGGCCGACCAGCGCGGCCCGCGCCGCATTCGCGCCACACGCGCCGTGCACCGCGCCGCCCGGATGCGCCGACGCCGAGGCGAGATACAAGCCCGCGATCGGCGTCTCCGGCCGGCCAAGCCCGGGGACGGGGCGAAACACCAGCTGCTGGTGGATCGCTGTCGTGCCGCCGTTTATCGCGCCGCCGACCAGGTTCGCGTCATGGGCTTGCAAGCCGAGCGGCGTCGAGATCCGCCGGTCGCTGATCTGCTCGCGCATCCCCGGCGCGAACCGCTCCAGCTGCTCCTCGATCCGGTCCGCGAACCGCTCGGCATCGGCGTTCCAGTCACCCGACAAGTCGCCTCCGGCATCGCCGCGCACCTCGCGCGGCACGTGGGTGTAGGCCCACAGCGACTCGGTGCCCACGGGCGACCGCGACGGGTCGGCCGTTGTCATCTGCCCAACCAGCAGGAACGGTCGCGCGGGGATCCGGCCGGTGGCGAGCTGCGCGGTGTAGTCCGTCATCTCGTCGAGGTCGGCGGCCAGGTGGACGGTGCCGGCCGCCGACGCGACTTCGGCCGACCACGGCATCTTGCCGCGCAGCGCGAAGTCGACCTTGAAGGTGGCGAAGTCCCAGTGGAACCGTCGCATGTCGTCGCGCAGCCGCGGGGGCAGGTGGTCCCAGCCGACTAGGTCGGCGTAGAGCTGCGGCGCGTCGACGTCGGCGAGCACGGCGTAGTGGGCTCGCACCTCGGTGCCGTCGGTGGTGCGCACGCCGGTCGCGCGTCCCCGGCGTACGACGACCTGCTGCACCCGGCTGTTGCACCGCACCTGTCCGCCGCGGGCCTCGAGCCGTCGCACCATCGCGGCGGTGAGTTGCGCGGCGCCGCCCTCGGGCACCGGGAAGCCGACCTGCTGAGCGAGCATCGCCAGCAGCCAGCCGAACGTCGCGCTCCCCGCCGACTCGGGCATCAGGTCGGTATGCAGCGCGCAGCCGGCGAGCAACAGCGCACCGGGACCGGCGAACTCCTCCTCGGCGAGCCGGCGTACCGGTAGCAGTGCAAACCGGGCGAACCGCAGCAGCCCGGCCGGACCGAGCCGCCGGGCGATCCGGGCGGCGGCCCGGACAGGTGGGAACGGCGTGAACAGCGCGCCGACCAGTTCGTCGCCGACCCGCTCCCATAGCTCGTACAGCCGCCGCCACGCTGCGCCGTCGCCCGCCCCGAACTCGTCGAGCTCCGCGACGGTGCACTCAAGATCGGAGTGCAGTGTCGCGCAGCGGCCATCGAGCAGCGGGTGCGCCAACACGGCGGGCGTGCGCAGCCAGTGCAGCCCGTGGTCTTCCAAGTGGAGCCCGGTGATCGCGGGCGACGCCGCGGCGAGCGGGTAGAACGCGCTGCAGTCGTCGGCCAGATAGTCGGGCGAGGGCCACCGCGACGTGCGCACGGCACCGCCCGGTTCCGGCTGCGCCTCCAGCACGACGACGTCCCAGCCGGCGTCGGCAAGCAGGTTGGCGGCCACCAAACCGTTCGGCCCGGCTCCGATGACGACCGCATCGGCCGCTTGCTCGCTCATCGCGCTCCCATGGTCGCCTGCGCCATTCCCGGTCACGGCGGGCACACTCCACGACCGGTTAGGTTGCCGATCATGGGGTTCTACGACGATCGTGTCTTGCCGCGGGTCATCAATGTGGTGATGAACACGAAGCAGACCCGGCGCATCCGCGAACGAGTCTGCGCGGACCTGGCGGGCGACGTACTGGAGATCGGGTTCGGCACCGGCCACAACCTGCCGTTCCTGCCGGCGACCGTATCCCGGCTCTTGGCGGTCGAGCCGTCGGGCGGCGGGGTCCGCCTGGCGCAGCAACGCATCGACGCGAGCGGCGTGCCGGTCGAGGTGGTGGG
>DASZPL010000078.1:0-49517 GCA_035550315.1 Mycobacteriales bacterium | reverse complement strand
CCCGGCCAGCGTCGCGGCGACCGCGGCGGCATAGCGCCGCTGGTCGCCACCAGCGACCGCGGCGCGGGCCGCGTCCCAGACCGCGGCGGTGGCGAGCTCGGTGGCAACCAGCATGTTCGCGCAGTGGTGCTTGACCGCTTGATAGGTCGCGATCGGCCGGCCGAACTGCTCGCGCACCTTGGCGTATTCGGCGGCCATCTCGGTGCACGCTTGGGCGACGCCGACCGCCTCGGCGCTCAGCACGATGCGCGCAATGTCGACGAGCGCGCCGCGAGCGCCGGCGAGCACCGTCGCCGCAGCGCCGTCGAACTCGACCCGGGTCGCGCGGCGGGTCGGGTCGAGGTTGGGAGGTGCGGTGACGCTCACGCCGGCCGCGGCTGTCTCGACGACGACCACGTTATCGCCGGAGCCGACCAACACCAGGTCGGCGCCGCCGCCACTGAGGCAGACGCCGCTCGACCCCGACACCGTGCCGTCGCGAACGGTCAGCTCACCGTCGAGCGCGATGGCTCCCGTCTTGCTGCCGTCGGCGAGCCCGGACACGAGCCCGGTCACCGACGCGTCGCCAGTCGCGATCAATAACGCGCTGGCGATCACCGTCGGGACGAACGGGCCCGGCGAGACCGCTTGACCGAGCTGCTCGACGACAACGACGAGCTCGTCGAGCCCGAAGCCAGCGCCACCGAGCTCCTCAGGCACGTGCAGGCCGAGCCAGCCAAGTCCGGCCAGTTCGTTCCAGAACGCCGGCCGGTCCTCGGTCTCCGCCTCCAGCAATGCGCGGGCGGCGGCGCGAGCTTCGTGCTTGCGCAGGAAGTCGGCGGCGGTGTCGGCGAGCGCCCGATGATCGTCAGTGACAGCAATCGACATGCCAGAAGAGTAGGCGCTGGGTAGCCGGCTCGCACCAGGGCGGCGGCGCGTGGGGGCGGCGGACGTCGAAGGCGCCGGCAGTCGCGGTCTCTACTCCGGTGGTGACTGTGGCTGGCCGAGCAGATACGAGCCCCAGCGGCCCGGCACCCGCCACCGGCGTGGCACGCGCGGCACCGGGACGTGACGGCCATCCATCGCGTCGAGCATCCGGTCGCGGAGCGCGTCGACGCGGAACGTCACGGCCCCATGGGCAAAGTGCGGATGCGGCCGCGTCGGTGCGTGCTCGAGCGCGCTCCGGTACGCCGCGACCACCTCGTCGCAGGCGCTGCGGTCCAACGTCTGCGCCATCCGGTCGACGATCGCTGCCTCGACGGCGACGTGCTCGTCGATCAGCCGGCGCAGCGCCGTACCCATCCGACTCGGGTTGAGCCCGGCGGCCAGGGCATCACCACTGTGATGCCGCTCCGCGATCCGCAGCAGCCGGGACATCCGCTCGGCGACGGCGCGCTGCCGTCGCAGCAGCACCCCGCCGTCAGGACGGACTCGCTTGAGCTTCGGTGCCACGGCGCGGTCGAAAGCCGCCAGGTGCGCGGAGAGCCAGACGATTGCGTCGAGCGGAGCCGGGCTGCCGGATTCGAGGACGCGGTCGGCCTCGGTCTCGGCATAGGTGAGAACGGCGAACAGTTCAGAGTCGGGTTGGATATCGGTCGTGGCGTCCATGACGGCCTCCGTTGTGCATCCGCGTTTCGCAACGTGGTACGCGCCGCCATCATTCCCGGTTCAAGGCTCGCCCTCGCCCGTCGCATGATGGGATCGACATCCGGCCACGGAGGACGGGATCGTCACGGCTGGGGGTGAACCGTGCTGGGCCTGCCAGACGGTGTGACCGCCTGCTTGTTCGACCTCGACGGCGTGCTGACGAACACCGCCGCGGTGCACGAGGCCGCGTGGAAGCAGGCGTTCGACGAGTTCCTGCGGGCTCGCTCCGAAGCTGACGGCGGTGCGTTCGAGCCGTTCGAGAAGGCGGACTACATCGCGTACGTCGACGGCAAGCCGCGTCCGGACGGCGTGCGCGACTTCCTGGCCAGCCGCGGCATCGTGCTTCCGGAGGGCTCGCCGGACGACGCGCCGGACGTGCTCACCGTCAACGGCCTGGGTAACCGGAAGAACGCCGAGTTGGTCCGCCGGATCCGCACCGACGGCGTCGAGGTATTCGAAGGGTCGCGCCGCTACCTGGAAGCGGCGTACGCCGCGGGGTTGCGGCGCGCGGTCGTCTCCTCCAGCGCCAACACGCTGGACGTGCTCACGGTGACCGGCCTGTCGCAGTGGGTCGAGCTTCGGGTCGACGGCGTAACGATTCGGCAAGAAGGCCTCGCGGGCAAGCCGAAACCGGATACCTTCCTGGCCGCAGCGCAACGATTGGGTGTGAAGCCGAGCCAGGCCGCGGTCTTCGAGGATGCGTTGGCGGGGGTGCAGGCCGGCCGCGCCGGCGGTTTCGGCGCGGTCATCGGGGTGGACCGCGCCGGTCAGGCCGAGGCACTGCGCGCGAACGGGGCGAGCGTCGTCGTGAACGACCTCGCGGAGTTGTTGGACGAGGTGGACACGTGATCGAACAGTCGATCTACCCGGTCGAGCCGTGGGCGGTGCGCGAGTCGCAGCTCAACCTCGACCTGCTCGCCCAATCGGAGTCCGTCTTCGCGTTGTCCAACGGCCACATCGGGATGCGCGGCAACCTCGACGAGGGCGAGCCGCACGGCATCCCCGGGATGTACCTCAACTCCTTCTACGAGCAGCGGCCGCTGCCGTACGCCGAAGCCGGCTATGGCTATCCCGAATCCGGTCAGACCGTGGTGAACGTCACCAACGGCAAGCTGATCCGGCTGCTGGTCGACGACGAGCCGCTCGACGTCCGCTACGGCGAGTTGCGCGAACACGAACGCGTCCTCGACTTTCGCGACGGCACCCTGACCCGCTCGCTGGACTGGGTGTCGCCGGCCGGGCAGCGGGTGCGCGTGCGGTCCCGGCGGCTGGTGTCGTTCGTGCAGCGCGCCTGCGCCGCGATCGAATACATCGTCGAGCCGGTCGATGCGCCGGCCCAGTTCGTCGTCCAGTCCGAACTGGTGGCGAACGAGGAACTGCCGCAGATGAAGCGCGACCCGCGGGTCAGCGCGATCCTCGAGCGCCCACTGGAGCAGCTCGACCAGTCGCAGCTCGGTGTCGGCGGGATCTTGGTGCACCAGACCAGGCAGAGCCAGCTGCAGATGTCGGCCGGCATGGACCACCTGATCGAGTGCGACGTCCGGTTTGAGCAGGACGTGGAGATTCGCCCGGATCTCGCGCGCATGACGGTGGTCACCCGGCTGCGCCCGGGGGAGCGGCTGCGCGTCATCAAGCTCTTGGCGTACGGCTGGTCGAGCCTGCGGTCACGGCAGTCGCTGCGCGACCAGGTCGCCGCGGCGCTGCGAAGCGCGAAGTTCTCCGGCTTCGACGGTCTGCTCGCCGAGCACCGCGAGTACCTCGACGAGTTCTGGGAGTCGGCCGACGTCGACGTCGACGGCGACGCCGAGATCCAGCAGGCGGTTCGGTTCGGCCTGTTCCACGTACTGCAGGCGGGCGCCCGTGCCGAGCGCCGCTGCATCCCCGCGAAAGGGTTGACCGGCCCGGGGTACGACGGCCACACCTTCTGGGACACCGAGGGTTTCGTGCTCCCGGTGTTGACCTACACGCAGCCGAAGGCGGCCGCCGACGCGCTGCGCTGGCGCCACTCGACGCTGGACCTGGCCAAGGAGCGCGCCGCGCAGCTCGGGCTTGCCGGCGCGGCCTTTCCGTGGCGGACCATCCGCGGCCAGGAAACGTCCGGTTACTGGCCGGCCGGCACCGCGGCGTTTCACATCAACGCCGACATTGCGGACGCGGTCGAGCGCTACCGGGTCGTCACCGGCGACGAGTCGTTGGAACGCGCCGAGGGTCTCGAGCTGCTCGTCGAGACCGCCCGGCTGTGGATGTCGCTCGGCCACCACGACCTCGAGGGCGGCTGGCACGTCGACGGCGTGACCGGCCCGGACGAGTACAGCGCGATCGCCGACGACAACGTGTTCACCAACCTGATGGCCGCCCGCAATCTGCGGGTCGCGGCCGAGGCGACCGCGCGTCATCCGGACCTCGCCGAGCGGCTCGGCGTGACCGTCGAGGAGTCGGCCAGCTGGCGGGATGCGGCGGAGGACGTCTACATCCCGTACGACGAGACCCTCGGCGTACACCCGCAGTCGGAGGGCTTCACCCGCCACGAGATGTGGGACTTCGAGGCCTACAAGGACCGCTACCCGCTGCTGCTCACCGCGCCGTACTTCGACCTCTACCGCAAGCAGGTGGTGAAGCAAGCCGATCTTGTGCTCGCGATGCACTGGTGTGGTGACCGGTTCTCGCGGGAGGACAAGGCCCGCAACGTCGACTACTACGAGCGGCGGACGGTGCGTGACTCCTCGTTGTCGGCGTGCACCCAGGCGGTGATGGCGGCCGAGGTGGGTCACCTGGAGCTGGCGCATGACTACGCCTACGAGGCGGCGCTGATTGACCTGCGCGACCTGCACCACAACAGCCGCGACGGGTTGCACATGGCCTCGCTCGCGGGGGCATGGATCGCTTTGGTCGCCGGTTTCGGCGGGCTGCGGGACTACGGCGGCGAGCTGCTGTTCGACCCGGCCCTGCCCGACGGCATCCGCCGGCTCTGCTTCCGGTTGCGGTGGCAAGGATCGCGGCTGCGGGTCGATGTCAACCACCGCGAGGTCACCTACCAGGTGCACCAGGACGACCCGCCCGTGACGTTCTGGCACGACGGTGAGCAGGTCACCGCGACCGCTGACAAGCCGGTGACCCGGCCGCTGACGGCGCGCTCGCCGCTGCTACCGCCGCCACCGCAGCCGGTCGGGCGCGCGCCCGCCCAACGCCACCCGCACGCGACCTGATCAGCGGCAGTTCCACCGCTGGATCGCGGGAGTCTCGCGCTCCCAGCCGAGCACGCTGATGGTCGCGGCGTCGAGCACGAGTCCGGCTCCGGCCGCCGCCGATAACCCGACCCACCGGGCGCCGACCACCCGCAGCACGTGGCCGTGCGCAAACGCGATCACCGGCCCGTCGGTCGCCCGCACGCGGTCGATCAGCCGATCCGCGCGGTCGCTCACCTGCCCGATGGTTTCGCCGCCCGGGCAGTCGTCGGCGAACACCGACCAGCCGGGACGCGACTCGCGGATCTCGGCGGTGGTCAGACCCTCGTAGTCGCCGTAGTCCCACTCCAGCAGGTCGTCGGTCACCTCGGCGTGCGCCGCGAGCCCGCTGAGCTCGCAGGTCTCGCGCGCCCTCGTCATCGGGCTGGTCAGCACCAGTTCGAACCGTTGCTCTTGCAAGCGCGGCGCGAGGCCGCGGGCTGCTCGACGGCCGGCGTCGGTGAGCGGGACGTCGGTGCGGCTGGTGTGCCGGCCGGTCTCGCTCCACTCGGTCGGGCCGTGCCGCACCAACCACAACTGCGGACGCATCACCTATGCAGCATGCCCGCTCCGGCTGCGGACACTAGGTTGGCGCTCGTGCCGACGGTGGCTGCGATCATCCGCGCGCTCGATGCGCGCTACGACCCTGCCTGGGCGGAGTCGTGGGACGCCGTCGGGCTGGTCTGCGGCGAGCCGGCCGCCGAGGTGCGCAAGGTGTGGTTCGCCATCGACCCGGTCGAGGCGGTGGCGAACGAGGCGATCGCGGCCGGCGCGCAACTGCTGGTGACGCACCATCCGCTGTTCCTCGGCGGGACGACGTCGGTGGCGGCGACCGCGCCGAAAGGCCGGCTGGTGCACAACCTGATCTCGCATGGCGTTGCCTTGTTCGTCGCCCACACCAACGCCGACCGCGCCAACCCGGGCGTGAGTGACGCGCTCGCGGCCGCCGTCGGCCTGCACGACCTGCGGCCGCTCGACGCGATGCCGGGCGAGCCGCAGGACAAGGTCGTGGTCTTCGTGCCGCGCGACGACGCCGACCGGATGGTCGCAGCGCTGGCAGCGGCCGGCGCCGGCCGGATCGGCGACTACGAACGGTGCGCCTTCCTGACCGACGGCACCGGCACGTTCCTGCCGGGCGAGAGCAGCTCGCCCACGATCGGCCAGCCCGGTCGGGTCGAGCAGGTGGCAGAGACCCGGGTCGAGATGGTGGCGCCACGGCGCTGCCGGGCCGCGGTGGTCGCCGCGGTGCGCGCCGTACACCCCTATGAGGAGCCGGCCTACGACGTCTACCCGGTGGCCGTCCCGTCGGCGGACCGCGGCCTGGGCCGGGTCGGCGAGCTCGCCGAGCCCACCACTTTCGCGGCGTTCACAGAGGCCGTGGCGCGCGCCCTGCCGACCGCGGCCTGGGGGATCCGAGCCGCGGGCGACCCCGGCCGCCCGGTCCGGACGGTGGCCGTGTGCGGCGGCTCCGGCGGGGAGTACGCCGCGGCGGCCGCCCGAGCCGACGCCGACGCCTATGTCACCGCCGACCTGAAGCACCACTCGACCTCGGAGGCCGCTGCCGATCTCGGCATCGGTCTGATCGACGCCGGCCACTGGAGCACAGAGCAACCGTGGCTGGCGCCGGCGGCCGAGCTCCTGACGTCGGACCTGCGCGCGGCCGGCACTACCGTGGAGACGATGGTCTCGCGGCTGGTCACTGACCCATGGAACCTGCGTGCCGGCGGGAGCCAGGGTCAGCCATGAACGCCGCCCCCGAAGAACAGCTGCGGCTGCTGGATCTGCAGGCCCTCGATTCGACGCTCGACCGGTTGCGTCACCGGCGCGCGACGCTGCCCGAGCTGGAGCAGATCGAGGCGCTCGAGCAAAAGGCCCGTGAGCTCGCCGACGACATCGTGCGGGCCGAGACCGAGGACAGTGACCTCGGCCGCGAGCAGGCGAAGGTCGACGCCGACGTCGAGCTGGTCCGCAACCGGATGCAGCGCGACCAGCAGCGACTCGACTCGGGACAGGTCGGATCACCGAAGGAGCTCGAGAACCTGCAGTCGGAGATCACGTCACTCCACCGCCGGCAGACCGAGCTGGAGGACGCCGAGCTCGAAGTGATGGAGCAGCGGGAGGCCGTGCAGGCCCGGCTGGCCGAGTTGCGGCACGCGCAGGGTGAGACCGCGACCGCCTTGGCCGACACCGAGCGGCGGCGCGACACCGCCGTCACCGAGATCGACGCCGAGGTGGAGAAGACCGCGACGCAGCGCGCCGAGACGGCGGGCGCACTGCCCGCTGACCTGGTCGCGCTCTACGACAAGCTGCGGGCGTCATCCGGTGGCGTCGGTGCGGCGGCGTTGCACCGCGGTCGCTGCGAGGGCTGCCACCTGCAGCTGAACACCACCGATCTGAACCGGCTGCGGGACGCGGCGCCCGACGAGGTACTGCGCTGCGAGGAGTGTCGCCGCATCCTGGTCAGGACCGCCGAGTCGGGGCTTTGAGCCGCACTCAGCGCCCGCCGGTGCGCGTCGTCATCGAGGCCGACGGGGGGTCGCGCGGCAACCCCGGACCGGCGGGCTACGGCGCGGTCGTCCGCGACGCCGACACCGGCGACGTGCTGCGCGAGGTTGCCGACGGCATCGGGGTCGCGAGCAACAACGTGGCCGAGTACCGCGGCCTGATCGCCGGGCTCGGCATCGCGGTCGAGCTCGGGGCGGCCGAGGTCGACGTCCGGATGGACTCGAAGCTGGTCGTCGAGCAGATGAGCGGCCGCTGGAAGGTCAAGCATCCCGACATGCAGGCGCTGGCCCGGCAGGCGGCGGAGCTGCTGCGGCAGCTGCCCGACGTGCGGTTCCACCACGTGCCGCGCGAGCAGAACGCGCATGCCGACCGGCTGGCCAACGAGGCGATGGACGCCGCGGCCGCCGGGCGGTCGTGGCAGCCGTCGGTGGAGGTGCCGGCCCCCGAGCCCGAGTCGGCGGCCGCACCGGCGAAGTCCGGCAACACGCTCTACGGGTGGAGCGCACCGGTCGAGCCGCGCACCGTCGCCTTGCTGCTTCGCCACGGCGAGACCTCGCTGTCCGCCGACCTGCGGTTCAGCGGGCACGGCGATGCGGCGTTGACGCCGCGGGGCGAGGCCCAAGCCGCGGCTGCGGCGAAACGGATCGCCGAGGTCGGCGCCGACGTCATCGTGTCGTCACCGCTTCGGCGTACCCGGCAGACCGCGGATGCCGTCGCGACGGTGCTCGGTCTCGACGTCGCGGTCGACGAAGGCTTCGCCGAGAGTGACTTCGGCAGGTGGGAGGGGCTGACGTTCGCCGAGGTTTCCGAGCGCTGGCCGGACGAGATCAAGGCCTGGCTCGCGGACCCGACGGTCCCGCCGCCGGGCGGCGAGAGCATGGCAGCGACCGCACAACGCGTATTGGCGGCCCGCGCCCGGGTCCTCGAGAAGTACGCCGGGGCCACCGTCGTGGTGGTCAGCCATGTGACGCCGATCAAGGCCCTGCTGCGCGACGCCCTCGACGCACCGGTGCAGGCGATGTACCGGCTGCACCTCGACCCCGCGTCTTTGTCGATGGTCGACTGGCGGGCCAAGGAGCCGTCGGTCGTGCGGCTGATGAACGACACCAGCTACCTCGGCGAGCTGGTGACGAAGCCTCCTCGCTGACCCTCAGCGGGTGACGAGCAGCGCCGCCCACGCCGCGACCACGGCGAGCGGCGCTCCGACCAGCCCGATGCGCGCGAACTCGCCGGCGGTGATGTGCACGCCGCGCGCGCGGCACCGGTCCCGCCACAGCAGCGTGGCCAGCGACGCCCACAGCAGCACCAGCGGGCCGACGTTGACCCCGATCAGCAGGCCGAGCAGCTGCTCCGGATGGTGGTGCGGGATCGCCAGCTCGACCGCGCGGTACGCCGGCAGGTTGTTGACCAGGTTCGCCGCGCCGGCACCGACCCCGGCCGTGCGCAGACTGCCGAGCGCATCGCCCGACGTCCCCGCGGCTGCGTTGAGCACCCGGTGCAGGCCGTGGTTGTTGAGTGTCTGTACGACGAGGAACAGCCCTTCGACTAACACCACGAGCCGCCATGGCACGAGGTTGGCACGCAGCACGTCCCGCCGCCGCCAGCAGAAGGCAGCGAGCAGCACGGCAGCCGCGCCCAGCGCGGGCCACTCGACCGGGACGCCGACGACGAACAGCGGCACCAAAGCGACGCACAGCGCGGCGGCGATGCGGAATAGCAGCGCGTCCGGCACCTGCACCGGCTCCGGCGCGGCGTAACCGCCGCGCAGGTCGCGACGAAACCAGAGTCCGAGAACGACGGTCGCGACGGCGACCGCGGCCAGCTCGGGGAGCAGCATGCGGTTGGCGAACGCCGCCGGGTGCAGACCCAGCCGGTTGCTCGCGAGCAGGTTGGTCAGGTTGCTCACCGGCAGCAACAGGCTCGCGGTGCACGCCAGCCAGATCGCGGTGATGGCGAACGGCTTCGGCGCCAACCCGAGCCGCCCGGCGAGGGCGAGCACGACCGGCGTGAGCAGCACCGCCGTGGTGTCGAGGTTCAGGACGGCGGTCGTGACCGTACCGAGTGCGACGATGAGCAGGTAGAGCCGCCAGCTGCGCCCGCCGCCCCAACGAGCCGCCCGCACGGCGGCGACGTCGAAGAGCTTGGCCGCGTCGGCGAGCTCGGCGACGAGCGTGATCCCGACCAGGAAGGCGAGCACCGGCGCGACCGTCGTCGTGACATGCCAGGCCGCGTCGGGGGAGAGGAAGCCGCCTGCCAAGCACACCGCGCTGGCGGCCAGCGCGGCGAACCACACGGGGCGGCAGCCTAATCGGCCAGCGGCTGCGGCTCGCCGAGCGCCTCGCGCAGCCGATCCGCCGCGGCGGTTACCGGATCGAGATGGTCGTAGTGCCCTCCTGGTGCACGAACGAGGGTCGCGTCATCTCCCGCCGCGCGAGCGGCGGCGACGTAGGCCTCGCTCAGCTCGATCGGGACCGTGGTGTCGTCGACGGTGTGCACGACGACGGTGTGCACCCCGGTAGGGAGCAGGCCGATCGGGTCGGCGACGGCGTACCGGTCCGGGCATTCGTCCGGCCCGCCCCCGATCAGGTCGAGAACCGCGCGATCGCCGAGTCGACGGCGAGCCGCTTCCGCGAGCGCGACCACACCCGACTGCGGGATGCACATCTCCGGCGGTGGCAACGCGGGGTCGCTGCCCGGCGCGCCGGGAGGCAACCGGTGCCGAGACGCCAGCCAGGCGGCGAGCTGACCGCCGGCCGAGTGTCCGACGACGGCGATCCGGCGGCTGTCGACGCGGTCGGCAATGCTGCTGACGGCGATGTGGTCATACGCCGCCGCCGCGTCGAGCAGCGTCGCCGGCCAGCCGGTAGCAGCCGACCGGTAGTCGATGTTCCAGCACAGATAGCCGCGGGCGGCCAGGTCAAGGGCGAGCGGATCTTCCAGGTGACGGTCATATCTCTCGCGCCAGAAGCCGCCGTGGATTAGCACAACCGTTGGGAGCCGGCCGGTCGCCTCGGGCACGAACCACTCGCCGCACTGCAGCGGGTGGTCGCCGTACGCCTCGACCACCCGGCTGACCCGCGCCACGCCACCATCCCCTTCCCGCCTCTTGGCGTCCCGACCGCCCCCCGACTTCAGTTGATCATGAGCGACTTCGCACGTTTCGGCCGATTTCGTTCGGAATTGCTCATGATCAACGGGAGGTCGTAGCCTCGTTGCGGCGGACGAGTTGGCCGGACGGCCGCGTCGGCGGTTCTTCGGAATCGCCGCCGAGGAAAGTCCGGGCTCCGAAGGGCAGGGTGGTCGGCAACACCGACCCGGGGTGACCCGCGGGACAGTGCCACAGAAAGCAAACCGCCTGGCGCGGCCTCGGCTGCGGCAGGCAAGGGTGAAACGGTGGAGTAAGAGCCCACCAGCGTCCGAGGCGACTCGGGCGGCTCGGCAAACCCCACCCGGAGCAAGGTCAGATAGGAGGCGTCCTAGGGCGGCCCGCCCGAGCCTCCGGGTAGACCGCTAGAGGTCGTCGGCAACGGCGACCCGAGATGGATGGCCGTCGGCCCGGGCTCCGGCCCGGGCGCACAGAACCCGGCTTACAGGCCGACTCGTCCGCCGCCGAATTGCCTACTATCGACGGCGCCGCGCACCGCGGTGTGCTGTTCTGCACCGGCTGGGTGTCGAGCGAGCAGATCAGCCGGGTCGACGGCCAGGACTACCGCGCGATCCCGCGCAGCCAGCTGCATCCCGACC
This sequence comes from Mycobacteriales bacterium, assembly GCA_035550315.1. Lineage (GTDB taxonomy): Bacteria > Actinomycetota > Actinomycetes > JAFAQI01 > JAFAQI01 > DASZPL01. Next base: position 38,418 of record DASZPL010000078.1, on the reverse strand, counting down.
CGCAGCACTGGCCGACGCGGTTGCGACCCGGCGTTACAGGCCCGAACCCCGACCACTACTACGGCGTCCTGGAGGGCGGACAAATCCTGCCGCCGCCCGGCGTCGCCTGGACGCAGGGGATGGGCTCGACGTACGGCTGATCACATTCGGTGTCGAAGTGAGGTCTGGCTCGGAGTGTGCGACGCTGCCGTCATGCTGTGGCGGAGGTTGCTGCGAATCATTCGAATGCGGCGGGCACGTCGGACGCGCTAGTCGGAACCGCCGGCGCGGCCGATACGTCTAACGGCTGATGAGCGCTTCTCGGTCGCGCCCGGCCTTGGCCGTGGTGCTCGCCGGCATCACGACCACCGCCGGGGTCGCTGTGGCGGCGCACGGTCCTGCGCACGGTGCACCGGTCATTCGTGCCGCGCCGAGACATCCGCCTGCGACGAGCCGAGCTCATGGGGTTTGCGTCGTACCGGGCCGCAACTCGACTGACCGCGGCAGGGCAGATGAGCTGGTCTGGGTGAAGCGGCATCCGTCGTCGGTCGTGACGATTTGGCTGCCGGGGCTGAACTCACGCCGCTGCGCCGCCCGCCGCGTTGTGGGAGGCCACCGCGCCGCGACCCGCATCGCCACCGCGATCGAGCATGGTCGGCGGGTCCGGGGGAGCGCGTACGCCTGCCCGTCCGACGACGCAACGCGAGTCGCGGTGTACCTCCGCTACTCAGGCGCCGGCGACGAGCACGCCGGCATCGCCCTGGCCGGCTGCCGCTGGATCAGTGCGCCCCACCGCAGCAACCGGTGGGTGAGCGCCTCGCTTAGCCGTGCTCTCAAACCGCTCGCGCCGAGGGCGTGGCGGTCATACCTGCACTGACCGTTGCGCCGCCGCTAACGGTCGGCGCGGCGAACTTTGGAGGCGCTGGGCTTAGACGCTGGGGCGGGCGCGCCGGCGCCGGGCTGCGGTCGTGATCAGCGCGCCGAGCGCGACCAGGATCAGGCCCGCCAGCAGTGGCAGGATGATGTTGGCGCCGGTGAACGGAAGGCTGCTGCCCTCACTGCTGCCCTGGCTGGGGTTGCCGCCCTGGCTGCCGGGGTTGCCACCTTGGCTGCCGCCGTGATGGCCGATGCCCGGCAGGGTGCCCTTGCCACCCGGCGGGTTGCCCGGGTTGCCGCCTTGCCCGCCGTTGCAGACCCGAGCCGGCGGGACGGTGACGGTGACGCTCGACGATGCCGTGCTGGCGGCAGCGGCGGCGTTCGAGGCGATCCGCGGCTTGATGTTGGCCGATGCGGCATTGCTGGAGGCAGCCGTGCCGGTCGCGACGATCCGCTGCGTGACGCTGCGGTTCTGCTTCATCAGCGTGAGGATGTGGGTGCTGCCGGCGCCGTTCGAGTTGGTCTGGATGGTTGCGGTGGCGCCGTTGCGGTGGTTGAGCACCGACACCGTGCTCAACGGTGCGTAGTTCTGCACGCTGTAAGTGATCGGGTTACGGCACGGCGAGCCGATCGTCGAGATCGGTCCCGGCGCCGGCGCACTACCGGCCGCCGGCAGAGCCGCTGCAGTGGAGGCTTGCGCCAAGCCGCAGCAAGCCGCGGCCGCGAGCGCCGCAACAACGACGCTGGACCGGCGTACCGCCGCCTGCGCGAACATGGGACCACCCACCCCTCTCGGCATGATTATGACCTTTTCGCCGCCGCTGCGCAGTCTTCCTGCAATCCGCTTCATGTTGATCTATCGGCAAGGTTAGGTCTTCGGGGCCGGTGGGCCACCGCTGCCCTGCGATTCAGGCCGGCTGAGCGAGCGGTGACTGCTTCGGTCGCGGCAACCGGGGCGCTTTGGATGGCGGCCGGGCGGCGCCGTGGTGATGGGCAGCGGACACCGCTTGGTCGGGGGGCGACGTTGGCTTGGTTACGTCTTCAGCGACCACCATGCTGGTGCCACAGATCCGGCAACGTACGACGACGGTCATCGCCACGCCAAGGTTGTATCCCCGAACCGGCGACTCCATGCCTGGCTACGGCGTGTCGGCCGGTCTCGGCTCGAACCGGGCGGCGAATTCGTCCGGCGGCAACGCGATGAACCGGCCGTCGGGGAGCAGCACGATCCAGTAGCCGGGTCGCGCCAGGTCGTGTGGCCCGATCGCAGGAAGCCGGATCGCCTGATGACCGTCGACCGACTCGACAAATCCGCCGCACCATTGCGCGAGGTCTTCGGCGATCGCCTGCTCGTCAAATCTCAGTGCAACGACGTCTTCCATGTCACCTGTAGTAGTCGCCATCGTCTCCCCTCGGGCGCTGCTTTTCCGACATATTCGCGCACGGAAACCTCGTGTTATGACACGCCACCCTCCTGGGTAGGTCATGAAAATGCGCGCCGTTCTGACCGTCTTCGTGCTGGTGTCCGTTGGACTGCTTGTCGGCGATCTCGGTCTGGTGGCAGGTCCGCCTGATTGGGCCGCTGCCGCCGAACTCGCGTCGCCGCCACTCTGTGGCGGCGAACTTGTTCTCAAGCCGGACGGCACGCCGTGGGTCTGCAGCTTCGATGACGAGTTCGACGCGACCACCGGCGACCCGACGCAGCTGGACCGCTCCAAGTGGGTCGTACAAACGACGGCGGCGAGCAACTTCTGGACCGGGCCGTACCCGAACTTCGCCTGCTACGTCGACGACCCGAACAACGTCTCGGTCTCAGACGGCTACCTGAACCTGACCGCGCGCCAAGAATCGGCGCCGTTCGACTGCCATGGCCTGGGCGGCACCACCCTTCCGACGTCGTACACCGCCGGCGAGGTCACCACGAACGGCACGTTCAGCCAGACCTACGGCCGGTTCGAGGTGCGGGCCAAGCTGCCGTCGGCCACCGTGAAGGGGCTGCAGGAGACGCTGTGGCTCTGGCCGGTCGACGACACGAAGTACGGCGCCTGGCCGGACTCGGGCGAGATCGACTTCGCCGAGTTCTACAGCCAGTACCCGACGCTCGACGTCCCCTACATCCACTACCAGTACGACGCTTCGACGACTGACCCGGCCACCGATACGAACGTCGTGACGAACACCACCGACTGCACGATCAACCCGGGCTCGTTCAACGACTATGTCGCAGTCTGGGAGCCGGGCACCATCACGCTGTCGGTCAACGGCCACACCTGCGTGACCGACCACTATGTGGCGACCGGCTTGACCCCGCCGGCGCCGTTCGACCAGCCGTTCTTCCTGACGCTGACCCAGGCGTTGGGCGTCAACACCAACGCGTTCGACCCGGCCACGACGCCGCTGCCGGCGACGACGCAGGTCGACTACGTGCGGGTGTGGAAGTGACCGTCAGCCGCGGGGGGCGAACCGCACCGGCAGCGCCGCGGGGGAGCGGAACGCAACACCCGTGATCCTCGGCGGCGCCGCCTCCGGGTCCAGCCGCAAGTCCGGCAGCCGGCGCAGCAGTGCCCCGATTGCGACCGCCGTCTCCATTCGGGCGAGGTGCATGCCGAGGCACAGGTGCGGCCCGTGCCCGAATGTCAGGTGGGAGATGTCCGGCCGCCGCAGGTCGAACCGGTCGGGGTCCCGGTAGCGCTGCGGGTCGCGGTTCGCCGCGGCAACGCTGACATTGATGGTGGCGCCGGCGGTGACGGGGACGCCGGCGAGTTCGGTGTCGCAGCGAGCGACCCGCACCAACGAGGTGATCGGCGGCTCCCACCGCAGCCCTTCCTCGATCGCCTGCGGAAGCAGCGCCGGGTCTGCGCGCACCGCCTCGAGGGCGTCGGTGTCGGTGAGCAGCGCGACCAGCAGGTTGCCCGAGGACCGGTACGTCGTCTCGACGCCGGCCGGCAGCAGCAGCCGCAGGAAGCCGAAGATCTCCTCGTCGGTGAGCCGCTCGCCGTCGAGCTCGGCTGTCGCGAGGCTGCTGATCAGGTCGTCCTGCGGGTCACGCCGGCGGTCGGCAAGCACGGCGGCGAAGTAGTCCCGCAGCAGCGCCGACGCCGCCAGCCCGCGGTCCCAGTCGTAGACCACGTTGAGCAGCTCGATCGACAGCCGTTGGAACCGCACGTAGTCCGCGCGCGGCAGCCCCAGCAGCCGGGCGATCACCTGCACCGGGAACGCAAAGGTGAACTCGCGGACCAGCTCCGCCTGGCCGCGGTCAGCGAACCGGTCGATCAGCTCGTTGACGACGACCTCGACCAGTTCGGTGCGCCACCGGTCGAGCAGCTTCTGCCGAAATGCCGGTGACACCAGCACCCGGTTGGCGCGGTGCTCGCTGCCGTCCATCTCCAGCAGCGTGCGGCCCATCACGGCGCCCATCACGTGCTGGTAGATCGACGAGGAGAAGGTCTGCGGATCGCCGAGTACGGCGGCGCACTCGGCGTACCCGAGCACCGTGATGTCGGAGACGCCCAGCGTCGGCGACGCGGTTTCGACGAACGGATTGCCCGCCATCACGCGATGCCGCTCGCGCGCGTCGCGCAGCCGCTCGTGGACGTTGTCGATGTTCATCAGCAGGCCGTCTTGCAGCTCCGCCGGGTCGAACTCGACCGCGTCGGCGGCGATGTCGGTCACGCCGCGGACCGCGCCGTCACGGTCGTCGTGTCGCGGCCGGAGCGCAGCACGGTCCCCGGCAGCGCGCCGGTCGGCGTGCCGTCATGGCAGACCTCAACGCCACCGACGATCACCGAACGCACGCCACGGGCGTCCGCCACCAGCCGCGGCGCCCCGCCCGGCAGGTCGTAGCGGGTGCGCTCCGGCTCGTGGTCGACCTCGGCGGGGTCGAACAACACGAGGTCGGCATGCCAGCCCGGTGCGAGCCGACCGCGGTCGACCAGGCCGTAGAGCCGCGCTGGTACGTCGGTGAGCAGCCGGACGCCGTCTTCAAGCGAGACCACCTGGTGCTCGCGGACGGCGTGGGCCAGCAGCGCGGTCGAGTAGATCGCGCCGCACATCATGTCCAAGTGGGCGCCCGCGTCCGACGCGCCGACGACGGCGTGCGGGTGCCGCCACACCTCGGCGCGCGCCTTCCAGTCCTCGGCGGTGTCGCCGGGCATCGCCGGCGTCAGCCCGGTGCGCAGCTCGTCGGCGATCACCACGTCGAGCAGCGCGTCGAACGGGTCGAGGCCCCGCGCCGCGGCGACGTCACCGACGGTGCGGCCGTCGGCGTCCGAGTTCTGTGGGGCAAAGGTCTCGACGATCTGCAGGCGCTCCCAGCGTGACAACGCGCGCAACACGCCGGCTTCCTTGGAGCGCGCACCCTCGGCGAGCTGGCGTCGTACCTCGGGGTCGCTCAAGACGCGAATCCGTTCCGGCACCGGGAGGTGCATCGTCTCGCGCCAGCCCGGCAGGCCGTCGAGGATGAAGCCGGTCAGGAACGACAGCCGCACCTTCATCGAGTGCGGCAGGGTGAGCGCGACGACCCGGCCGCCGCGCTCGGCCGCGATGTCGGAGGTGCGCAGCTGGCTCTCGTAGGCGTCGCGGTTAGCGGCGGAGACGCCGAGCACGTTCCAGTTCAACGGCCGGTCGGCGGCGCGCGACATGTCGGTGAGCAGTGCGGTTTCGTCGTCGGTGAAGCCGGACAGGCACCCGGGCAGGATGGCCTCGAGCGTGGTGCCCGGGTGGCCGCCGACGGCGGTGGCGAGCGCGACCAACTCGTCGCGGCTGGCGCTGCGCGATGGCACCGGCTGGCCGTCACCGTCGTTGTGTGTCGGCGCCTGCGAGGTCGAAAACCCCAGCGCCCCCGCCGCGATCGCGTCGTGCAGCAACGCCACCATCCGGTCGACCTGGTCGGCGGATGCCGGCTCGCCGACGGCGCCGTCGCCCATCGCGACCCGGCGCAGTGCGGAGTGACCCACCAGGAAACCGGCGTTGACCGCGATCGCGTTGTCGAACCGGCCGATCCATTCGGCGTACGACGACCAGTCCCAGGTGAGCCCTTGCTGCAGCGCGGCGAGCGGCATGCCTTCGACCCGGGCCAGCAGCCGGGTCAGGTAGTCGGCGTGCTCCGGCCCGGCCGGGGCCAACGTGAACCCGCAGTTGCCGCCGATGACGGTCGTCACGCCGTGCTGGATCGACGGGCTCGCGGTCGGGTCCCAGGACAACTGCGCGTCGTAGTGCGTGTGGATGTCGACGAAGCCGGGTGCCACCGCGAGCCCGGTCGCGTCGACGGTCGAGCGTGCCACGTCGTCGACGGTCCCGACCGCGACGATGCGGCCGTCCTGGATGCCCACGTCGCCTTGGTAGGCCGGCGCGCCGGTGCCGTCGACGACGGTGCCGCCGCGGATCAACAGGTCAAGCACACCGACTCCTTAGGGCCGTGGCGTTAAGCAGCCGTGAGCCAGCTCGGGTCCGGCAGCGGATGGCGAAACAGCTTCGCCGCGTTGCGGTGCGTCACCAGCGCGGCGTCCTCCGGTGACAGCCCGGAGACGTTGCGGGTGATGACCGCTTGGGTGTCCGGCCAGGTCGAGTCGGCGTGCGGGTAGTCGCTCTCGACCAGGATGTGGTCGAGCCCGATCGCTGCGCTTGCGCCGAACGCGGTCGGGTCGTCGATCGAGCAGAACCAGAAGTTGCGGCGCAGCACCTCACTCGGCAGCAGCTCGCTCTTCCACGACCCGCCCTCGTGCCCGGAGGCCGAGTGCGCGAGCACGAAGTCGGCGCGGTCCGCGAGCATCGCGACCCAGCCCAGTCCGCCCTCGGCGAGGGTGATCTTCAGGCCCGGGAACCGGACCGGTACGCCGGACCACAGCCAGTCGGCGGCGGCGATCAGGGCGTGCGCGGGGAACAGCGTGGTGATCGTCTCGAACGGCGTGTCCGGCGACGGGATCGGCGCCCACCGCGCCGAGCCGGTGTGCAAGCAGACGACGGTGTCAGTCTCCTCGCAGGCCGCGAAGAACGGGTCCCAGACGCCGGTGTGCAGGCTTGGGATGCCGACGTGCGCGGGTAGCTCCGGGAAGCTCACCGCCTTGAAGCCGCGGTCGGCGTTGCGGCGTACTTCCTCGGCCGCGACCGCCGGGTCGGCCAGCCACGGCAGCTGCAGCGGGATAATCCGGTCGGGGTACGGCGCGGCCCACGCCTCGAGATGCCAGTCGTTCCAGGCCCGCAGCACGGCCAGCCCGAGCTCTGGGTCTTTGCTGTGCCAGAACACCGCGCCGGCGAAGCCGGCGATCAGCGACGGGAAGTTCAGTGACGCCCAGATGCCGGCGAGGTCCATGTCCGCGATCCGGGCCTCGATGTCGTAGCAGCCCTTGCGCATCTCGTCGAACCGCGCCGGCTCCATGCTCCACTCGTCGCGCGGCCGGCCGACCACGGCGTTGAGCCCGATGTTCGGGTAGTCGTTGCCCTCGTAGTGCCACACCTGCCGCCCGTCGTCGGACTCGACGATCCGCGGCGCCTGCTCTGCCAGCTTTGCCGGCATCCGGTCTTCGAACATGTCGGCCGGCTCGATGACGTGGTCGTCGACCGAGATGACGATGTGCTCCCTGGCCCGGGGCGCGGGGTCCGGCAGCAGGGCCATTCCCTGACGCTAACGTCAGGGTTAGGGCCGGTCAACGGACCGCGGGACGGGTGTCAGGCGGGTGCCGGACGGCGTACCAATGCCCGCGGCTGGGTGAACGCGCGGATGCCGTCGACTCCGAGCTCCCGGCCGAGACCCGAGCTGCCGACGCCGCCGAACGGCAACCGCGGATCCTGCGCCGCCATGCCGTGACAGTTGATCGCCACGGTGCCGGCGACGAGTGCGCTGGCAACCCGCTCGCCGAGCGCGTCGTCGGCGGTCCAGACCGATGCCGTCAGCCCGAACGGCGTGCCGTTGGCCGCGGCCACCGCATCGTCGATGTCGTCGTAGCCGATGATCGGCAGCGCCGGGCCGAACTGCTCCTCGCGGATCAGGTCGCTGTCGGCCGGCGCATCGGTGACGACGGTCGGCAGCACGAAGTAACCGCCGCTGCCCTGGTCGTCCGCGCGCAGCCGACCGGCCCGGCGCACCGTCGCCCCGGCGGCCTCGGCATCGGCGAGCAGCCGCTGGACGCGGTCGAACCCGGCCGCGGTGTGCATCGGTCCGAGCGTGACCTCCGGTGCCAGCCCGTCGCCGACCACTTCACGCTCGGCGCGCGAGAGCACGGCGTCGGCCAGCTTCTCGACTCGCTCGCGCGGGGCATAGAGCCGCTTCACCGCCATGCAGACCTGGCCGGTCGTCGTGTAGGTCGCCTGCACGAGCTGGTCGGCAAGCGCGTCGGTCACCGCCAAGTCCGGGGCGATGATTGCGGCGTCGTTGCCGCCCAGCTCGAGTAGCACCGGCGTCAGTCGTTGGGCGGCCGCGGCCATCACCGCTTTGCCGGTGGCGACGCCGCCGGTCAGCGAGATGACGTTGACGTCGGGATGGCCGACCAGCTGGCGGCCGAGCTCGGCGCCGGGACCGGAGAGCAGCTTGACCACGCCGGGCGGCAGCTCGGCGGCGAGGTTCGCGCCGAACTGCAGCACCGCGAGCGGGCAGGTCGGCGGCACCTTCACGACGGCGGTGTTGCCCGCGACCAGCGCCGAGGTGAGCTTCATCGCCGCGACGGCGATCGGCCAGTTGAACGGCAGGATCAGCGCCGCTACGCCGAACGGCTCGCGCTGCAGCCGTGGGTACGCCGCGGCCGGCTCGATCTGCTCGGCAGCGCACGCCGCGGCGGCCTGGTCGCCCAGCATCATGGCGATCGCCGGAGCCGAGGCGATCTCGAACGCTGCCTCGCTACGGACCTTGCCGTGCTCGCGGGTGTAAAGCGTCGCGAGGTCGTCGGCCTCCGCCCTGGCCGCCGCGGCGGTCATCGCGGCAACGACGACGGCGACCCGATCGGCCACTGGCTGCGCCGCCCAGCCGGCGGCGGCGCGGCGCGCTTCCGTGACCGCGGCATCCACCTCGCCGGCGTCGGCGACCGGCGCCTGCCCGACCACCTCGGCGGGCCGCGCGGGGTTGTGCACGTCGTACATCTCAGGAGGCTTACCACGCGGGTCGGCCAGGGGCCAGCGCCCTTGACGGTCGGCACCGGCGACGACAGGGTCGTTCTATGACATCGATGTCAGGGTCGGGCGGGCGCGGTCGGCGATGAAGGCCGCCGTGCTGCGGGCCGTCGGCGAGCCCGCGGCGATCGAAGACCTGGCGCTGCGACCGGTCGGTGCGGGGGACGCCCGGGTGCGACTGGCGGCCAGCGGCGTCTGTCACACCGACTTGTCGCTGCGCGACGGCGGCATCCCGACGCTGTTGCCGTGCACCCTCGGTCACGAGGGCGCCGGGGTGGTCGAGGAGGTCGGCGCGGCGGTGACGACGGTGCAACCCGGCGACCCGGTGGTACTGAGCTGGAACGTGCCGTGCCGCAGTTGCTACTACTGCCTGCGCGGCCAGTCGCAGCTGTGCCCGCGGGGGTTGGAGCACGCGTATGCCGCGCCGTACGCCGAAGCCGCCGGCTCCGGTGTCTGGCCGGCACTCGGCGCCGGCACCCTCGCCGAGCAGACGGTGCTGCCGGCGGCGGCCGTCGTACCGGTCGACCCGGCCTTGCCCCTCGACCTGGCGGCGCTGCTGGGGTGCGGAGTCGCGACCGGGGTTGGTGCGGCGGTGCGCACCGCGGCCATCCGGGCCGGCGAGACGGTGTTGGTCCTCGGGTGCGGCGGCGTCGGGCTGGCCACGCTCCAAGGCGCGCGGCTGGCCGGCGCCAGCCGGATCATCGCCGCCGACCGGGTCGCCGGCCAGCTTGCCGCGGCGGTCCGCTCCGGCGCCACCGACACGGTCGACACCAGCGGCGTCGACCTCGGCGAGGCGGTCCGCGAACTGACCGGCGGCATCGGAGTCGACCAGGCGTTGGAGGTCGTCGGCAAGCCGGAGACGATCGTCGCGGCCTATGCCGCCGCTCGTCGCGGCGGCAAGGTGACACTGGTCGGCGCCGGCCGCGCCGACGCATCGGTCAGCTTGCCGGTGCTGTCGCTGATGGCCGACGCGAAGACGATTGCGGGCAGCGTGTACGGCGCCACCGACCCGGTCCGCGACATCCCGGTGCTGGCGGACCTCGCGTTGCGCGGGCAGCTCGACCTCGACGCGCTTGTCACCCGACGGATCGCGCTGGACCAGGTCGAGGACGCGTTCGCGGCGATGGCGGCCGGCGACGGCGCCCGCAGCCTCGTGGTCTTCGCGCCGGCAGGTCGATAGCGTCCGCCGTCATGGACCTGTCGACCACACTGGGCGCGGCGGCCGCGATTCGCGCCCGAGAGATCAGTCCGCTCGAGCTGCTCGACCACTGCTTGGCTCGGGTTGACGCCGTCAACGACCGGGTCAACGCCGTCGTGATCCGCGATGACGAGCGGTCTCGCAAGGAGGCGCAGCTCGCGGCGGACCGGCTGGCGAACGCAGAGCCGGACGAGCTGCCGCCGTTCCTCGGCGTACCGATCCCGATCAAGGACCTGGTCCCGGCTGCCGGCTGGCCGGCGACGTACGGGTCGAACGGTGCGCCGGCAGGGCCGGCGGCGGAGAGCGCGTTGGTCGTCGAGGCGTTGCAACGCGCCGGGTTCGTGCTCGCCGGCCGGACCAACACTCCGGAGTTCGGACCGATCACGATCACCGAGAACGTGCGCTACGGGCCGACCCGCAACCCGTGGAACCTTGAGCACACGCCCGGCGGCTCGAGCGGCGGCGCGGCCGCGGCCGTGGCGGCGGGAATGTTCACGGCGGCGCACGCCAGCGACGGCGGCGGGTCGATCCGCATCCCGGCGTCGTGTTGTGGCTTGGTCGGCCTGAAGCCGAGTCGTGGCCGGGTGCCGTCGCTGGTGATGTCGTGGGAGGGCGGCGCGGTCGACGGTGTCGAGGTGCGGACCGTCGCGGACGCGGCCGCGATCCTCGACGTGATCAGCGGGCCGGACCCGCTCTGCTGGTACAACGCGCCGGCGCCGCAACGCCCGTTCCGCGCCGAGGTCGGCGAAGCGCCGGGCTCGCTGCGCGTCGGCGTACTGCTCGAGGCGCCGCTTGGCCTGCCGCTCGACGACGAGTGCCGCACTGCGGCCCGGTCAGCGGCCGACGCGTTGTCCGACCTCGGCCATCAGGTCGACACCGTCGAGCTCGGTGTGCCCGACGACGCGCTGGCGTCGTTCCTCAACGTGGTGAACTCCGGCCTGGCCGACTACCCGGACATCGACTGGGAGCGGACCGAGCCACACATCCAGGCCGGCCTTGCCGCCGCGCGAGCGGTCGACAGCCTGACGTACGTCGACTCGGTGCATCAGCTGCAGCGGTTCTCCCGCGAGCTGGTGGTGCGGTGGGGTCGTGACTTCGACGTACTGCTCACCCCGACGATGTCGATCCCGCCGCCGGAGATTGGCGTGCTCGAGCAGGTGCATGCCGATCCGGGCGGCACGGCACTGCCGGTCTTCCAGATGGCGGTCTTCACGGCCTGGTTCAACGTCACCGGGCAGCCGGCGGTCTCGCTGCCGCTGCACGTCTCGGCTGCAGGCCTGCCGATCGGCGTCCAGCTCGTCGGCGGCCCGTGGCGCGAGGATGTCCTGATCCGCCTCGCCGCCCAGCTCGAAGCCGCCCACCCCTGGCCCCACCCCCCGCAGATCTTCGGGTAGTTGCACGCCGCGACGGCGTGTCCCGGCGCAATTTGTGCAACTGCGCGAAGATCTGCGTGGGCAACAAACAGGCAGGCTTGCCTGTTTGTTGTTTTCGGCGTACCGTCCGGAGGCATGGCTCGGCACCGATCCACCCACCCGCCGGCGCGCGCGCCGCGGCGGTCGCAGGCGGAGCGCGCCGAGCAGATGCGCGCCCGGCTGCTCGACGCGACCATCGAGTGCCTCGCGACCAGCGGCTACGGCCGGATGTCCACCAACGACGTCGTCCGCAAGGCGCACGTCTCGCGCGGCGCGCTGGCGCATCACTTCCCGACGAAGGCCGCGCTGGTGCAGGCGGCCGCGCAGCGGCTGCTCCAGCAGCGGGCCACCGAGTTCCGCGAGCGGTTTCGCTCGATGGCGCCGGAGCGGCGGACGCCGGCGCAGGCGCTCGAGGTGCTGTGGTCGTTCTACGACGACCCCAGCGGCCTGGCGCTGATCGAGCTCACGGTCGCCGCGCGCAGCCACCCCGAGTTGCGGCAGGCCCTCGGCTCGGTCGGGCACCAGCTCGAGACGCACACCGCCGAGGTGTTCCTCGAGTTCTTCCCGGAGCTGGCCCGGCTGCCGTTCGCGGAGGAGGCGCTGCGCACCATCCACGCCGCGTTCGCCGGGCTGAAGCTGTCGGCCATGGCCTGCGACCCGGCCGACGACCACGGCCCGCAGGTGCGGGCGTTCCTGCAGCTACTGGTCTCGTTCAGCGGGCAGCTCGGTGAGCTGCTCCCGTCGCTCGAGACGTTCGCCGACCTACCCCGCCAAGACCACAGCCTCGCAATCCCAGGGAGTCGATCATGACGGTTGCCTACGCCGAGAAGCCGAAGCGCGCCATCCGGACGCGCCGGATCAAGTTCGACTACCCGACCGGCTCGCTCGACCGCCACTTCGCGGGCGGCGACCCGATCATGAGCCACGTCGTGGCGATGCTGTCGGCGGTGTTTCCGGAGGGCGAGGACTTCTTCATCCGGTCGGTGCGCCACTACGCCGACCGGATCACCGATCCCGAGCTCAAAGAGGCGGTCGCCGGGTTCACCGGGCAGGAAGTCACGCACGCCCGTGAGCACCGCGCGCTGAACGAGCGGCTGCAAGACATGGGTTACCCGACCCGCCGGCTCGACCGACTCGTTGGCCGCGACTTGAACCGCGCGACCCGGAAGGTGCCACCCAGGGTCTGTTTGGCCGCCACCGCTGCGTTGGAGCACTACACCGCCGCGCTCGCCGAAACTCTGCTCACCGACGAGCGGGCGCTGGCGTTGCTCGGCGACAACGAGGTCCGCTCCGTCCTGCTCTGGCACGCCTACGAGGAGTCCGAACACAAGGCGGTCGCGTTCGACGTCTACCGCGCGATCGGCGGCACCGAGAAGATGCGGATCCGGGTGATGCGCAGCATCACCGTCGGGTTCCTGCTCTCGATGACGCTCAACGCGATCCTGTCGTTGTTGGCGGACCGTACGACGTACCGCCACCCCGGCCGCGCGCTCGCGAGCATCGCGAAGCTGCGCACGTCGCCGTTCCTCGACAAAAAGATGCGGCAGCGGATCGCGGCCTACAACCGGGTCGGCTTCCACCCCAACGACAACGACAACACCGAGTTGCTGGCGCGCTGGAGCGAGGAGCTGTTCGGCGCCGAGGGTCGACTGGCCGGCAACCTGCGATGACCGAGCACGACGTCGTCATCGTCGGCGCCGGCTTCGGCGGGATGGGCGCAGCGATCGAGTTCAAGCGGCTCGGCATCGACAACCTGCTGATCGTCGAGCGCGAGTCCGACTGCGGTGGAACGTGGCACGTCAACCGCTACCCGGGCCTCGCGGTCGACATCCCGTCCGTCACCTACTCCTACTCATTCGAGCCGAACCCGCACTGGACCCGGTTGTTCGCGCCCGGTCCGGAGCTGAAGAAGTACGCCGCCCACGTCGCCGAGAAGTACGCCCTGCGCCGGCACATGCGGTTCAACATCGCGGTCGAGGCCGCCCGGTGGGATGACGACAGCCACCGGTGGGTCGTGACGCTCGGCGACGGTGACACGGTCACCGCGCGCTACCTGCTCGCCGCGACCGGCTACCTCTCGCAACCGCAACGGCCGGAGATCCCCGGCATCGACCAGTTCGCGGGGACCGTGCTGCACACCGCGGCGTGGGACGACAGCCACGACCTCGCCGGCGAGCGGGTCGCGGTGATCGGCACCGGCGCCACCGCGGTGCAGCTGATCCCTGAGGTCGCGCGCGTCGCCGGCGAGATGACGGTCTACCAGCGCACCCCGATCTACGTCGTACCGAAGCACGACTACCCGATCCCTCCGGCGGTGCGGCGGATGTTCGCGCGCTGGCCGCTGACGCAGCGGATCGGCCGGGCGATCAGCACCACCTTGCTCGAGGGGCTGATGGTCACCGGCGTGCTGCATTACAAGCAGACCAAGCTGCTGAACCGGATGGCGGCGCGATCCGCGATCAAGCACCTGCACCGGCAAGTGGCCGATCCCGAGCTGCGCGCCAAGCTCACGCCGACCTACGACTTCGGCTGCAAGCGGCCGACGTTCTCCAATAGCTACTTCCGCGCCTTCACCAAGCCGCACGTCCACCTGGAGACCACGCCGATCGAGCGGTTCGAGGCCGACGGCATCGTCACGACCGACGGCCGCAAGACCACGATCGACACGCTGCTGCTCGCCACCGGCTACAACATCTGGGACGTCAACTTCCCGGCGTTCGAGATCGTCGGCCGCGACGACCGCAACCTGGGCAAGTGGTGGCGCGACGGCCGGTTCCAGGCGTTCGAGGGCGTCGCGGTGCCGGGCTTTCCCAACCTGCTGGTCCTCAACGGGCCGTACTCCTACAGCGGGTTGTCGTACTTCACCACCATCGAGTCGCAGATGCGCCACATCGCGCGGCTGTTCGGAGAGCTGCGGCGGCGCGGCGCGGACACCTTCGAGGTCACCCAGCAGGCCAACGACGAGTTCCTGGCGCGCGTCACCCGCAAGCTGCGCAGCTCGGTGTTCTACGTCGGGCAGTGCGACACCGCTCGCAGCTACTACTTCAACCAGCACGGCGAGGCCGCCATGTTGCGACCCACGTCGACCATCAACGCGTTCCGCGAGGCCGAGTCGTTCCCGGTCGACGCCTATACCTACACGGCGGCCTAGCCGCAGGCGGCCGGATCAGCCGAACGTGAAGTCGTAGGCCTTTATACCGGCGGGCACCGACAGCTGCAGGGTGCCGTCCACCGGCCCGTCGCGGCGCAACACGGTGTAGAGCGTCGGGACGCCGGCGACGTGCACCGGCGGCAACGCGCGACCGTTGAGTGTCGCCGTCACCGTGCCGGTGCCCGACAGGACCAGATAGACATCGCTCGCGTGCACCTGGATGCGCAGCCGCGCGCCCGGCCCGGCGAGGGCGTCCTCGGCCTGCACGGTCCAGCTGCCGTCCAGCGCCAGCTTGCTGTCCGGCAGCGAGGCCGGGAAGTGATACGACGTCATCCGGTTGCGGACGATCGCCGGCGTGCCGGCGTACCGTTCGAGCCGCTGGTAGCCGAGGTAGCTCTCCGGCGTCAACGTGTGCGTCGGTGTCCGGTCCGGCACCGAGGTGGGTGGCGGCAGCGCCCGGTGACTCGTGGCCAACAACGCGCGGATCGCTGCCTCGGTCGTGCCGTAGTCGCCTTCGCCGATCGATCCGTAGCGGACCTGCCCGGACGCGTCGATCAGGTACTCCGCCGGCCACGAGTCGTTGCCCCAGGCCGACCAGGTGCCGTAGTCGTTGTCCAGCGCGACCGGATAGGTCACGCCGAGGTTGTGCACGGCGGCAGTGACGTTCGACGCGTCGTGCTCGAAGTCGAACTCCGGCGTGTGCACGCCGACGACCACGAAGCCGTCGCGGTGGTAGCGCTGGTACCACGCCTCGACGTGCGGCAGCGCGCGCCGGCAGTTGATGCAGGAGTACGTCCAGAAGTCGATCAGCACGACCTTGCCGCGCAGCGCGGACAGGGAGAGTGCGTTATTGCTGGGCGTGTTCAACCACTGGCTGATGCCGGTGAAGTTCGGGGCCTTGCCGTACTCCGGCAGGTCGGTTGCCGACAGCATCGGTACCTGGTCGGCCATCGGGATGGCGTGCACCGGGCGTGGTGCGGTCACCGAATGCTGGATCCGTTTGGCGGCGGACGACTCGTGCGGGTTGCCGATCCGTGCCAGGTCCCGGCTGATCGAGCCGCTCTGCGTCAGGTGTTGCTCGATCGAGGCGGAGTACGACGGCACCGCGGTCTGCAGCGACGTGGCGGCCCCGAACGTGATGGCAACCGCGCTGGCAGCCAGCAGCGCGCCGCCGACCCGCCGGAGGGACAGCGCGTGGCTGCGCAGCCATCCTGTCGTCGTACTCAACCGGTTCGTGAACAGCACCAGGCCGAAGATCGGCAGCGCGATCCCGAGCGAGTACGCCGCGGTCAGTGCGACCGCCGCTGCGCTCAGCGTGCTGTGCGGGCTGCCGACGGCCGCGATGGTGGCGAGGATCGGTCCGCCGCACGGCAGGTAGAGCAGTCCAAGGGTGGCCCCGAGAAGCAGCCCGCCGCGGTCGCGCGCCGGCCCGCGGCTCGGGCCCAGTCGCGCGAACGGCCGCTCGAGCAAAGCGCCCAGCTGCGGGACCAGGAAGCCGGCGGCGAGCACGAAGAGCACGCCGATCGCGATGTCGTAGCGCAGGCCGAGCGGCAGCCCGAGGGCCTGCAGCAGCCGGATGCTGAACAGCGCCGACGACCCGAACGCGAGCGCGAGCCCGACCGCGATGGCTAGCGCCCGCCGGCGGCCGCCCGCGGTGATTCCGGAGGCGACGACGGCGGGCAGCACCGGAAGGATGCACGGCGACACGATCGTGAGCAGGCCGGCGACAAAGCCGACGAGCAGCAACACCGGGCTGACCACGTTGCCTCCACCCCCGGCTCAGCTCTCATCGTGGCATGCCGAGGGAGCACACTTGCACCGTGGCTCACAAGGCGACGGCCGCGGCGCCGCTCGAGGCGCTGCGTGACGAGGCGGTCGCGCTGCTGCGCTCGGTCGGGCAGCGCGTCACGAAGCCGCGCGTCGCCGTGTTGACCTGCGTGCTGCAGGCCGAGGGCGAGCACCTGTCCGCCGAGACGCTGCTCGAGCAGGTGGCCGAGCTCGAGCCGACCGTCCACCGGGCGACGGTCTACCGCACGCTCGACGGGCTCACCCGCGACGGCGTGCTGCGCCACGTCCACCTCGACCGTGGCCTGACGGCCTACCACCTGGCCGGCCAGGCACGATCGCAGCAGGCGGGCCCGCACCTGCACGCGCAGTGCACCCGCTGCGGCGCGGTGACCGACCTGCCGCCAGGGGTGCTCGGTGACGCCGAGGCGCGCGTACGGCGCGCGACCGGCTTCCGGCTGGACGCCAGCCACGTCGCGCTGTCCGGCTTGTGCGCCAGTTGCGCCGCGTCGCCCTAGTGGCGTTGTTGCGAATCAGTCGCAAAAACCGGTAGAACGATGGAGTGACGAGCGCCGCGCTGACCGCGACCCGGTCCCGGTTCGGCGCGATCCGCGATTCGCTGACCCCGGCCGAGTGGGGCCGGATCGGGGCGATGGCCGCCATCATCGTCGGCCTGTACGTCGCCGGGTTCACGATGCTGCTGGCCGCCGCGTCGCAGCACCATCACCTGTCGGGGGGCAAGGTTTTCGGGATCAGCACCGGGCTGCTCGCGCTGACGCTGGGCGTGCGGCACGCCTTCGACGCCGACCACATCTCGGCGATCGACAACACCACGCGGAAGCTGATGAGCGAAGGCAAGCGGCCGATGAGCATCGGCTTCTTCTTCTCGCTCGGCCACTCGACGATCGTGTTCCTGCTGGCGGTGTTGCTGAACTTCGGCATTCGCTCGCTCGATCACCAGGTGAAGGACAACAACTCCGGCCTGCACACGGTGACCGGCATCGTCGGCACGTCCGTGTCGGGCACGTTCCTCTACGTCATCGCGGCGATCAACGTCGTCATCCTGGTCTCGATCGTGCGGGTGTTCCGCGACCTGCGGCGCGGCCGCTACGACGAGGCCGAACTCAACCGGCAGCTGGATCAGCGCGGGCTGATGAACCGGTTCTTCGGCGGCCTCGGCCGGCGGATCGACAAGCCGTGGAAGATGTATCCGCTCGGCATCCTGTTCGGGCTCGGCTTCGACACGGCGACCGAGGTCTCGCTGCTGGTGCTGTCCGGCACGGCGGTCGCCAGCGGGCTGCCGTTCTACGCCATCTTGTCGTTGCCGCTGCTGTTCGCGGCCGGGATGAGCACTTTCGACACGCTCGACGGGTGCTTCATGAACTTCGCCTACGGCTGGGCGTTCTCGAAGCCGATCCGCAAGGTCTACTACAACATCACCATCACCGGATTGTCGGTGGCGGTTGCGTTCCTCATCGGCACCATTGAGATCCTCGGGCTGCTGCGATCGGAGTTCGGCCTCGGCGGCGCGTTCTTCGGCTTCATCGGCGGCATCGACATCAACACCGCTGGCTTCGCGATCGTCGGTTTGTTCGTCGCGACCTGGGTGGTTGCGCTCGCCGTCTGGCACTTCGGCGACATCGAGGGCCGCTGGGAGCGCGCCGCGGTCAGCGATCGCTGAACGTCACCACCGAGCGCAGCACCTCGCCGCGCTGCATCTTCGCGAACGCCTCTTCGACGTCGCCGATGCCGATCGTCTCGCTGACGAACTTCTGCAGTGGCAACCGGCCGGCGAGGTGCAGGTCGATCAGCATCGGAAAGTCGCGCGACGGCAGGCAGTCGCCGTACCACGACGACTTCAGCGAGCCGCCCCGCCCGAACACGTCGAGCAACGGCAGGTCCAGTCGCATCTCCGGGGTCGGTACGCCGACGAGGACGACGCGACCGGCGAGGTCGCGGGCGTAGAACGCCGCGGTGTAGGTCTCCGGCCGGCCGACCGCCTCGATCACCACGTCGGCACCGAAGCCGCCGGTCAGCGCCTGCACCCGCTCGACGATGTCGGCCGTGCTCGAGTTGACGACGTCGGTGGCACCGAATCTGCGCGCCCATTCCAGCTTGCGGTCATCGACGTCGATCGCGATCACCCGGCTCGCTCCGGCGAGCGCGGCGCCGAGGATGGCGGCGTCGCCAACGCCGCCGCAGCCGATCACCGCGACGGTCTCGCCGCGGCGTACGGCGGCGGTGTTGAGCGCGGCGCCGAGCCCCGCCATGACGCCACACCCGAGCAAGCCGGCGACGGTCGCGTCGACGGCCGGATCGACCTTGGTGCACTGCCCGGCGGCGACCAGCGTCTTGGGCGCGAACGCGCCGATGCCCAGCGCGGGCGAGAGCTTGGTGCCGTCGTCGAGCGTCATCGGCTGCGAGGCGTTGTGCGTGCTGAAGCAGTACCATGGCTCGCCGCGCGCGCAGGCCCGGCAGTGACCGCAGACGGCCCGCCAGTTGAGGATGACGAAGTCACCCGGCGCGACGTCGGTCACGTCGTCGCCGACCGCGGCCACCGTGCCCGCCGCCTCATGGCCGAGCAGGAACGGGAACTCGTCGTTGATCCCGCCCTCGCGGTAGTGCAGGTCGGTGTGGCAGACCCCGCAGGCCTGTACGTCGACCAGCGCCTCGCCCGGTCCGGGATCCGGCACCACCACGGTGGCTAGCTCGACCGGCGCGCCCTTGCTTCGCGCGATTACGCCCTGCACCTCGGTTGGCATCACGGGCACCCTATCGGGGGTACGCGTCGATCTCGGTCGCCTTGGCCGCGCACCAGACGGTCATGCCCGGGGTGAGCCGTAGCTCGCCGAGCGCCGCCGCGGTGACGTCGACCATCACATCGGGTGGCCCGGCGATCGACACCCGCACCTCGTTGCCGCGCTGCTCCACACCGACGACGCTGCCGCGCCAGCGGTTGCGCGGGCTGCCGGCGAGCGGCTCGTCGCCGTACAGCGCGATGGCCGCCGGGCGCACCGCGACGTGAACGTCGCCGTGCACCGGCTGGGAGACGACCAGCTGCCCGCCGCCGTCGAGGCGGACCCGAGTGCCGTCGGCGTGACCGGCGAGCAGGTTGATGCCCATCACCGCGGCGACGTAGTCGGTGCGCGGCCGGCGGGCGACCTCGGCGGGCGCACCGCGCTGGACGACCCGCCCCGCCTCGAGCACCACCATCGTGTCCGCGAGGACCAGGGCGTCGAGCGGGTCGTGCGTGACCAGGACGGTCGCGCCGGCGAAGTCGCCGAGCTGGCGGCGCAGCTCGCCACGAATCACGGAGCGGGTCGCGGTGTCGAGCGCCGCCAGCGGCTCGTCGAGCAGCAGCAACGTCGGCTGCACGGCGAGCGCCCGGGCGAGCGCGACCCGCTGTGCCTGGCCTCCCGACAGCTGCCCGGGCCGGGCGTCGGCGGCCGCGCCGAGACCGACCTGCGTCAGCAGCCGGTCGGCCGTGGCAGTGGCCTGCGACCGCCGGACGCCGCGGGCCCGCAACCCGAACGCGACGTTCTCCCGCGCGGACATGTGCGGAAACAGCAGGTAGTCCTGAAACACCAGGCCGACCGGTCGTGCCTCGGCCCGGACGGCGAGGCGCTGCCGGGCGTCATTGAGCAGGGTGCCATCCAGCGTGATGCGACCCTCGCGCAGCGGCGTCAGCCCGGCGAGGGCGCGCAGCAGCGTGCTCTTGCCGGCACCGTTCGGGCCGAGGACCGCGAGCACGCTGCCGGCCGCGACCCGCAAGTCGGCAACGACGTCGAAGTCGCGCCGCGGGACGGTGATCGCCGCGTCGAGAAGGTCGCCGCTCACGCCCACCGGGTCAGCCATCGCCCGCGCAGCGTCAGCAGGATGGTGACCGAGACGACCAGCATGAGCAGGCTCAGCACGATCGCGGCGTCTGGGTTGTCCTGCAGGGCCAGGTAGACCTTCAGCGGCATCGTCTGCGTGGTGCCCGGGAAGTTGCCCGCGAACGTGATCGTCGCGCCGAACTCGCCGAGCGCGCGCGCCCAGCACAGCACGCCGCCGGCGACGATGCCGGGCACCAGCATCGGCAACGTCACGGTGCGGAACGTGAACCACCGTGATGCGCCGAGGGTGGCCGCGGCCTCGTCGTACCGCGCGTCCATCGCGAGCAACGCGCCCTCCACGGACACCACGAGGAACGGCATCGCCACGAACGCTTCCGCCACCACGACGCCCGCGGTGCTGAACGGCAGGCTGACGCCGAGGTGCGCCAGCGTGCCGCCGAGCAGGCCGTTGCGGCCGAAGCCGAGAAACAGCGCGACGCCACCCACGACCGGCGGCAGCACCAAGGGCAGCGTGACCAGTGCGCGGAGCACGGCCCGGCCCGGGAACGCGCCGCGCGCCAGCACCCACGCGAGGGGTACGCCGACCAGCAGCGACACCGCGGTCGCAATCGAGGCGCACTCGAACGAGAGCCGCAACGCGGTCAGGACGTCGGGCTGCTGTAGCTGAGTGCCGATCTGTCGCCACGGCGCTCGCACCACCAGTCCGACGAGCGGCAGCAACAGGAACGCGGTCGCGATGGCTGCCGGCACCAGTAGGACGGTGGGCGGCCGCCGGCTCCCGGTCACGGCGGCAGGAAGCCGGCGGCGCGGAGCAGATGGATGCCGGTCGTTGAACGCACGTAGCGGATAAAGGCGCGCGCGTCCGTCGGGTCCGAGGCTTGCTTGGTGACGACGATCGGGTAGCTGGTGATCGCCTGGTCGGCGTTGCCGATCGGCACCGCTTTGACCTTGGCGCCGGCTGCCCGGACGTCGGTGACGTAGACCACGCCGGCGTCGGCCTCGCCAAGCTCGACCTTGCTGAGGACGGAGGTGACGTCGGGCTCTTGGCTGACCGGATGCGGCTTGAGGTGCGCGAGCCGGTAGACGGTGTCGGCGGCCGCGCCGCACGGCACGGTCGGCGCGCACAACACCAGCTTGACCCCGCGCCGTGCGCTGTCGGCGAGCGATTCGATGTGCGCCGGGTTCGACGGCGGTACGGCGAGCTCCGGCTGGTTGCGGACGAACACCTGCGGGGTGCCGGCGGCGTCGTGCGCGGCCACGACGGTTTGCATGGTCGTCGTGCTGGCGGACGCGAACACGTCCACCGGCGCGCCCTGCGTGATCTGCGCGGCGAGCGTGTCGGAACCGCCGAAGTTCAGCCGGACATGGACGCCGGGATGCGCCTGCTCGAACTGCCGCGCGAGCGTGGTGAAGGTGGGGGTCAGCGATGCCGCGGCGTCGACCACGATCGTCTTCCCACCCGATCCGCCGCAGCCGACCAGTCCGGCGGCGGTCGCCGTCGTAGCGAGGCCTGCCACCACCGCACGCCAGCGGCGGTTCACGCCGACAACTCGATGCCGACGTTGGTCGCCTTCACCGTGGCGACGGCGACCGAGCCGACCTCGAGTCCGAGCTGGTCGGCCGCCTCCCGGCTGACCAGCGACACGACTCGATGCGGACCGCACTGCATCTCGACCTGCGCCATGACCGTGTCGCGCGTGATGGCCGTGACGATGCCGCGCAGCCGGTTGCGCGCCGACGCAGACGGCCCGACGCGGGGCGCTGTCGGGGGAGCCAGGGTGCCGCTGACCCGCGCTAGCTCGGTGCCGGCGACGCCCCGGTGACCGGACGGCGTCGTCGACAACTGGATCCGACCCGTGTCCGCCCAGCGCCGCAGGGTGTCATCGCTGACCCCGAGCAGCGCCGCGGCTTCGCGCAACGAGACCACCGCCACGCCGGCGAGCCTATCCGCAGTTGCGGCGTACCTCTTGGGTCAACTGTCCGCGGTCGCGGCATCAGCACGCGGAACTGGTTCCGCAGCTCCGCTATCGCCGATGCGCAGCCACCCAGCCTCGGCCTCGGCGGGGGACACGCCGCGCGGCAGCTGCACGTCGACCGCGGAGCCGCCGGGCGCGGTGCGCAACGTGCCCGGGCAGCAGACCGTTCGGTCCGGCAACGCCAGCAAGAACTGCGCCGGGTGCCGCCCGCCGTCCGGGCCATGGATCGCGGGCGCAGCGAGCCGCAGCCGTCGGCCGCCTGCCGCCTCCGGGCGGCCGGCGACGAGCGCTTGGAGCGCGTGCATCCAGCCGTCGACGTCGAGCGCCAGCGCCGGCTGCGGCGAGGTCCAGTACGCGATCGCCGCCCGCGGGCCGTCGGGCTGGGCGGTCACCCAGGCTTCCGGCTCGGCCGGCCCGTCGGCTGCCGGCACCAGTCGCGCAACCCGGGTGAGGCCGGAGAACGACACCCGCAACCGGACGTCCCAGAGGCCGGCGGGCAGCGGTGCTCCCGCCTGCGCCGACCACGGGTCGAGCGCGACCTCGCCGGTCGCCACCACCCGGCCGTCGTCGGCGACTGCGAGGCTGAGCCCCTCGACGTTGGACCACAGCTGCGCGTCGGCCCGCGAGACCAAGGCGCAATCGATGTCGGCCAGGTCGGCGGCGTCGATCCGGCGGTCCGCTGCCGGTGCGTCGGCGGCGAGCGAGGCGGGCACCAGCCAGTCGTCGCCGTCGCGCGTCAGCTGAAGCGGCTCGCCGTCGAGGGTCAACCCGCCACTGATCGACACGTGTAGCCGGCCGTCGCCCCACGCCACCGCCGTCGCCGTTGCGCTGAGCCGCAGTGCCTCGAGCCGCTCGGCGTACCGCACCAAGCCGTCGACATCGCCGGCCAGCAGCAAGTTGGCTTGGATCCGTAGCAGCGCGGGCAACGAATCGCGCACTCGCGGGTCGAACCGCGCCGTCGCCGCTGCGCGGGCGGCTTCGAGCAACGCCCGCCGGTGGTCGTCGGCGTACCGCAGCATCTGGCCGCCGCGCAGCCGGCCGAGCACCTCGGTCCGATAGAACCGGAGCTGCAGCGGCAACCGCTCATCGGCGTCCGGCACGCCGGCGTCGAGGACGTCGAGTACGGCGCCGAGGTCGCGGAAGTACTCCTCCGGCACGATCGGTGTGTCACCGAGATTGCGGCCGCCGGTGCGCCGGCGGCGGTAGAAGTAGCAGGTCACGTCGGCGACGACGGCCACCGACCGGGCGTGCACGTAGGCCTGCATGCAGAAGTGCTCGTCCTCGACGTGCCGCGGGCCTTCGGCGAAGCGGATCGCGTGGTCCAGCAGGAACTGCCGGCGGAACATCTTGTGCGGAGTGAGCGTGTCGACCAGCGGATAGTCGCGGATGGTCCGGCCGGTGACGCTCCGACGGAAGACGTGGTGGTTCAGCCCGCGGAAGTCACTCGCAAGCTTGCCGACGACGACGTCGGCGTCGGAGCTGTCGGCCGCCGCCAGCAGCCGGGCGAGGGCTTGCGGATGCAGCGCGTCGTCGGCGTCGAGGAACTGGATGTAGCGACCGGATGCCAAGTCGACACCGACGTTGCGGGGACGGCCTGGCCAGCCGGACGGCGGGATGCGGTGCACGACCAGCCGGCCACCACTCGCCGCGGCCTGTCGATCGAGCCATTCGGCGGTGCCGTCGGTCGAGCCGTCGTCGACCACGACGACCTCGTAGCGGTCCGCCGCAAGCGTCTGGTCGAGCGCCGATCGCAGCCCCGCATCGAGGTTCGCACCGGGGTTGTACGCCGGAATCACGACGCTCACGTCGACGGCCATCGCGGCAGAACTGTAGCCGGGTCGACGGCGCCCGCTGGCTATCCTGCGGTGCCATGGCGCGGCTGGCGGCGACGACCGTCGCCGAGCTCGATGCCGAGCTCGCCGAGCTGTCGACCCGGATCGCGACCACCGATGGGATCGGCGCGCAGCGCGCCGAGCTGCGCGCGGCGCACGAGTTGCTGCTGCGCGCGACACCGGCCGCGGCCCGCCCGCCGTTGGGAGCGCTAGGGACATTGGCTCGCGCGATCGAGCCGCTACCGCCACGCGTGATCGACGGGTTGGCACCGCGACCGCGCACCGTCTTCCGGCTGTTGCAGGCCGGCGTGCCGGCGGCGGCGTGGGAGGTCGTTGCGGACAACGCCACCGGGATGGTGACCACGACGTTCGGCGCCGCGACATCGTCCGGCGCGGCTCGCACCGACTGGCGGTTGCCGCTGCTCACCCGGATCGAGCCGCCGGCGGTCTTCGCCTGGCTCCCGGGCTTTCGGGATCCGCGGTTCGGCGCACCCGACGAGTGCTACGACATCACGCCGCTGATCCGCCCCGCGTTCGCCCTCGACGAGGCGTGGCGCGACGGCAGCCGACTGCATCTCGCCGGCTCGATGTCGTTGGAGCACCTCGACACGTCCCCGGCTGAAACCGTGCAGCTGGTGGCGACGGCCGGCGACCGCGAGCTCGTCGTGCCCGCGGTGCGGATGCGACGACCCGATCTGGTGCGTGGCACCGGCAGCGCCTTGACCCGGCTGGCGTGGGCGGGCTGGTCCGCGACGGTCGACCTGCGCGACCGCCGGCTCGGTGGCGGCGAATGGGCGCTGTCGGTCGTCCTCGAACACGACGGGATTCGGCGTACCTCCGCGGTCGCGGTGGCGCGGACCGAGCTCACCAGACCAGACGTGCACGGGTTGCGGGTGGGGCTGCGGCGACGGGTCACGCTCGACCCGGCCGAGAAGGGCTGGCGGCTGCTGGTCAGCTGATCGTGGGCCTTCAGCGCTGCGCGATCGGCGCGGTGATCAGCGCCTCAGGGATGCCGAACGCGTCGACCAACGCCTCGGCATGCGGTCGTAGCTGCCGGCACAGGTCGTTGACCGCGGCGATGATCGCCTTGCTGCGGGTCGCCGTGATCCGGTTGTGCTCGAGGAACCAGCCGCGGTGGCGCTCGATCGTCGACAGCGCATGCAAATCGCACAGCCGGCCGAGCACGGCTTTGGCTTCGGGGTCGGCCACCGCGTCGACCGCGTCGGCGAACGCCTCGCACACCCTCGCCTCGATGTGAGCGTGGGCGGCCAGCAGCAGGTGGTCCTGCACGGAGTTGAACACCTCGAACGCGTCGGCGTCCTCGGTGAGCCCCTTGCGCATGCGGCGCGCGCAGCCGTCGAGCACGTGCTTCTCCCGCCACGCGAGCAATGACAACTGGTAGTCGCGGTCGAGCAGGTTGGTCTCCTCGTCCGTGCCGGGAATCGCGTCGACCAAGCGCTGCACCAGGCTGCGCGCTCCGGTGCGCTCGATCACGACTTCCACGACCTGATCGGCGACGAAGCGCACGGTGCCGAGCGTGTCGAGCTCGCCGAACTCCGCCTGGTAGTTCGTCAGCAGCGTCTTGGCGACCAGTTGCATCAGCACCGTGTTGTCGCCTTCGAACGTGGTGAAGACGTCGGTGTCCGCCTTCAGTCCGACGAGTTGGTTCTCGGCGAGATAACCGGCGCCGCCACATGCCTCGCGACAGGTCTGCACCGTCGCCGTTGTATGCCAGGTCGAGAACGACTTGAGCGCGGCCGCGAACGTCTCGAGTCGGCGCCGCTGCTCCTCGTCGGTGGACTGCGTGCGGACCGCGTGCAGCTCGGCGACCAGCTCGGCCTGCGCGAAGCTCACGGCGTACGTCGTCGCCAGCGCCGGCAGCAGCCGGCGTTGGTGCGCCAGGTAGTCGAGGATCGGAATCTCGTTATCCGCGCCGGGCGCGGCGAACTGGCGGCGACGGTTCGCGTAACGGATCGCGATCGTCAGTGCGAGCTTGCCGGCGCTGACTGCCGCTCCCGAGATGCTGATCCGGCCTTGGACCAGCGTGCCCAGCATGGTGAAGAACCGACGGCTCGTGCTCTCGATCGGGCTGCTGTAGGTGCCGTCGCGAGCGACGCTGCCGTAGTGATCGAGCAGTGCGCTTCGCGGCACCCGGACGTGGTCGAACGAGAGTCGTCCGTTGTCGACGCCGTTGAGGCCGGCCTTGAGTCCGTCGTCCTCGATGGCGACGCCGTCGGCCGGCTGCCCGTCGTCGTTGCGGATCGGAACCAGCAGCGCGTGGACGCCATGGTTCTCGCCCTGGCTGTGCAGCTGGGCGAACACGACCGCTATGCGTCCGTCGTTCGCGGCGTTGCCGATGTAGTCCTTGCGCGCCTCGGGAGTCGGCGTGTGCACCACGAACTCATCGGTGTCCGGGTCGAACGTCGCTGTGGTGCCGACCGACTGCACGTCGGAGCCATGTCCGGACTCCGTCATTGCGAAGCAGCCCGGCAGCGCCAGCGTCATGACGTCTTTGAGGTAGCGCTCGTGGTGCCGGTCGCTGCCGAGCAGGTAGATCGCGCCTCCGAACAGGCCGAACTGCACGCCGGTTTTGACGAGCAGCGACAGGTCGGCGAGCGCTTGGGTCTCGAAGCCGGCGATCGCGGCCCCTACATCGTTGAGGCCGCCGTACTCGGTCGGGAAGAGCAACTTCGGGCCGTCGGTCGTCGCGATCACGCGGGCCTGCTCGAGCACGCGCTGGCGGTGCTCGGCCATGCTCAGCGCCGCACGCGGTGCAAACTGCGGGTCGGCCAGCGTTTCCCGCACCTGTTGGCGGACGTCGGCCCAGCGACCGTCCAGCAGCGAACGCAACGCGTTCACGTCGACGTGCAGTTCGGAGTCTGTGGTCGTCATTCGCTTCCTTCGACCGTGCCGGGATTGCCGACGTCATGCCCTGGGATCAGCGTCACACACAAGAAGACCGCCGCCCCGATCTGTGATCGGGGCGGCGGTCTCGTGGCTGGGACTCGCGCGGCAGGTCTAGCGCTTCGCGGCTTTCTTGGCGGTGCGCTTGCGCGCGGTGCCCTTCTTCGCCGTCGACTTGCGCGCGGTCTTCTTGGCGGTCTTCTTGGCGGTCTTCTTGGCGGTCTTCTTCGCCGGCCGCTTCGCGGCTTTCTTCGCGGTCTTCTTGGCGGTGCGCTTGCGCGCGGTGCCCTTCTTCGCCGTCGACTTGCGCGCGGTCTTCTTGGCGCCGCGCTTCGCGGTCTTCTTCGCGGTCGACTTGCGCGTGGTCTTCTTGGCCGTCGACTTGCGGGCCGTCGTCTTCTTCGCCGTTGACTTGCGCGCGGTCTTCTTCGCGGCCTTCTTGGCCGTCGCCTTTCCGGTCGCGCGCTTCGACGCTACTCGTGCCACTTGAGCCCCCTAGCTCGACTGTTGGAGGACTGTGCTGTGGCAACTGTGACATTGAAATCGAGTGCATGCCACAACCGCGCAGTGTGTGTTGTCGTCGTGTCGCAGTGTGGTGCCGTCGGGTTGCACGCAACGACCGTGTGCACAAGCATCCGGCGGGTCTCACACCGTCGTTCGAAAGTTGTTACGTGGCAACGACTTTCGAGCGCCACGTGATGGCCGCCACGACGGTTGATCGCGACGGCGTGCGTTGCTGCGAACTACAAACCGAGATCGCGCAGTCGATGCAAGTCGAGCAGTTCGCCGGGCGTCGGACCCGGAGTCGGCGTCGACGTCGTGTCGCTCTGCTGATGACGACGCGGATGGTGGTTGGCGCGTTCGTGGTGTGACTTCGTTGTGTGATGCGACGGTGTCGTTGCCGGCGCCGGCGTTGGTCGTCCGGTGTCAGTGACTGCCGGCGGCGGTGACGACGGCGCGATATGAGGCAACCCCGGAACCATTGCCGCCAGCCGCTGCGACGCGGCAAGTGCTTTCGCCTCGACCTGCGTCACCTGTGCGACGAGCAAGTGCTGCTCGGTCGTCAGCAACTGCTTCACTTCGCTGAGCCGCGCCGGATGCTGAGAGGCGGTGGTGATCAGCACCGCGATCTGACGGTGCAGATGGCGCGCCACGACCATCACCTTCGGTGCGGCCGGATCCTGATGTACGACGTGGACCAACTGGTGCAGCGTCGACGTCGCCGCGGCCGCCGGCGTCGGTGACGAGTGCACGGCGGCTTCTTGGTGCTGCACCGGGTGGGCCGGCTGGCTCGCCGCTGCCTGGTGCGCGTGTTGCCGGTCTGCGATCGGACCGACGCCGGCAGCGGTCGCGGCCGTCATCGCCAGGGCGCCGACCAGGGGGATCGCTGGCAGCGTGAGTAGCGTCCGCCGGCGCGCGGCGCTGAGCGGCCGTGGCCGTCGCTGCGCCGGGATGGCCGGCGACGGCGGCGCCGGCCGGTCGAGCGAGTCGCTGAACCGGACGAGTTCGTCGTGGTCGCTGGCCAGGATGTCGCGGGCCACTTGAAGCTCACGGGCATCGACCGCGCCTGCCGCAGCCGCGAGGTCCGCGCTCACGGTGAGGCGCAAGCGGCGCAAGTGGTCCAGGAGGTCGGCGATGGCGGCAGCGTCGTCCGCCGACGGCTCGGCGGATGCCGCCGGCCGACGCCACGGTTGCCGCAAACTCCTCAGCCCGGCCTCCCCAACACTGCGTGGCATGAGAATGCCACGCGACCCCGACTTCGCTGCGGGCGCGTCGTCTCCTGCGCCAGTCCCCCCACTCTTCCAGTGGCAAACCTCACACCTGAGAGCATGCCAGCGCGATCTGGTGGCGAGGAGGACGAGGGTGACCCAGCCAATCCCGACCGGGGCCGATGCGGTGCTCGGCTTCCTGGGCGGCACCGGCGACCAGGGCCGCGGGCTCGCCCGCCGGTTCGCGCTGGCCGGTCACCGGGTCATCCTCGGCTCCCGGAGCGCGGAACGCGCCGTGCAGGCCGCCGAAACGCTGCGGTCAACCGTGACCGAACCGGCCCTGGTCGAGGGCGCCGCCAACGAGGACGCCGCCGCGGCCGCCGACGTGGTCGTGGTCGCCGTGCCGTGGGAGGGCCACGACAGCCTGATCCGCGACCTCGCCTCAAAGCTCGCCGGCAAGCTCGTCGTGGACTGCGTCAACCCGCTGGGATTCGACGACCGCGGCGCGTTCGCACTGCCGGTCCCCGAGGGCAGCGCGGCCGAGCAGGCGGCGGCGATCCTGCCCGACAGCACGGTGGTCGCGGCGTTTCACCACATCAGCGCGGTCTTGCTGCTCGACCCAGCGGTCGCCAGCATCGACACCGACGTACTCGTGCTCGGCGACGACCGCGCTGCGACCGACGCGGTGCAGGCCTTGGTCGACCGCATCGACGGGATGCGGGGCGTCTACGGCGGCCGGCTCCGCAACGCCGGTCAGATCGAAGCGTTAACCGCCAACCTGGTGTCGATCAACCGGCGCTACAAGACGCATGCCGGCATCAAGATCACCGGGGTATGAGTCCGGTCACTCGTAGGAGTGCTCCGCTGCCGGATAGACGCCGGCCGCGACCTCACGGGCATACGTGCTCGCGGCGTCCAACAGCGCTCCCCGCAAATCGGCGTACCGCTTGACGAACCGCGGCGCCGGGCCGCTGTTCAGCCCCGCCATGTCGGTCCAGACCATCACCTGTGCGTCGCAGTCCGGCCCGGCACCGATGCCGATCGTCGGAATCAGCAGCTCCTTGGTGATCTGCGCCGCGACGTCGGCGGGGACCATCTCGAGAACGACGGCGAACGCGCCTGCCTCCTGTAGCGCGAGCGCGTCGTCGATCAGTCGCGCCGCGTCCTCGCCGCGGCCTTGCACGCGGTAGCCGCCGAGGCCGTGTTCGCTCTGTGGCGTGAAGCCGATGTGGGCCACGACGGGGATGCCGGCGTCGACGATGGCGCGCACCTGCGCCACCACCTGCCGCCCGCCTTCCAGCTTGACCGCCTGCGCCCCGCCTTCCTTCATGAACCGGATCGCGGTCTGCAGCGCCTGCTCGGGGGAGACCTGGTAGGAGCCGAACGGCAGGTCGCCGATCACTAGCGCTCGCCGGGTCGACCGCACGACGGCGCGGACCAGTGGCAGCAACTCGTCGACGGTCACTGGCAGCGTAGTGTCGTAGCCGTAGACGTTGTTGGCGGCCGAGTCACCGACCAGCAGCGCCGGGATGCCGGCTTCGTCGAACACCGCCGCCGCGTGCATGTCGTAGGCGGTGAGCATCGGCCAGCGTTCGCCGCGCTCCTTCATCGCCTGCAGGTGATGGATCCGGACCCGCCGGATCGCCGTGCTGGGTGGTCCGCCGTACGGCGAGACTCCGCCCTCGGTCATGGGAGTGCCTCCTTGTCTCGAGGCCCGTTCGGGTCCCCGGACTCACTCCAGTCTGCCATCTCGCGCCGCGCCGGGACGGCATCGGCCGATCTGCCTCAGGATTGCTGGTCGGGGCGGATCCGCTCTGGATCGGCCTGGTGAGGCGCCGCCAGCTCGCGCCAGGCGGACGTGATCGGCAACCGGCGGTCGCGGCCGAAGCCCTTCGGGGTGATCTTCGGGCCGGGCGGATACTGCCGCCGCTTGTACTCCGCCGCGTCCACCAGGCGGATCACCCGCTCGACCAGGTCGGCATCGAAGCCGAGCGCGAGCAGCTCGTCACGGCCGCGGTCGGCTTCGACGTACTCGTCGAGCAGCTTGTCGAGCATGTCGTACGGCGGCAGCCGGTCGGCGTCGAGCTGTCCGGGCGCGAGCTCCGCCGACGGTGGCTTGTCGATGATCGCGTCCGGGATCGGTTCGACGTCACCGCGGCGCTGCGCCTCGGCGTTGCGCCACCGCGCGAGGTCCCAGACCAGTGTCTTCGGCACGTCTTTAATTGGCGCGAACCCGCCCGCGCTGTCGCCGTACAACGTGGAGAAGCCGGTCGCCAGCTCGCTCTTGTTGCCGGTGGTGAGCACCAGTTGGCCGGACTCGTTGGACAGCGCCATCAGCATGACGCCGCGCATCCGCGCTTGCAGGTTCTCCTCGGCCAGCCCGTGCACGCCCTTGGTCGGTCCGCCATCGAGCACGTTCTCGAACGCCGTGACCGGCTCGTTGATCGGCATCACCGAGAACGCCAGCCCCTGCCGCTCGGCCAGCTCGCGAGCATCGGCGACGCTGCCCGGAGAGGAGTAGCGGCTCGGCATCGCGACCACGTTGACGGCCGCCGCACCGAGTGCGTCCGCTGCGATGGTGGCAACCAGCGCGGAGTCGATGCCGCCGGACAAGCCGATGACGACGGCGTCGAAGCGGTTCTTGTGGACGTAGTCACGGGTGCCGGTGACCAGCGCGGCCCACACCTCGGCGTGGTCGCTCAGCCGCTCCGCAACCGTCGGTGGCTCGGCGGGGTAGGAGGGCACCGGCTGCTCGCTAATGCAGTGCCGGACGATTTCCATCCGGGTGCCGTCGGTGGCGTCGACACTGCCGTCGACCGTGCTGTGCGCCGCCGGCAGGTCGAGGTCGACGACGAGCAGCTCGGGGGCGAACTGGGCGGCGCGCGCGACCAGCCGGCCGTCCGCGTCGACCACCATCGAGTCGCCGTCGAAGACGAGCTCGTCCTGGCCGCCGACCAGGTTGACGTAAGCCAGCGCGGCGCCGGCTTCGAGTGCACGGTCGCGGTTCAGCTCGAGCCGGACGTCGTCCTTGTTGCGTTCGTACGGCGAGCCGTTGATGCAGACGACGAGGCCGGCGCCGGCGGCGCGGGCGACGGTGATCGGACCGCCCTGCTGCCAGAGGTCCTCGCAGATCGTCATCGCGATGTCGATGCCGTGCAGCCGCACGATCGGCAGCGTCTCGCCGGGCACGAAGTAGCGGAACTCGTCGAACACGCCGTAGTTCGGCAGGTGATGCTTCGCGTACGACGCGACCACCCTGCCGTCGTAGATGAACGCCGCGGCGTTCTGCGGTTCGCCCGCCGGCCGGCCGACGCGGGGCACCGGATCAGGGCAGCGGTCGAGGTAGCCGACGACGACCCCGATCGCGCCCAGGCGCTCGTCGGCGAGCCGGGATGCCAGCGCGGACAGCTGCGCGCGCGACGCGTCGACGAACGAGCCGCGCAACACCAGGTCTTCCGGGGGGTAGCCGGTGAGCATCATCTCCGGCAGCAACAGCAGGTGCGCGCCGCGAGTGTTCGCGGCGCGCACCTGCTCGATGACCAACTCGGCGTTGCCGGTCAGGTCGCCCACGGTCGGGTTGACCTGTCCGAGCGCGACCCGCAACTGCGGCACGGTCTCGAGGTTATGCGACCGGGACCAGCTCCAGCTCCGGCTCCGCCTCGGGCAGGTCGCCGCCGTCGTCCTCCGCCCGGTCCGGTCGGCGACCGCGGATGAGCGTGCCGACCACCAGGAACCCGACGGCGAGGATGCCGGCGCCGTAGGCAAACGCATGGGTGAACCCGTGCACCGTGGCCGCGGCGGACGGCCCGCCGTGGGCGACGGCGTACGACGCGGTCGCGCTGGTCGCGATCGTGTTGAGGAACGCCACACCGAGTGATCCGCCCACTTGCTGCATGGTGTTCACCAGTGCGCTTGCCGCGCCGGCGTCGTGGTTCGGCACGCCGAGCAGCGCGGTCGACGACAGCGGCACGAACACCTGTCCCATGCCGAGGCTGATCAGCAGCTCGGACGGCACGATGTGCGAGAAGTACGCCGAGTCAGCCGGCAGCTGGGTGAGCCAGATCATGCCGAGCGTGGCGAGGCCGAAGCCCGCGATCGCCAGCACGCGTGGCCCGAATCGCGGCAGCGTCCGCGACGCGATCGTCGAGGAAACGATCACGCCGACCGGGAACGGCAGGAACGCCACGCCGGCCTTCAAGGCGCTGTAGTGCAGCACGTCCTGGAAGTAGAACGTCAGGAACAGGAACATCGCGTACAGCGCGAGCGTGGCGATCAGGAACGACAGGTACGACGCGCCGCGGTCGCGGTTCAGCACGATCCGCAGCGGCAGCATCGGGTTACGGGCACGGGTCTCCCAGCCGACGAAACCGATCAGCAGGACGACCGCGGCGACGAGCAGCCCGATCGTGCGTCCGGCAGACCAGCCGTGCAGCGAGGCTTCGGTGAAGCCGTAGACCAGCAACGCCAGGCCGCCGGTGGCGACGACCGCGCCGGGCACGTCGAAGTGGCGGTCACCGGTTGCCCGGCTTTCCTTGATGAGCGGCAGCGAGGCGATCGCGACCGCGATGGCGATCGGGGTGTTGACGAACAACGTCCACCGCCACGAGAGGAACTCGGTGAGCACGCCACCGGCGAGCAGGCCGACCGCACCACCGGTGCCGGAGATCGCCCCGTAGACCGCGAAGGCCTTCGCGCGCTCCTTGGCCTCGGTGAAGGTAGTGGTGATCAGCGAGAGCACTGCTGGGGCCAGCAGCGCGGCGAACACACCTTGCACGGCGCGAGCCGAGAACAGCCACGCGCCGGACTGCGCCGCGCCGCCGAGCGCCGAGGCGCCGGCGAAGCCGAACAGGCCGATGAGGAAGGTGCGCTTGCGCCCGACGTAGTCGGCGACCCGGCCGCCGAGCAGCAGTAGCCCGCCGAACGTGAGGGTGTACGCCGTCAATGCCCACTGCCGCTCCGCGTCGCTGATGTGGAGCGCGACCTGCGCGTGCGGCAAGGCGATGTTCACGATTGAGGCGTCGAGAATGATCATCAGCTGCGCGATGCCGATCACGGCAAGCGCCAGCCAACGACGGTCGCGCTGCGACGAGGGTGGGGCCGCGGCGCGTGCGTCATTAACAGCAGTCATGGATGGGGCTCCTTGCTTGGCTTTGGTGCGGCTCCGGCGTACTCTTGGGATTAACCGGAAGCAGCCTCCGTTACTATACCGGAGGCAGCCTCCGCTTAGTCAAGTGGTTTCCCGACCCGGAAATTCCGGGAGCGCCGGTCGCAGGAGGTCCGGACGATGGAACGTCCGCTTCGAGCCGACGCGCAGCGCAATCGCGAGCGGATCCTCGAGGTCGCCGCCAAGGCGTTCGCCCAGCACGGCGTCGAGGCGTCGCTCGAAGAGATCGCGCGGCAGGCGGGCGTCGGTGTCGGCACCCTGTACCGCCATTTTCCCAATCGCGACCTGTTGGTGGAAGCGGTTTTTCGCCGCAACGTCGATCAGCTGGTGGCCTCGGCCGACCGGCTGCTGGAGACGCTGTCGCCGGTCGAGGCGCTGGCGCAGTGGATGCGCGAGTTCGTGGAGTACGTCTCGGCCAAGCGTGGTCTTGCGTCACACCTGAAGACCGTGGTCTCCGCCGAGTCTGACCTGTTCGTGTCGACCCATGAGCGGATGAACGCCGCCATCGGGCGGCTGGTGGACGCAGCGGTGGCCGAGGGGTCGATTCGACCGGACGTCGCCGCGCCTGACGTGCTGCGGGCGATGGCCGGGGTCTGCATGACGAGCGACCTGCCGGGCGGGGAAGAGCAGGCGTGCCGGATCTCGGCGCTGTTCATGGACGGCCTGAAATACGGCTGTCCGGGATCCGCTTCAAAGCCGGCGAGCGGCGCTCGCCGGCAGCGGCTAGCGTCCAGTCGTGCTCACGGTTGACGCTGACCAGCACCTGTTCGAACCGCGCACGATGTGGCGCGACTACATCGATCCGGCGATGCGCGACGCCGCCCTTGCGATCGAGGACGACGATCTCGGCTACGCCTGGCTGACCTTCCAGGGAAGGCATCTCTACCCGGCGGAGTCGCAGCAGCCCGGGGACGCTGCCCGGATCGGCGAGGAGCGCCGCCGGCAGGCCGCGGGGGAGCCCGCCCGGGTTCGTTACGACGAGGCCGTGCCGCCGTCGTACTCCGACCCGGCTGCGCGGCTGGCGGCGCTCGACCAGTTCGGGCTCGATGCCAGCGTGCTGTTCCCGAACTTCGGGCTGATCTTTGAAGAGCTGCTCGACCTGCCCGCGCTGTGCGCCAACCTGCGCGCCTGCAACCGGTGGCAGGCCGAGGTCGCACAGGCCGGGGGCGGTCGGTTGTTCCCCGTCGCCCATCTCACGCTTCGCGACGTCGACTGGGCGGTCGAGGAGATCGAGCGGCTCGGCCGGGCCGGGGTGCGGCTGGCGATGATCGGCCCGGCGCCAGTGAACGGCAAGCCGCTGTCGCACCCCGACCTCGATCCGGTCTGGCGCGCCTGTTGCGGCCACGGCGTCTCGCCGGTGTTCCACGTCGGCGGGTTCGCCGGGCCGCTGCATCCGGCGTGGTACGAAGGCGACCCCGAGCCGGGCGACCGGCTGATGGACTCGATCTTCTTGTACGTCGCGCCCGCCGTGGCCCTGGCCAACCTGATCGTGCACGGCACGTTCGAGCGGTTCCCCGATTTGCGGATCGGCGTGGTCGAGCTGACGGCGAACTGGGTTCCGTCGTTCCTGCTCATGCTCGACGGCTCCTGGGACTTTTACGCGCAACGTCACGGCGGCCCGCTGACCGAGTTGTCGCTGCGGCCGTCTGACTACTTCCGGCGCCAGGTGCGGGTGAGCGCGCTGGCCTACGAGAACCCGGCCGGGCTGATCGCGAAGGTTGGCGGTGACGTGCTGATGTTCGGCAGCGACTGGCCACACGCCGAGGGCATCGCCCGGCCTCGGCTCGACTACGAAGCCGCGTTGGCCGGCGTCGCCGAGGATGCGCGCGCCAAGGTGATGGCGGGCAACGTCCGCTGGCTGTTGCGCCAGGACGCGTGAGCGACTAGATCGACACCGGCATCCGGCTCTGCAGGCTCGGCACCAGCATCGCCGCGACACCGCGCAGCGTGGCGACGGTGACGTTGGCCCAGTCGAAGTAGTCGCGCCACAGCGTGATCTGCCCGTCGCGCACCTCGAACACGCCGCACACCCAGAACTGCGACCGGAACCGGCCCCAGGTGAGCGCGTCCGTGCGCTCGGTGATGACGGTGGTGCCCTCGGCGGCGATCCGGTGGATCGCCACCTCGAAGCCGAGCCCGCGCTGGAAGAACTTGGCCGCGCCCTGCTCGACGGCGCGGCGGCCGCGGATCGTCGGCAGTGAGACGTTTTCGTAGACGATGTCCTCCGCGAGCAACGAGATCGCCGTCTCGGCGTCGCCGGCCGCGAAGCCGCGCAGGAAGCGCTCGACCACCTCGGCGGGTGCGGATGTCGTCTCAGCTGTTGTCTCGATCATGGCGTTATTCACCCACTAACGCCATGATCGGCGCCACCTCGGGTCACTAACGCCATGATCGCCGGAAGGTGTTTGGCGATCAGGACATATCCGCGTAACACGGCGGTCGTACGCTCGCGACATGGACCGCCAGCAGGAGTTCGTGCTGCGCACGATCGAGGAACGCGACATTCGCTTCGTCCGGTTGTGGTTCACCGACGTACTCGGATTCCTGAAGTCCGTGGCGATCGCGCCGGCCGAGCTGGAAGGCGCGTTCGCCGAGGGCATCGGGTTCGACGGCTCCGCGATCGAAGGATTCGCGCGGGTGCACGAGTCGGACATGCTCGCCCGGCCCGACCCGGTGAGCTTCCAGGTGTTGCCGTGGCGCGAGGAGCAGCCCGGCACCGCGCGGATGTTCTGCGACATCCGGATGCCGGACGGTTCCCCGTCGTACGTCGATCCGCGGCACGTGCTGCGCAGGTCGATGCAACGCGCGGCCGACCTCGGCTTCACGTTCTACGTGCACCCGGAGGTCGAGTTCTTCCTGCTGCGCAACCGCCCGAGCGCGACCGAGTTGCTGCCGCCTCCGATCGACGCCGGCGGCTACTTCGACCAGACGCCGCACGACCTCGGTCACGACTTCCGGCGGCAAGCGATCACGATGCTCGAGCAGATGGGCATCAGCGTGGAGTTCAGCCACCACGAGGTCGCGCCGGGTCAGCAGGAGATCGACCTGCGCTACGCCGACGCGCTGACCACCGCCGACAACCTGATGACGATGCGGCTGGTCGTGAAGGAAGTCGCGCTGGCGCAGGGCGTGTACGCGTCGTTCATGCCGCGGCCGTTCACCGACCAGCCGGGGTCGGCGATGCACACGCACCTGTCGTTGTTCGAGGGCGACCGCAACGCGTTCCATGACCCGAGCGATCCGCTGCAGCTGTCGAAGGTCGGCAAGGCATTCGTCGCCGGCCTGCTGCACCACGCCGCGGAGTTCACTGCGATCACCAACCAGTGGGTGAACTCCTACAAGCGGCTGTGGGGCGGCGGCGAGGCGCCGGCGTACGTCTGCTGGGGGCGCAACAACCGGTCGGCGTTGGTGCGCGTCCCGATGTACAAGCCGCAGAAGGGCAACTCGACGCGGATCGAGATTCGCTCGCCCGATTCCGCCTGCAACCCGTACCTCACGTTTGCCGTCCTGCTCGCCGCCGGCATCAAGGGGATCGAGGAGGGCTACGAGCTGCCGGACGGCGCCGAGGACGACGTCTGGGCGCTGACCGACGGCGAGCGCCGGGCGATGGGGATCGAGCCGTTGCCGACCTCGCTCGCGGACGCGATCCGGGTAATGGAGGGCTCGGAGCTGATGGCGGAGACACTCGGCGAGGGCGTGTTCGACTTCTTCCTGCGCAACAAGCGCGCGGAGTGGGAGGACTACCGCCGGCAGGTGACGGCGTTCGAGCTGTCGCGCTACTTGCCCGTGCTCTGACCGGTTCGCCGTCCGATGCGCGCGCTCGTGATTCAGCACACGCCCGGCGAGGAGCCGGGCTGGCTGGCCGACTGGCTACCAGCCCGCGGCCTTACGTTGGACGTCGCGCACCCGTACCGCGATGGCGTGGTGCCGCCCCTGGCGGACGCGGCGGCGCTGATCGTGCTGGGTGGACCGATGGGCGCGTACGACGACGAGGCGGCGCCGT
Source organism: Mycobacteriales bacterium (assembly GCA_035550315.1). Classification (GTDB taxonomy): domain Bacteria; phylum Actinomycetota; class Actinomycetes; order JAFAQI01; family JAFAQI01; genus DASZPL01. The sequence goes on along the minus strand of DASZPL010000078.1, from coordinate 493 downwards.
GGCTGTCGGAGGTCCGGTCGCGCATGCGCGAAGCGGTGACCGCAGGCCTGCCGACGCTCGGCATCTGTTTGGGCGCGCAGTTGCTGGCGGTCGCGCTCGGCGGCGTTGTGGAGCGCGGCGCCGCCGGACCCGAGCTCGGCTTGGGTGAGGTCGACGTACCGGACGGGGATGCGCTGCTGCCGGCCGGCGTGCTGCCCGTCGTGCAGTGGCACTACGACACGGTCACCGAGTTGCCGACCGACGCCGTGCTGCTCGCGTCGAGCGTGGCGTATCCGGTGCAGGCGTTCCGCATCGGTGAGTGCGCGTGGGGGCTGCAGTTTCACGTCGAGGCGGGGCCCGAGATGGTCAAAGCCTGGGCGGCTGAGGACGGCGTCGACGGCGTCGCCGACCCGGTCGCGGCAGCCGCCGGCCGGCTCGCCGCCGCCGGCGAACAGATCGCCCACCGCTTCGCCGACCTAGTGAGTTGTCAGCGTTTGCGGGGGTCATAGCCCCC
>DASZPL010000077.1:0-16741 GCA_035550315.1 Mycobacteriales bacterium | reverse complement strand
TGGTCGTGACCGCGCTCGCCGGTGTCGCGCGCGGCGACCTGCAGCAGCAGGTTGCCCGCGCCGGGCAGTGGCTCGCCCTCGACCCGCCCGAACCAAACGCGACCATCGGCGGCATCGTCGCGACGGCGGCAAGCGGGCCGCGGCGGCTGCGCTACGGCACGCCGCGGGACATGCTGATCGGCATCACCGTCGTGCTGGCCGACGGCACGATCGCGCACTCCGGCGGCAAGGTCGTGAAGAACGTCGCCGGCTACGACCTCGGCAAGCTGTTCACCGGCTCGTTCGGAACGCTCGGCGTGATCGCGTCCTGCACCTTCCGGCTGCACCCGCTGGCAGCTGCCCGGCAGGTGGTGACCGCCGAGACCGCCGACCCGGCCGAAGCGGTGCGACAAGTCAACGCAACCGGTGCGACGCCGACCGCGATGGAGTGGGATGGTCGGGCGCTCGTCGTCGTCGTCGAGTCGATCGAGTCCGCGGCGGCGGAGCAGGGCAAGGACATCGCCGCCGCCATCGGCGGCCGCGTGGGCAGCGAGCTTCCCGCCAATTTCGGCCAGCGGCCGTGGCGCGACGCCGACGTCGGCCTCAAGCTGACCCACCGGCTCGGCGCGCTCCACGACGTGTTGGCCGTGGTCGCCGAACGGCTGCCCGGTGCCCGGGTCCGCGCCCACGCCGGCTCCGGGGTCGTCTGGGTCGCCGCAGACCCGACCGTCGCCGCCGCCGCCATTCGTGGGCTGCGATCCGACGTCGAGCGGTACGACGGGCAGCTGGTCGTCGTGATCGGCCCGGCAGACCTCAAGCGCGATGCCGACGCCTGGGGGCCGGTGCGCGGGCTCGCGCTGATGCACCGCATCAAGGACCAGTTCGATCCCGACCACCGGCTCGCGCCCGGGACCTTCGTGGGTGGCATATGACCTCGCCGATCAGCCGCGACCTGGTCGCGGACTGCGTGCACTGCGGGTTCTGCCTGCCGACGTGTCCGACGTACCTGTTGTGGGGCGAGGAGATGGACTCGCCCCGCGGGCGGATCTACCTGATGAAGCAGCTGCTCGAGGGTGAGCCGCTCGACGACGCCACGGTCGGCCACTTCGACGCCTGCCTGGGCTGCATGGCGTGCGTCACTGCGTGCCCGTCCGGTGTGCAGTACGACGCGCTGATCGAGCAGACCAGGGCGCACGTCGAGGAGCGCGCCGACCGGCCACTGCCGGACAAGGCGCTGCGCCGGATGATCTTCGGGCTGTTCCCCTATCCCCGCCGGCTGGCGTTGCTGCGCGGCCCACTGCGCGCCTACCAGCGCCTGGGCGGCCCGCGGTTGCTGCGGCGGAGCAAGCTGCTCGACCGGTTGCCGCCGTCGGTTGCGGCGATGGAGGAGTTGTTGCCCCCGGTCGGACCCGCTGACCAGGTGCCGGAGTTCGTCGCGGCGCACGGCGTGCGACGGGCCCGGGTCGGCATGTTGCTGGGGTGCGTGCAGCGGGCGTTCTTCCCGGGCGTCAACGCCGCGACCGCTCGCGTGCTGGCGGCCGAAGGTTGCGACGTCGTGGTGCCGCGTGACCAGTCCTGCTGCGGCGCGCTGTCGGTCCACGTCGGGCGCGAGGACGAGGCGCGAGAGCGGGCCCGGCGGCTGATCGCGACGTTCGAGAACGCAGAGGTCGACTTCGTCGTCATCAACGCCGCGGGCTGCGGCTCCTCGATGAAGGAGTACGCCCGGTTGCTGGCCGACGACCCGGTCTGGGACGGCCGCGCCGAGGCATTCAGCGCCCGTTGCCGCGACCTCAGCGAGCTGCTCGTGGAGCTTGGCCCGGTGGCGCCGCGCCGGCCGGTGCCGGTCGTCGCGGCCTACCACGACGCCTGCCATCTCTCACACGCCCAGGGGATCCGCTCCCAACCCCGCGAGCTGCTCGCCGCGATCCCGGGCCTCGAGCTGCGCGAGCTCGCTACCTCCCAGATCTGCTGCGGCTCGGCCGGCGTCTACAACCTGCTGAACCCGCAGCCGGCGCAGCAGCTCGGCGACCGGAAGGCGGCCGACGTGCTTGCCACCGGCGCCGACGTCCTGATCACGGCGAATCCCGGCTGCCTGATGCAGATCGGCAGTGCGCTACGACGGCACGGGCGGGAGCTGCGGCTGGCGCACACGGCCGAGGTGCTCGACGCCTCCATCCGCGGCGTGCCGCTCAATGGCAGCAGGCCGATGACTTCGGGCCGGGGCCGACGTCGAAACCGGTGACGGTTAACCGGTGGAGGCGGCCAGTAGTGTCCAAAGTTGTGAGTGATGAGAACGCGATTTCTGTAGTAGGCCTGCGGAAATCCTTTGGCGACGTGCATGCGCTGGACGGGATCGACCTCCAGGTCCCGCGCGGCACGGTTCTTGGCGTGCTCGGCCCTAACGGGGCCGGCAAGACCACCGCCGTGAAGGTGCTGACGACGCTGCTGCGACCGGACGCCGGGCAGGCCATCGTTGACGGCCACGACGTGGTCCACGAGGCCGCAGCCGTCCGCCGGTCGATCGGGCTGGCCGGCCAGTCCGCGGCGATCACGGAGGAGCTGACCGGCCGCGAGAACCTCGAGATGGTGGGCCGGCTGTTTCATCTCGGCCGGCGCGAAGCCAAGCGGCGCGCGGCCGAGCTGCTGGACCAGTTCGGGCTGACCGACGCGGCCGAGCGGCGGGCGAAGACGTACTCCGGCGGCATGGCGCGGCGGCTCGACCTCGCGTCCAGCCTGGTCGCCGAGCCGCGCGTGCTCTTCCTGGACGAGCCGACCACCGGTCTGGACCCGCGCGCCCGCAACGACATGTGGGACGTGATCCGTGATCTGGTCTCCCGCGGCGCGACCCTGCTGCTGACCACGCAGTACCTGGAAGAGGCCGACGCGCTCGCCGACCGGATCGTCGTGTTCGACCACGGCCGGGTGATCGCCGAAGGCACCGCCGACGACCTCAAGGACACGGTCGGTGGCGACGTCGTCGAGTTCTCGGTCAGCGACGCAGAGCTGGACACGGCGCTCGACGCGCTGCGCGGCATCGACGCCGCCGAGCCGACGGTCAGCGATGGCGTCGTGCGGGTCCGCGCCGGCGACCGCGGCTCGGACCAGCTGGTCGAGGTCGTGCGACGGCTCGACGGCGCCCGGGTGCGGCCACAGGGGATGGGGCTGCGCCGGCCATCGCTCGACGACGTGTTCCTCGCGCTGACCGGCCACGCCGCCGAGTTCGACGACGCAGAGTCCGCACCCGCCGCACGTGAGGAGGTTGCGGTATGAGCGGGCTGGCGCAACCTGCTCGGGTCAGCCGGTTCGCGGTGCGCGACGGCGTTAGCGACACCGTCGTGATGACCTGGCGCAACCTGCTGGTCTGGGCCCGGGTGCCGGCGTACATCATGTTCACGCTGATCCAGCCGGTCATGTTCATCCTGCTGTTCCGCTACGTGTTCGGCGGCGCCATCACGACGTCGGCGCCCGGCGGTTACGTCGACTACCTGCTGCCGGGCGTGATCGGGCAGACGATGGGCTTCGGTTCGTTCGGCACGGCCATCGCGCTGGCCAACGAGCTGCAGAAGGGCACCATCGACCGGCTGCGTGCCATGCCGATCGCGCGCAGCGCGGTGCTGCTCGGCCGGCTGGCAGCGGACACCATCCGGCTGTTCGTCGTCACGTTGGTGCTGATCGCGGTCGGCGCCGCGATCGGTTTCCGGTTCCACGGCGGGGTCGGCGGCGCCATCGCGATGGTCGTGTACTCGGTCCTGCTCGGCCTGTCGGTGGCGACGATCTCGGCGTACATCGGGCTGACGCTCAAGGACGAAGAGACCGTGCAGGGATTCGGTTTCGTGTGGGTGTTCCCGCTGACGTTCGTCAGCTCCGCGTTCGTGCCGGTGCAGAGCATGCCGGGGTGGCTGCAGGCGTTCGCCGTGAACCAGCCGTTCACCCAGGTGATCGACGCGCTGCGGGCGTTCGCCCTCGGTACGCCGATGGGCAACCACGCCTGGCTCAGCCTGGTGTGGATGGCCGGCATCCTCGCGGTGTTCGTCCCGCTGGCGGTGCGCGCCTACCGAAAGGTCTGATGCCTCCGGCGTGGGAACCGGACATCTGTCCCACCGGACACTACGGTTACCAGCCGTGACCGCGGCCCTGACCGCACCCGTTGCGGCGGACGGCGCTGTCGTCGCGCGGCTACGCGGCGTCAGCGTCAGGCGCGACGGCGCGACGCTGCTCGACGGCGTCGAGTGGACCCTGCGCGAAACCGAGCGCTGGGTGGTCGTCGGCGCCAACGGCGCGGGCAAGACCACGCTGCTGCAGGTGCTGGCCGGCGCGATTGCGCCGACCACGGGAAGTGTGGCGCTGCTCGGCGAGCCGCTCGAGACGGCCGACCTCGACGACGTGCTGCCCCGCGTCGGCTGGGCCAGCGCGGCGCTCGCCGACCGGCTCCCGGCGGACGAAACCGCGCTTGACGTGGTCCTGACCGCGTGCTACGCCGGCCTCCGGCGGGGCGCCGAGCACTACGACAGCGGCGACGTCGAGCGGGCGGCGCTGTTGCTCGCGCGGGTCGGCTGCCGCGGGCTGCTCGGCCGCCGATTCGCGAACTGCAGCGAGGGCGAGCGCAAGCGGGTCCAGCTCGCTCGGGCGCTGATGACCGACCCCGAGTTGCTGCTGCTCGACGAGCCGGCGGCCGGCCTTGACCTCGGCGGCCGCGAGGCGCTGCTGCGCCTGCTCGGCCGGCTCGCAGCCGACCCGGCCGAGCCGGTCCAGGTGCTGGTCTCGCATCACGTCGAAGAGATCCCACCCGGCTTCACCCATGCGCTGCTGCTGCGCGAGGGGCGGGTGATCGCCGCCGGGCCGATCGAGAGCACGCTGACCTCGCGCGCGCTGTCGCAGGCGTTCGGATTGCCGCTGCGAGTGCTGTCCCACGGCGGCCGGTGGACCGCTCGCGCCTCGCTCTGACGTCCCCCGTTCGGTTGCCGTTTGACACGGTCGGGCAGGGTTGAGACGTGGCCGAACCGATCGCGCTGCCCGTCGTACTGGCGTCGCATCGTGGACCAGTGCGCTTCCAGCGCACCGCATCCGGCCTGACCATCAAGCGTGGCGCCGGCGGCTTGGTGACGGCGCTGATGGGCTTGGCCGAGCATCTCGACGACGCCGTCTGGGTCTGCGCCGCGGCGACCGACGCCGACGCGTATGTCGCCACCGAGCACGAAGGCCATGCCATCGAGATCGCGTTCGACCCGCAGCCGCAGGTGGTCGACGACGACACCGACGGCGGCACGCTCGGCCCGACGATCAACGTGCGGTACGTCGAAGTAGACCCCGACCAGCACGACGCCTTCTACACCCAGATCGCCAATCCGCTGCTGTGGTTCGTCCAGCACGGGCTCTATGGCCTGGCAGTTGACCCGACGATCACCCGCGAGACCCACCGGGCGTTCTTCGAGGGCTACGTGCCGGTCAACGCGCAGTTCGCCAGCGCCATCGCCGAGGAGGTCGAGCTCCGCGGCGGCCGGGCGGTGGTCTTGCTGCAGGACTACCACTTCTATCTGGTCAGCGACCAGGTGCGCCGCCGGTGCCCGGACGCCGTGATCAGTCACTTCGTGCACATCCCGTGGCCGAGCCCGGACGAGTGGCGCGTGCTGCCGGCGTCGATGCGGGAACCGCTGCTGCGCGGCCTGCTGGGGTGTGACGTCGTCGCGTTTCACACCCGCCGGTTCGCCCGCAACTTCCTGTCCTGCGCGCGCGAGTTGCTCGACCTGCCGGTCGACATGGACGCCGCCACGATCACCGTCGACGGGCGCACGGTGGCGGCCCGGCACTACCCGATCTCGGTCGACGTCGAGGCGGTGGAGAAGCTGGCCAGCAGCGATGAGGTCGCGCAGCACCGCACGCTGATCGAGCGCCAACACCTCTCCGGCGGCAAGCGGCTGATCGTCCGGATCGACCGGACCGACCCGTCGAAGAACATCCTGCGCGGCTTCAAGGCGTTCGACCTGATGCTCGAGCAGCATCCCGAGCTGCGCGGCCGGGTGACCTTCCTGGCGTCGTTGATGCCGAGCCGGCAGGACGTGCCGGAGTACGCCGGATATCTGCACGCCGTCGGTGGCGTGGTCGCCGAGATCAACGCGCGTCACGGCATCCGCGGCTGGCAGCCGATCGACATGCGGCTGCAGGAAGACCTGGCGTTCGCGGTCGCGGCGTACCAACTGGCAGACGTGCTCGTCGTCAACTCGGTCAACGACGGGATGAACCTGGTGGCCAAGGAGGCGGTGCTCGCCAACACCCGTGACGGCGTGCTGCTGCTCAGCGAGAACACCGGAGCGCACGAGGAGCTCGGCGAGCATGCCCTGTCGGTGCACCCGTTCGACATCCAGCAGCAGGCCGACCGGATGCTCGACGCGCTGCGGATGGACGTACACCGCCGGCGCGACATGCTCGCGCGCGCTGCTCAGGTGGTGCGGGAGAACGACGTCGAACGCTGGCTGCGGCGGCAGTTCGACGACCTCGAGCAGGTCATCGAGGAGCGGCTCAGCTCTCGGTGAGCGCCCCGGTGGTGTCGATGATCTCGACGGCCACCTCGCGCAGCCGCTCGGCGTGCTGCCGGCCGTGGTGGGCGCAGAACAGCAGGTCACCGCCGCCGGGCAGCACCGCACGCACCTGAGCGCGGGCGCCACACCGGTCGCAGCGGTCAGCGGGTGACAGCGGCGGGGCTGCGGTAACTGTGCTCATCGTCTCCATCCAACACCAATCAAGCAGATACCCATTCCATCAGTGAGATACGACACACCGGGCGAAGCCCGGTGTCCGTTGTAGGGCGGTGGGTGGGGAGGTGGACGTACGACGCGCCGGGACGGGACCCGCGGGCGGGTTGGGACGCGGACAATGAAAATATGACGGACGCCGGCGGGCGGGAACCGCCGGCGCTGCATGCAGGCACAGAAGGGACGGGCTGGCCGGGATGGCGACGCAGTCAGCGGTGACAGCAACGGTGCGGGCCGGTGGGCGCGCCGCGATCGCGGCCCGGACGCTGCGCCGCGACCGCTGGTGGATCGAGCCGGCGATTTACGCGTTCGGGTTGACCGCGTTCGTGCTGGACGGCCTCTACGCCGTGTTCTCCCAGTTCTTTACCGGCATCGACTACTACACCGGCGTCGGCGCGGCGGCCGGCAACACCGGCACGGACTACCTGTCCCCGTTCTTCTCGCCGTGCATCTCGAGCAACTGCCCGTCCGGCGCGCAGATGTTCCACGCCGCCTTCGGCGTACCGCACGTGCTCTCACCCGGCCTGATCGTGCTGATCTTCCCGATGCTGTTCCGGACCACCTGCTACTACTACCGCAAGGCCTACTACCGGTCGTTCTGGTTCTCCCCGCCGGCTTGTGCCGTCGCCGAGCCACATCGCCGCTACACGGGTGAGCGCCGGTTCCCGCTGATCCTGCAGAACAGCCACCGCTACTGGTGGTACTTCGCGGTGCTGTTCATCGGCATCCTGGGCTACGACGCGGTGATCTCCTTCTCGTTCCCGGCGACCGCGACCCGCGACTCCGGCCTCGGTCTCGGCGTCGGCAGCTTCGTGCTGGTGGTCAACGTCTTGCTGCTGGCCGGCTACACCTTCGGCTGCCACTCGTGCCGCAGCATCATCGGCGGCAAGCTCAACCACTTCTCCAAGCACCCGATCCGATATCGGTACTGGAAGGTGGTGACCTGGTTCAACGCCCGGCACATGCAGTGGGCCTGGGCCAGCCTGATCTGGGTGGGTCTGGCCGACCTCTATGTGCGACTGGTCGCGACCGGCATCATCACCGACCCGCACGTGGTCTTCTAGGACATCGAGATGGCTGATTCTGACCGCGCGCGCAGCACGACTCACGAGATCCACGACTACGACGTCCTCGTCGTCGGCGCCGGCGGGTCTGGACTGCGGGCGGCGATCGCCGCGCACGAGGCGGGTGCCCGCACGGCGGTGATCACGAAGTCGCTGCTCGGCAAGGCCCACACCGTCATGGCCGAGGGCGGCATCGCCGCCTCGATGGGCAACGTCTGGTCCGAGGACAACTGGCAGGTCCACTTCCGCGACACGATGCGCGGCGGCAAGATGCTGAACAACTGGCGGATGGCGCAGCTGCACGCGCAAGAAGCCCCCGACCGGGTGTGGGAGCTCGAAGAGTGGGGCGCGCTGTTCGACCGCACCAAAGACGGCAAGATCTCGCAGCGCGACTTCGGTGGCCACCGCTACGCCCGGCTGGCGCACGTCGGCGACCGCACCGGCCTCGAGATGATCCGCACGCTGCAGCAGCGGGTGGTCGACCTCGGCATCGACGTCTTCATGGAGTGCACGGTCACCCGGTTGCTCAAGGAGGGTGACCGGATCGCCGGCACGTTCGGCTACTGGCGCGAGACGGGGGCGTTCCTGCAGCTGAATGCGCCGGCCGTCGTGCTCGCCACCGGCGGCATCGGCAAGTCGTTCAAGGTGACCAGCAACTCCTGGGAGTACACCGGCGACGGCCACGCCCTGGCGCTCGCCGCCGGCGGATCGCTGATCAACATGGAGTTCGTCCAGTTCCATCCGACCGGGATGGTCTGGCCGCTGTCCGTCCGCGGCCTGTTGATCACCGAGTCGGTCCGCGGTGAGGGCGGAGTGCTGCGCAACTCCGAGGGCAAGCGGTTCATGTTCGACTACATCTCCGACTACTTCAAAGCGGAGACCGCCGACACCGAAGAAGAGGCTGACCGCTGGTACGACGACCACATCAACAACCGCCGGCCGCCCGAGCTGCTGCCCCGTGACGAGGTTGCGCGTGCGATCAACGCGGAGATCAAGGCGGGGCGCGGGTCGCCGCACGGCGGCGTCTACCTCGACATTGCCACGCGGCGCAGCGCGGCCGACATCCACAAGCGGCTGCCGTCGATGTACCACCAGTTCAAGGAGCTGGCCGACGTCGACATCACGAAGGAGCCGATGGAGGTCGCCCCGACCTGTCACTACGTGATGGGCGGCATCGAGGTTGACGCCGACAGCCAGGCTGCGATCGTGCCCGGCCTCTACGCCGTGGGCGAGGCCTCCGGCGGCATGCACGGGTCGAACCGGCTCGGCGGCAACTCGCTGAGCGACCTGCTGGTCTTCGGGCGCCGCGCCGGCGAGCATGCCGCTGAGTACGTCGCGAAGCTGTCCACCCGTCCGGCCGCCCCTGCCGCGGACGTCACCGCCGGCGTCGACGACGCATTGCGGCCGCTCGCGAATCCGGACGGCGAGAATCCCTACGCCATCCAGCAGGAGCTGCAGGAGCTGATGTTCTCGCTCGTCGGGATCATCCGCACCGCCGACGAGATGCAGCAGGCGCTGGCCGGGTTGGAACGGCTCAAGGAGCGCGCCAGCCGGGTCGGAGTTGCCGGCGGCCGCGCATACAACCCGGGGTGGCACACTGCGCTCGACCTTCGCTCGCAGCTGCTGGTGTCCGAGGCGGTGGCTCGCGCGGCGCTAGAACGCAAGGAGAGCCGCGGCGGCCACACCCGCGACGACTATCCGCTGCCGTCGCAAGAGTGGGGCGCGCTGAACCTGGTGGTGACGCTGCACGACGGTCAGGTCCGGCTCGACAAGAAGCCGTTGCCCCAGATGCCCGATGACCTCAAGGCGCTGTTCGAGGAGAGCAACCAGTGACGTACGACCTGAGGCTCCGGGTGTGGCGTGGTGACGCCACCGGTGGGGACTTCGCCGACTACACCGTGCCGGCCGAGGAAGGCCAGGTCGTTCTCGACGCGATCCATCGGCTGCAGGCGACGCAGGCAAACGACCTCGCGGTCCGCTGGAACTGCAAGGCCGGCAAGTGCGGCTCCTGCAGCGCCGAGATCAACGGCAAGCCGCGGCTGATGTGCATGACCCGACTGTCGACGTTCGAGCCCGGCGAGACCATCACGGTCACGCCGTTGCGCACCTTTCCGGTGATCCGCGACCTGGTCACCGACGTCTCGTTCAATTTCGAGAAGGCCCGTGAGGTGCCGGCGTTCGCGCCGCCGACCGACAACGCGGGCGGCAAGTTCCGGATGGCGCAGGTCGACGTCGAGCGCAGCCAGGAGTTCCGGAAGTGCATCGAGTGCTTCCTCTGCCAGAACGTCTGCCACGTCATCCGTGACCACGAGGAGAACAAGCCGGCGTTTGCCGGGCCGCGGTTCTTCATCCGGTACGCCGAGCTCGACATGCATCCGCTCGACACCCAGGACCGCAAGCGGATGGCGGTCGACGACGAGGGCCTGGGCTTCTGCAACATCACGAAGTGCTGCACCGAGGTCTGCCCCGAGGGCATCAAGATCACGGACAACGGCATCATCCCGATGAAGGAACGCGCGGTCGACAGCCGCTACGACCCGGCGATCTTCCTCGGGTCGAAGATCCTGCGTCGTACGTCGCAGCGGACGCCGGTCGGGCCGGCGGCACGCGGTGGCCCGAGCCCGATCAAGCGGCCGTCGCTCCCGATCCCGGCCGACGAGGTGGCGCCGTCGAAGGTCGAGGCTGCGCGGTCGGAGTCCTCCGCCAGCGCCGTGTCCAAGGTGGGCAGCGCGACGGCCTCCGCCGCGTCGGCGGTGGCTGACACCGCTCGCAACCGCAACACGCTGCCCGCGGCCGGCGCCGCTGCAGGTGTCGGCTTGCTGGCCTGGGCGTTGCGCCGTAGCCGGCGGCGTTGACCCCTGGCGAGGCTGAACTCGTCGCACTGGCGTCGCGGCTGGCCCGGGCCGCCGGTGACGTCCTTCGGCAGCGTCCGGACGACCTCGAGGTCGCCAGCAAGTCCTCGCCGACCGACGCGGTGACGGTCATGGACCGGGCGGCCGAACGGGTGATTTTGGAGGGGCTGGCCACGGCACGACCGGGTGATGCCGTGGTCAGCGAGGAGAGCCCGCGACGCGAGGGCGACAGCGGGGTGACCTGGTTCGTGGATCCGCTGGACGGCACCGTGAACTACCTTTACGACCTCGGCCAGTACGCCGTGTCGATCGGCGTTGCCGTCGACGGCGAACCGCTCGCGGGCGTCGTGTTCGACGTCGGCCGGAGCGTCGAGTACGCCGCAGTGCGCGGCGATGGCGCCACCTGCGACGGCCGGCCGATCCGCTGCTCGACGCAGTCGAAGCCGGCCATGGCATTGGTCGCGACCGGGTTCAACTACGACCGTCAGCTTCGGGCCTCGCAGGCCCAGGCCATCGGGCGGCTGCTGCCCGACGTCAGGGACATCCGGCGGATGGGATCGGCGGCGCTCGACCTGTGCGCAGTGGCCGCTGGCCGGGTAGACGCCTTTTTCGAGGCCGGCATGGCACCCTGGGACTGGACCGCGGGAGCGGTCATTGCGCGTGAAGCCGGCGCGCGAGTGGGTGGCCTGCGCGGTCGCCCACCTGGAGGACACACGACGTTGGCGGCGAACCCAGCGTTGTTCGATGCGTTAGAGGAGCTATTGGTTGCGACTGGCTCGGACCTCGGCTGACGATGGGCGGGCAGCGCCGATCGTGGCCGGTGGCGTCGCCGTGCTGCTCGCCGCTGCCGGCATCGCCGTGGCGGTCGCTCACGCCGCTGGCAGCCCGACACCGCCACGTCCGTCCGCGGGACTGAGCCCGCAGCCGCTGCCGATCGCGCCGACGACGTCGTCCGCGGGCCACCTTTCGCTGCCGAAGCTGCGGCACCTGACACCACCGGACATCGCGGTCCGGGTGGACCACCGGATCGCGCCCCGGGCGGTGCAGCGACTGCGGCGAGCCAGTGGCGTGCACCGGGTGGCGGTGCTCGACCGCGGGACCATCCGAGTGTCGAGCCACCGGTTGCGCGTCGCCGGTGTTCCGGTCACGGCGATCCGCGCGTTCACGCCTTCGCTGACCGCGCGGTCGAAGCCGCTGTGGCGCTCGGTGGCGCGCGGTGATTTGACGGTGTCGTTCGCCAGCGCCCGGCACCTGCGCCATCAGCTCGGCGCGACCGTCCCGGCGAGCGGCCGGCACCACGCGGCCGCCCCGTTGCGGATCGGCGCCTTCGCGACCCTGGGCTTGCCGCACATCCAGGCCGTCGTGACCGGCGAGCGGTCGGGCACGCTCGGGTTGGCCCTGCGCCGCGAGGTCCTGGTCGCCGCGCCGAAGGCGCCGCTCGACCAGCTGCACGCAATGGCACATCGGATCCTCGGGCGGCGGGCGCACGTCATCGTGACCCGGCCCAAGCCGGTCGACCAGTCGATGGCCAGCAGCTACGCCCGGGAGACCATCCCGGCGACGTACCTCGACCTCTACCGGCGCGCGGCCGTGACCTGCCCGGGGTTGCCATGGACTGTGCTTGCCGGCATCGGCACCGTCGAGACCGGCAACGGCACCAACGTGCACACCTCGATCAAGGGCGCCGAAGGCCCGATGCAGTTCCTGCCGTCGACCTGGGCGATGTACGGCTACGACGCCGACGGTGACGGCAAAGCCGACATCCAGGATCCGGTCGACGCCGTGTTCTCGGCCGCGCGGTACCTGTGTGCGGCCGGTGGCGGTCTCGGCGGGCAGTCACAGCTGAATGCGATCTACGCCTACAACCACGCCTGGTGGTACGTCCGCGAAGTCGTCTCGATAGCGAACCAACTCGCCTAGGCGCGCTTGCTAGGCGGCTGGTGACACGTCGCCGAGGATGGCGGTTGCGATCCGGGCCCGCTGGTCGCGGCCGGTGCCGTCGAAACCGTCGATCCACTGCGCCCGCTTGTAGTAGCGGTGCAGCACGTGCTCCCAGGTGAAGCCGATGCCGCCATGCGCCTGGATCGCCTGCTCGCAGGCGAACACGCTGCCCTCGCCGCCCGCCGACTTCGCGGCCGCGACCGCGGCGTCGGCCTGTGCGTCGTCGGCGCTGACCGCCCAGGCCGCCCAGTAGGCCAACGACCGGCTCAGCTGCAGCGTGACAAAGGTGTTGGCCACCCGATGCGAGACGCCCTGGTAGGTCCCGATCACCCGGCCGAACTGCTGCCGCTCTTTGGTGTACGCCGCGACCAGGTCCAGCGCGCGTTGGGCGACGCCGACCGATTCACAGGCGAGCAGCGCCAACGCCACCCGGCGGGCGCCGGCCAAACCGGTCGGGGGCACGTCCAGCCGTCGCGCCGGGGTGCCGTCGAGGTGCAGCTCGCCGAGCCGGCGGGTGCGGTCGGTCGTCGACCGCAGGACGACGACCTCGGGGTGGGCTGCGACGTCGACGGCGTACAACCCGTCGTCGGCGGTCACGACGACGTCGGTGACCAGCCCGAGGTCGGGGACCAGCAGCTTGCGGCCGGTGAGGGTGCCCCCGGACGCAGCCGTCGTCGCTGCCGGAGCGTCGATCGCCATCGATCCGCCGGGTTCCGCCCAGGCCAGCGTGACCGAGCGGTCACCGGCCGCGACCGCACCGCGAAGCTCGGCATCGATCAGCGGCCCGGCCAGCCCGACGGACGACCACCACGGCGCCGGCAGCAGCACCGCACCGGCTTCCTCCGCGAGGACCGCGTGCTCGAGCAGACCGAGGTCGGGGTCCAGCCAGCCGAGATCGGCCAGCTCCCGCCAGGTCGCCGGGTCCCAACCCGCATCCGAGTCGGCCAGCTCGACCACCCGCTCGGCCGGGAACCGGTCGGCCAGATAGCGCCGCGCGGCGGTGCGCAGCTGCTCCTGCTCGTCGGAGAATGCGAAGTCCACGGCTGTCGTCCTCCCTCAGACCACGGCGACGTTCATCGCGACCGGGGGAGGCCGACGACGCGCTCGGCGATGATGTTGCGCAAGACCTCAGAGGTCCCGGCCTCGATCGTGTTGCCGCGGCTCCGCAGCTGTTGGTAAGCCCAGAAGCCGTCCCAGACCCCGCCCTCGCCGTCGAGCTGCGCGGCGAGGCCGGACAACGACTGCGCCAGCTTCGTCAGCCGCTGGTTCGTCTCACTCCAGTGCAGCTTGGCAACCGAGCCCTCCGGACCCGGCACACCCGTTTTCTCCAGCGCCGTCAGTGACCGGTAGTTGGTGAAGCGCAACGCCTGCAGGTCGATCCACTGCTGGGCGACCCGGTCACGGACGACCGGGTCGTCGGCCGGACGCCGCCCGTCCGGCCCGGTCGCCTTGGCGAGCTCGATCAGCCGGTTGACCGCGCGCTCCAGGCCCGCGGTCAGTGCAAAGCCCAGGGTGCCGCGCTCGTGCAACAGCGTGGTCATGGCGACCTGCCACCCCTCGCCGGGCTTGCCGAGCATCGACTCCCGCGGCACCCGGACGTCGGTGAAGAAGATCTCGTTGAACTCCGGGTCACCGGTGATCTGCTTCAGCGGCCGGACCTCGACGCCGGGGGAGTGCATGTCGACCAGCAGGTAGGACAGGCCCTGGTGCTTCTCGGCGTCCGGGTCGCTGCGTACGACGAGGATGCACCAGTCGGCGATCTGCGCCCAGCTCGACCAGACCTTCTGGCCGTTGACCACCCACTCGTCGCCGTCGAGGACCGCTCGCGTCTTTGCCCCGGCCAAGTCAGATCCGCTGCCCGGCTCCGAGAAGCCCTGGCACCAGATCTCCTCACCGGCGAGCAGCGGCGCCAGGTAGCGCTGCTTCTGCGCCTCCGAGCCCCACGCGATGATGGTCGGACCGGCCATACCGAGGCCGATGCCGCCGATGTGGTCGGGCGCGTCGGCGCGCGCGCTCTCCTCCAGGAAGATGCCCTGATACGTGTGCGGCGCGCCGCCGCCGCCGTACTCCTTCGGCCAGGTCAGCCCGACGTACCCGGCGTCGTAGAGCCGCTTGCTCCAGTGCCGGCTCTCTTCCTCGTCCCAGCGGCCCACCACCGGGGGCCGGGTGGCCCAATCGGCTCCCAGCGTCGTCCGCAACCAGTCGCGGAGGCGATGCCGGAACTCGGCTTCGTCGGGCGTATCGCGAAAGTCCATCGGGCCACCTCGCAGCGTCGGTTTCCGCCCCGTCGCAGGACGCGGGCAGAATCCGGTTCGGGGGTGCACAGTAGTCGACCCGGAGATGTGACGTCCGTCACGTGACACGCCGATCCGGCAACCAGGTTGCGTTCTCAGCCGAATCAGGTAGCGTGCGCCGGCGCGAGTGCGGGTGGGCCTGCCACTCGTGGGCATAAATCCGCCGCTGAGGCGTTGTGTCTGCGCGCAACGACTACGACAGGGCAGGGCAGAGGACGATGGCGACCGATTACGACCAACCACGGACCACCGACGACGAGATCGGTGAGGACAGCATCGAGGAGCTGAAGGCCCGCCGCGATGCTCAGGCCGGGGCTGTCGACGTCGACGAAGCCGAGCTGGCCGAGTCACTCGAACTGCCGGGGGCGGACCTGTCCGGTGAGGAGCTCACCGTCCGAGTCGTGCCGCGGCAGGCCGACGAGTTCACCTGCACGCGCTGCTTCCTGGTGCGGCACCGCAGCCAACTGGCCGACGAGAAGAAGGGCATCTGCCGGGAGTGCGCCGCGTAGCGGACGTGGCTTCCCCCGTCGGACGGCTGCCGGCCTCGGCACGCCGGCTGGTTGACGATCTGGTCGACCGGGTGGTCGATCTGGCGCCGCATGTCCCGGCGCGTGACCTGGCGACGCTGCGCGCACACCATCCCGACCTGCGGGCACCGGACGCGCTGGCACACAAGCTGGTGGAGACCGCGGCGCGTGCGACCGGCGCCGTGGGCGCCGCCGGTGGCGTGGTGTCCTCGTTCGAGCTGGCGGCGCCACCCCTGCTGCTCTCGGCCCCAGTGCAGATCGTCGCCGAGACCAGCGCGGTCGTCGCGATCGAGCTCAAGCTGGTCGCTGAGCTGCACGAGGTGTACGGCCGGCCGGCCGTTGGCACTCCTGCGGTCCGCGCCGCGGCGTACCTCGGGGCGTGGACCCGCCGGCGCGCTCTCGACACCCTCAACCCGACGTCGGGTTGGGGTGGTGTGCTGAGTGGCGCCGCGCGCCGGCAGCTGCGGCAGCGGTTGGTACGCCGGGCCGGTAGCAACGCGGCCAGCATCGTGCCGTTCCTCGCCGGTGCGGTCGCCGGCGCCTCCCTCAACTCACGAGAGACCCGTCGGCTCGGGCAACAGCTGATTCGCGACCTGGCTCACTGAACCGATCCGGCGAGCGGTCCGTGTCATGCACCGACTCGCAACGGGAGTGGGAAACGATGAGACACCGACCGGCACGACCTTTGACCTTCCTCGCCACCTTGGGCGCGGCCGGCATCCTCGCCGCCGCGTGTGGCAGCGGCAGCAGCAGCGGCGGCAACGCGTCATCCGTCTCCGTCGGTCATGCCGGCAGTGGCGGCCAGGCGGCCAGCTCGCACAAGGCCGCGGGCGCTGTCGTCGAGGTGCGCAACGGATCGTTGGGCAAGCAGCTGACCGACGCCGCCGGCAAGTCGCTCTACCGGTTCGCGAAGGACACCGGCACCCAGTCCACCTGCTCCGGTGCCTGCGCGAAGTACTGGCCGCCGTTGCTCACGACCGGGAAGCCGAGCGCCGGCTCCGGCGCGACGGCGTCGCTGCTCGGCACCACGAAGCGCGCCGACGGCACGACCCAGGTGACCTACGCCGGCCATCCGCTCTACTACTACTCGGGTGACAGCGCCGCTGGCGACACCAACGGCCAGGGCCTGAACCTCAGTGGCGGCCTGTGGTGGGTGGTCTCGCCTACCGGCGCCAACATCACCTCGGGCGGCTCGTCCGGATCCTCTGGCTCCTCCGGGTCTTCCGGTGGCGGGTACGGCGGGTACTGATCGCGTACTCCCGGCGGCCGGAGCTCCCCAGCGCCCGGCCGCCGGGTTGCTCAGCTCGCGAGGAAGTCGCGCACCAGGTCGACGGT
>DASZPL010000076.1:0-12582 GCA_035550315.1 Mycobacteriales bacterium | reverse complement strand
GAGCGAGAAACGCCGACTCCGGCCACGCTTCGAACTGGATTGTTCCGTCGTCGTTGCTGATGACCCTCGGGGGTGAGTGAAAGAAGCCCGCCTCGCGTAAGGGCTCAATCCACAGCGGATTGTTCAGTCGCCGGAAAAACTCCCACCGCTGAGCCGGCACTGATGTCAACGCGATCGCGCGCTGCACCTGCTCAGCTGTTGGCTTCGGCCAGGAGCTCATCGAGTTCGTCCATCGCTTCAGCGGCGCTTCCAAGTAGCGACGCGAGGGCTATTTCCAAGACTTCGAACATTTCCTCAAGGTCCGCCGCCTCGCGCAGCGGACCGCGCCGTGGCGCATGCGCGCGACCGACGGACCACTTTCCAAGCCGCCGCCACAGCTCGACGTTCGGCGCGAGGCGCTGATCACCCGCGCTCATCTGCGCAGCGGCGGCAAACAGCTGCTCGGCGCCGTGCGCGCCGCGTCTGCGCCCCTGGACGTGCTCGGACACAAGCACGCTGATGCGAGCCACCACTTCGATGGGCAGCTCGACTCGCGCTGTCCCCGCGTCGCCGGTCGAACCCGCTGTACGCGGCAAGCTGCCGTCAACGGGGAGGCCTTCCGACTCCCAGATCGGTACGAGCTGATCGAGAAGTTGCACGTATTGAACCTGTTTGGCCTCTCCCGCGGCGGCGCCGGGGTAGTAGTCGGGCAGCCGATTGCACAGTTCGCGCATGCAGTGGGCCAACAGGTAGGCCCGTCCGGGGAAATTTGGGGTGGCGACCAGTTCGACCCCTCCGGCGAACAGCGGCTCGAGCGGCTCAGCATGCACCTCGAGCCATCGCCGAATCTCGAGCCGACGCCTCGTCCAGGCAGCGTCTGTTGACGCTGCGCCGGGGCCTTCCCCCCCGGGCCCAGCGCCGCTTACATCCTCCGATTTGCCCATGCTTCGTTGGACGGTAGCCGCCAACCCACCGCTCTCGCCGCGCCCGTTCCCCACCGGCGCGCCACCGTGCCGTCGTGTGTCACCAAATTTACGGTCAACAGACGGTCAAACGATCTTCAGGCCCACGATCAAGATCGTTGATCATGGGCCTGACCTGCGGAAACGTAGTAGCGGGGGCAGGATTTGAACCTGCGACCTCTGGGTTATGAGCCCAGCGAGCTACCGAGCTGCTCCACCCCGCGTCGGTAGCGCCAGCGTAGCCCGGCCCACGAACTCACAGCAAACCCGCAACGACCACTGGGTTGAGCGCGACGTCGTTGGCGTGATGGAGCGCTTATCGGGCCAACAACCTCGCACTCAATGGGGCTAGCCGTTGGCGGCGCGGGCGATGCGGCGCAGTGCGGCCTGCAGCTGCTGCTGGGCTTCGCCGTACGCCGCGAAGTCGCCGCGTCGCAACGCCGCCTGCGCGCGGGACTCGGCCTGCTGCGCCGCCGTGATCGCGCGCTGCAACGCCGGTGACGGCGTCGTCGTGGTCGGCGGCGGCTTGCTCGGTCGCGACGGCCGGCTCGGCTGCGTCGGAGTGGTCGGCGTCGTGGTCGACACCCCGAACGCCTGGTCCACCGCCGCGCTCAGCGTCGGTTGATACGCGACCGTTCCGTTGTAGACCGCGGCGACGCGCCGCAGCTCGGGGAACGAACCCTGCCCGGCGGACTTCACGTAGATCGGCTCGACGTAGAGCAGCCCGCCGTCGACCGGGATGGTCAGCAGATTGCCGAGCGTCACCCGCGATCCGCCCTGCCGCAGCAGCGAGAGCTGCGTGGAGACCTGCGGCGACGATTCGATGTTGTTCTGCACCTGCTGCGGCCCGTCGGTGACCTGGTCGGTCGGCAGCTGCAACAGCTGGAAATGGCCATAGTTCGGCCCCGGCTGCGAGTCGACCGACAGGAACGCGGTCAGGTTCCGTCGGTTGAGTGACACCAGCGAGGAGGTCAGCGAGAAGACCGGCGGTGACTGGCCACCGTCCGGCGACAGCGACAAGTAGTACGCCGGCTGCGGCACCGGCGGGCCGCTGGTCGTCGGGTCGTTCGGCACGTTCCAGAACTCGGTGCCGTTGTAGAACGCCTTCGGGTCGGTGACGTGGTAGTGCGCGAGCAACGTGCGCTGGATGTTGAACAGGTCCTCCGGGTAGCGCAGGTGCGGCACCAGCGCCGCCGGCATCGCCGACTGCGGCTTCACGACTCCCGGAAACGCCTTCTCCCAGGTGGCGAGCACGGGGTCCGGCGTCGCGGTCGGGTCCTCCGCCGACGGGTGCTGGTCCCACTCGTAGAGCGTCACCTGGCCGGTGTAAGCGTTGACCGTCGCCTTGACCGAGTTGCGGATGTAGTTGATGTCCTGGTTGCGCTGCGCCGCCACCGACGTACTGGTGCGGGTCAGCGAGGTCTGCGTCGTGGTGCCGAGCGGCTCCTTCTCGCTGTACGGGAAGCCGTCGGAGGTGGTGTAGCCGTCGACCACCCACTCGATCTGACCGTCCACGACGACCGGGTAGGAGTCGCCGTCGAGGGTCAACCACGGCGCGACCTTCTGCACCCGCTCCCGCGGATCGCGGACGTAGAGCAACTGCGACTGCGAGTTGACGCCGGAGGACAGCAGCAGGTTCTTGTCCTTGAACTTCCAGGCATACAGCAGCTGCCGCCAGAACGACCCCACGCCGACCCCGCCGTGGCCGGCATAGGTCGTGTTCACCTGGCCGGACCCGGTGCTCGCCGGACGGTCGAGTTCGCGCGGCCGGGAGCCCGGCGGCGCTCCGACGATCGAGTACGACGGCGAGTTCTCGCCGAAGTAGATCCGCGGCTGGGTGATCCCCAGCGGCCCGCGCGGTGGCAGGTCGCGCTCAATGAACGTCGGCGAACCTTTGGCGTCGGCGGTGTCCGCCAGCGCCGCGACCGCGCCGTACCCGTGGGTGAAGACGAGGTGGTCGTTGATCCAGTTGCGCTGTCCCGATGGCAATCCCGACAGGTCGATGCCGCGCGCACCGATGACGACGTCGGTCAGCCGACCGCCCAACTGGTAGCGGTCGACGTCGAGCGTCTGCGGGAACGAGTAGTACGACCGCTGCTGCTGCAGCTGGTCGAAGGTCTGCGACACCACGTTCGGGTCAAGCACCCGCAACTGGGCGTCCGCCAACGCGTCGCGCCGCACCGCCGACGGCGTCCCGCTGGCGGTGCCGGGATAGTTCGGGTCGATGGTCACCTGGCTCGGCGTGATGCCGTAGGCGATCCGGGTCTGGGCGATGTTGCGCGCGATGTACTTCGCTTCCAGGTCCTGCGCGCTCGGCTTGACCTTGAACTGCTGCACCAGCGCCGGGTAGGCCCCGCCAATCAGCAGCGCCGAGGCGACCATCAGCCCGAACGCGATGCCCGGCAGCAGCCAGTTGCGAGTGACGATGTTGGCGAAGAACAGCAGCGCGCAGATGATCGCGACGAACAGCAGGATCGTCTTGGCGGGCAGCACCGCGTTGACGTCGGTGTACGACGGCCCGGTCACCACGCCGCGGCCGGAGAAGGCGAGGCCGTAGCGGTCCAGCCAGTAGGCCGCCGCCTTCAGCAGGACGAAGACGCCGAGCAGCACCGACACGTGCACCCGCCCGGCCGGCGTCCACTTCGGGCCCGGCGTCTGGATCCGCAGCGAGCCGGCGAGGTACGCCGTGATCAGCACACCGATCAGCGCGACCACGACCATCGCGAAGAGCATGTTCAGCACGAACCGCTGCATCGGATAGGTGAACGCGAAGTACGACACGTCCCGGTGGAACTGCGGGTCCTTGATCCCGAAGGACGTGCCGTTGCGCCACATCAGCCAGGTCTCCCAGTGCCCGGCCGCCGAGGCGCCGGCCGCGAGGAAGACGATCAGCGCGAGCAGGCCGAGCAACCACCACCGGTAGGGATGCAGCAGCTCCCGGTAGCGCTGCAGCTGCTGCTGCTCGACCGAGACCGGCCGGTACGCCGGGCGCAGCCGATAGGCGATGACCACGTTCGCGACCACGACCAGCGCCATCACGATGCCGAACACCAGGAACAGCAACACCTGCGTGACCAGCCGGCGGGTGAAGACCGACGAGTAGCCGACCGACTGGAACCACAGCAGGTTCGTGTACTGGCCGACGAAGACCGAGAACAGCACCAGCAGCACGACGATCGCGACGACGACGATCAGCGCGATTCGCACCCGCCGCGAGAGCAAGGGCAAGTTCGGCAGATTCGGCATCCGGCGCGCCGAGCCGCTGAACGTCACCGCTCGAACCTACCGACGACGGGCCCCCGGTTGGCGTTTACCGGCCGCGCGTCGCGGCCGCGCGGGCATCGCGGCCGGCACGTCGACGGCGAACTCGCTCCCCTGCCCGGGCGTTGACTCGACGTGCAGGCTGACGCCGAGCTGCGCGACCACGCGGGTCACGAACCCGAGGCCAAGCCCCATGCCGCCGACGTGACGCGTCTCGGACGCGTCGGCCTGCGAGAAGTCACCGAGCAGCTCGCCGAGTCGCGACGTGTCGATGCCGGCGCCGGCGTCACGCACCGCCAGCCGGACCGACCCGTCCATCGAGGTGGCGGTCAATGTGATCGGTGTGCCGGCCGCCGTGTATTTCACGGCGTTGTCGGCGAGCTCGTCGAGCGCCTTGGCCAGCCAGTCGGGGTCCACGTCGATCGCCGGCAGCCCGGCGGCGACGCGGCGGCGGAAGTCCTTCGTCCGGTCGGGGTAGCGCGCCTTCCACGCCGCCAGCCGCCCGCTCACCAAGGATGACGCGGTCACTACGCGCCGACGCGGCGACACCCGACCGGCTTCGAGCGCCGCGACGTCCATCAACAGCTCGACCGCGCGGTTCATCCGCGCCGTGCCGGCCAGGATCTCGCCGACGAACTCCCGGATCTGCTGCGGCGGCAGCTCGGGGCGGCGCGCCAGCATCTCGGCGTACCCGCGGATCGGCGTCAACGGGCTGCGCAGCTCGTGGCTGACGTTCGAGAGGAACTCGGTCTTCAGCCGTTCGACCTCCCGCTCCCGGGTCCGGTCGGAGACGACGACCACCCGGCCGGGTTCGTCGGTCAGCGGCGCGACCGCGACGCGGACCGGCACTTCCTGCCCATCGGTACGCCGCAGCACTGCATCGGCGCCCAGCCGGACGGTCGAGCCACCGTCAAGCAGCTGACTGCCGTCCGGAGCACGGACGTCGAGCGCCTCGGTGAGCTTGCGCCCGAGCACGTCGTCAAGGTCGCGAGCGAGCAACGACAGCGCCATCGGGTTCGCTGACGTGACGATGTCGGCGGCATCGGTGGTGAGCA
Organism: Mycobacteriales bacterium; assembly: GCA_035550315.1. Classification (GTDB taxonomy): domain Bacteria; phylum Actinomycetota; class Actinomycetes; order JAFAQI01; family JAFAQI01; genus DASZPL01. The sequence continues at coordinate 7,325 of DASZPL010000076.1, read as the reverse complement.
GCCCGTCGGTGAGCGACTCGACCACGGTCTCGAGCCGGGCGCGCAGCGCGGCCTCTTGGGCCGCTGCCTGACGCAGGTCATCCGTGAGGCCACGAAGCGACGACGTCATGGCATCGAACGCGCGCGACAGTGACCCGACCTCGTCGCGGCCGGGCAGTGCGACTGCCGTGTTCAAGTCGCCGCTGCGCACCCGCCGGGCCGCGACGGTCAGCCGGCGGACCGGTTCGGCGATCCGCTGGCTGAGCGCGAAGGACAGCAGCGCCACGACCAGCAGCACGGCGAGCGCCGTGATGACCAGCCGGCGCAACACGTTTCGCTGGCCGGCCAAGGCTGGGCCCGCCGGCTGACTGACCGCCAGCGTGGCCACGCGAACGTCGCCGTTGCTGGACGAATCCACCGGCACAAACGCCACAGTCGGCGCATGACCTTGGGCCGGCACGACCGGAGTGCTGTCCGGCTGCGCCAGCTGGTCGCGAACGGAGCGAAAGGCCGTCTCGACCTGAGCCCGACCAACTGCCCCGAGGCTGCTATTCACGACCTTCCCGTCAGCGATCACGGAAACGCCATATCCGACCTGGCCACCCAGTTGGCGGAGATACGCGTCGCCCAACCAAATGCCGTAGATCGAGACGTACTTCGGTCTCGCTGACGCGTCCGCGGTCGCAGGGCCCCCGGCTGCAGCCACTACTGCAAGCCGCCGGTCGACGGCGCCGAGCACCATCTCATCGTCGGCTGCTTCACCCACGTGCAGTAGCTGGGACTGCACAACGAGGCTCTGCTTCAACTCCGCCCGCGCACGCTGATCGAGCGTCGCGCTATACAGCGGCGGCACCGCCAAGCGGACGGCTCCGCCTCGAGAAGGAAGTCCGATGGCGATGAAGACGTCTGGATCGCTGGTGAGCTCTTCGGGCAACCGCACGCAAGTTGGCAATTCACGTACGGTCGGGCAGGCGGTCACCGTCCGCGCCAACAAGGACGCGCGGGTCTCGACCGAGCGCAACGCGTTCACCTCTGCACGGCCAACCGACTGCAGCCGGTTGGACTGGTCGTGTTGAATCTCGGACGTCACCCCGAGCCCGACGACGGCCACCGCGCCGATCGCCATCGCGACCACGCCTGCGACGATCGCTCCGACCAACTTGCCGAGCAGGTTCGCCCGCGCCAGTAACGCCAGCCCGATGATCAGGCCGAGCGAACCGGCCGCACGCGACGCCAGCAGCGCCAGCGCGGCGGGCAACGCGGTCCGGGCTGGATCCGCGAGGGCGGCGCTGACGCCGGTGAAGAACAGGCCGACGCCAAAGGCAATCGCGACTTGGCGGTCGGCGCCGGGCCGGCGAGCCCGCAGCGCGGTCAGCGCCGCCGCGGCGAGCCCGGCGACACCGCCGAGGATGGCCGGCGTCGGGCGAGCGCCCAGCGGCGCGATGATCGCCGGCAATCCAGCCGGTGCGGCTGCCGAGATCCGCAACCGGCTCAGCAGCGGACCGAGCAGGACGAGTGCGAGGCCGGCAAACCGCAGCCACGCCAAAGCGTCGCTCTGCCCGACATCGAGGTGCAACGTGGTCAACACGTCGGCCGCCGCCACCGCCGCCGCGCCGACGACGATGAGCGGCGTGGTCGGTCGGCGGAGCCGCGGGAAGCAGGCCGCAACTGCCACGCCCAGCCAGACCGCAACCGCGCTGAGTTGGACCGCACCGAGCAGCGCGAAGGGGACTGCCGGCGCCATGTTCGGAGCGTAACGGCGACCTGTCAGCGTTTGCGGGTGCAATCGCAGCCGCAAACGCTGACAATTCGGGTGTTATTCGGGCGCTAGCAGTGCGGGAACGCGTTGCTTCCGGCCTTGATCGCGCGCAATGCCTGCACGGCTTGGTGCAACGTCTGCACCCGCACCAGCGTCAGTGAGGACGGCGCCGCCGCCTTGGCGTCACCGCACTCGCTGGCGGGGGCGAAGAACACCGTCGCGCCCGCCTTGACCGCGCCCGCGACCTTCTGCTGGATGCCGCCGATCGGCCCGACGTGGCCGAAACCGTCGACGGTCCCGGTGCCGGCGATGGTGCGGCCGCCGGTCAACCCGCCGGGCGTCAGCTTGTCGATGATGCCGAGCGCGAGCGCAGTGCCGGCACTCGGCCCGCCGACCGCGTTCGGATCGATACCGATCGAGACATGGACCTGCGGGAAGGTTGCGACCCGGTCCGGTACGAAACCGATGATCGCCCGCGATCCGGTGCCGCGGGCCAGCCGAATCGACGCCGACTGCAGGCTGTCGCCGCGGCGGAAGCCAACCCGCACCGAGTCGCCCGGCTGATGCGATTGGAGCGCGGCCCGGATCTGCGCCAGCGTGTGCACGGCCGTGCCGTCGATCGACACGATCACGTCGCCGGGGCGCAGCACGTTTCCGGCAGCCGTTTGCGCCTCGACCGATCCGACCGAGACGTGCTCCGAGCTCGGGTGCTTTCCGAGCTCGAACAGCGCCGCCGTGACAGCGTCCTGTTGTGACTGCTGCATCTGCTGGACGCCGGCACGCTGCACCGCGGCGTTGCTCTCGCCGGGCGCGCAGATCACTTGCTTCGGGTCGACCGTCTGCGTCGAGCTGAACCACGCCTTCACCGCTTGCCAGAGCGTGGGCTGCGCGTTGCAGTCACCAGGCTGCTCGAGCACGGTCGTGAGGTAGAGGTGGCCGCCCGACTGGTGCGTGGCGGCGCCGCTGATCGAGATCACCGGTTTGCCGGCCGCGCCGTTCACGCTCTCATCGGCCGGGACGGTGCCGAGCGTGTCGGTCACGGGCCCCGGCAGCAGGATCACGTACGGCACCCGGAGCTGGCTGCCGATCACGACGAGCGCGATCAGCAGGACCACCGCGGCGCCCAGCGTGGCGCGGTGGCGGGTCATCACTCGAACCTACTTAGCGGGCAGCCGACGCCGGCGGGGCACCGAGGTCAGGATGCTCGGCGCTGCAGCTCGGCGTCGTAGGCATCCGACTCGGCACGACGCTGCGCTTGCATCGGAAGCTGACTCGAGAGTGCCGCGCGGAAGCGCTCCTGCTGGGCGAGCGACTCGTGCGTCTCGATCGGTCCGCGGGGCCGCGATGACCAGTTGACCCAGGCGATGGCGAGGACGGTCACACCAAGTGGCACCGCCAGCCACACCAGGACACCCATGCCGGCAATGCTACTGCCGTGGTCCGCGGATTCCAGCCGGCCGCGCAGCATTTCCAAGCCAGCATTTGCAAGCCGAGTGTTACTCGGGAGCGCCGACCCACTCCTCGGTGCCGTCGGCGAACCGTTGGTGCTTCCAGATCGGCACCTCGGCCTTGATCCGGTCGATCAGCACCCGGGCGGCTCGGAACGCTTCGTCGCGATGCGGGCAGCCGGCGGCGACCACGACCGCGAGGTCACCGACCTGCAAGTCACCGACCCGGTGCACCGCCGCCACCGCGCCGCCTTCGGGCAGCGAGGACGCGACCTCGCCGGCGACCCGGGCCATCTCGACCTCGGCGGACGGATGCGCGCTGTAGCTCAACGCGACGACGTCCCGGTCCTCGTCGCGGTCGCGTACGGCGCCGACGAACACCGTCGTACCGCCCACGGCCGGAGCGGCCACCGCGGCGAGCACCTCGTCGACCGACAGTGGCGCCGACCGGATCGCCGCCAGCCGGACGGCGGCGGCTGACTGGGCTGTCATCGGGCGCCTCCGTCCGTCATCGCTGCCGGGCGCGCGATCGCGCCAGCAACACCGAGCCGACCACAGCCACCGTGGCTCCGGCGCCGGCGGCGGCCGCCCGGGTCGCGCCGGATCGATCGACCACCAGCAAGCTGCGCCCGGCGCGGTCACCGAGCAACCGCAGATGCTCCCGCAGCGCCTGCTCGTTGGTCCACTCCGGGCGCCATCCGCTCGCCCGTAACCGCTGCGAGCCGACCACCCACGGATGCGTCAGGTAATGCAGTTCGCTCGCCGGCGAGCCGAGCACGCCGAGCCGATGCAGCCGCCCGGCCGCGGCCGCGGCGACCGCTCGACGCACCCCGAGCGAGCGCATCCCGGCGATGGCGGCGACGTCGGCCTGCTCCAGCCAGCCCTCGCAGCCGACCGTCACCACGCCGGCGACGTCGCCGCGCACCGCCGCGACCAGCGCCGCCAGCAGGTCGTCGGTGTGGCAGAACTGCCAGTGGCACCGGCCGTCGCGGATCTCGAGCAGCCGCACGGACTCGAACAACCCGGGCAGCAACGCGTCCGCGACGACGCCGACCAGCGACGCCGGCCGAATGACCGTCACCGCCAACCCGTCGCGGGCGACGCCGTCGGCGGCAGCGCGCTCCATCGCGAGCCACTCCCCGACCAGCCCATCCGGGCTACCCGGCAGCAACGCGGCGTCCTCGTCGAGCGGCACGGCATTGCCGGCGGCCGCGCCGTAGACCATCGCACTGGTCACCAGCACCAGCCGCCGTACGCCGGCCGCCGCCGCGGCTGCGACGACCGTCTCGGTGCCCCGCACGTTGACCGCCCACCGGTCGGCGGCGGGAGTGACGGTCGAGCGGTCGGTGGCGAGATGCACCAGTACCTCGAGGTCGCCGAGCTGGCTGGCCAGTGTGGGGTCGCGCACGTCGACGGTCCGCCAGACGACGGAGGGCAGATCGGCAGCGGAGGTATCGAGCCCGACGACCTGGCCGACGGTCGGCTCGTCGAGTAACCGGGAGGCAAGCCCGTAGCCGAGCGGCCCGGCGGCGCCGGTGACGCCGACGGTCAGCCCTGTTCGAGGCGCGGTCTGCCGTCGGCGAACGCCACGGCCCGACGCCTCCATCTCTCTATCTTCGCGATTAGCGTGGGTGAGGTGACCAAACCCCCGTTTGGGTTCTCGGGTGGATCGTCCGGCGACGAGCCGCCGTCAGGCGGCGAGCCGAGCGGGGTCGACCCGTTCGGCGGCGCCACTCCCGACCTCGGCGCGATGCTGCGCCAGCTCGGCGACCTGATGGCCGGCGAGACCGGTCCGGTGAACTGGCAGCTCGCCCGGCAGGGCGCGATGGCGGTGATCGGGGCGGACACCGGCACCACCGCCGCCGACACCGCCGAGGTCGCGGACGCGATCCGGCTCGCCGACCACTGGCTGGACCCGGCGACGACGCTGCCCTCCGGCGTGACGTCGTCCGAGGCGTGGAGCCGCCGCCGCTGGCTCGAAGCGACCCGTCCCGCCTGGGCCGAGCTGGTTGAGCCGGTCGCCGCACGAGTGTCGGGGGCGATGGCGCAGGCGCTGCCCGAGGAGGTGCGCGCCATGGCCACCCCGCTGATGAGCGTGATGGGGCAGGTCGGCGGGCTGGTCTTCGGCCAGCAGGTCGGGCAGGCCCTCGGCACGCTCGCCACCGAGGTGCTCGGCTCGACCGACGTCGGGCTGCCGCTCGGTCCGGCCGGCGTTGCGGCACTGCTGCCCGAGTCGGTGCGCGAGCTGGCGACCGGCCTGACGTTGCCGCTCGACGAGGTGCGGCTGTTCGTCGCGCTGCGCGAGGCCGCGCACCACCGGTTGTTCGGGCACGTGCCGTGGCTGCGCGGCCATCTGGTCGGCGCCGTCCAGGCGTACGCCGAAGGCATCACGATCGACATCTCGAAGTTCGAGACGCTGGCCGCCGGGATCGACCCGTCGGACCCCGAGGCGATCCAGCGAGCGGTTGGCGAGGGGCTGTTCACGCCCAGTACGACGCTCGAGCAGCAGGCCGCGCTCGGGCGGCTGGAGACGGCGCTCGCCTTGGTCGAGGGGTGGGTCGACACGCTCGCGGCCAGCGCCGCGACCGGTCAGCTGCCGCACCTCGACGCGCTGCAGGAGACGATGCGGCGCCGGCGGGCGTCCGGCGGCCCGGCCGAGCGCACGTTCGCGTCACTGGTCGGGCTTGAGCTGCGGCCACGCCGGTTGCGGGAGGCCGCGCAGCTCTGGCAGGCGCTGGGCGACCGCCGCGGCAGCGAGGGCCGCGACGAGATCTGGCGGCACCCCGACCTGCTGCCGAACGCGGCCGACCTGGACGATCCGCTCGGCTGGGCGGAGCACGGCCCCGACGATGGGCTCGACCTGTCGGCGCTGGAGTAAAGCCACACCGCCAGATTCGTGCTGTGCACAGCCGGTGGACAGGATCGTCGCAGGTCATAGCGGCGTGGCGCCGCTCTTCACATCGCCGTCCACAACGTCATCCGCACGCTGTCCACGGCAACGCCCCCAGTTGTCCCCACGTCGTCCCCAGCCCCGTCCACAACCGGGCCGAATCCGTGATTGACGCGGGTCGCATCCCGTCCGTACGGTCGTCGCGACGAAGCCCCCGAGGCACCGCGGGCGGACGTTCGCAAGGGGAAGGCGAACGACCGCACGCACGCCGCGGGGGCTTCGTGGCGCCCGGCCGAGCGGCGGCAGTACCAGCCGAAATATCCCGCTTTGTGCCCATCTGCGCCGGCGCCGCAGATGGGTTTCCGCGCCGCCCGCCACGCTCAGATACCGGGGTTTTGAGCGTGTGAACGCTACGCTGACCTCGGTTCGGCCGGCCCCGGCCGGCGGCGCTCGATCGAGGAGGACGGATGGCCGACACCTACGAGGGCTACTGCGTGAAGTGCAAGGAGAAGCGAACCTTCCAAGGCGAGATCCGCACGAGCGAGTCCGGTCGTCGCATGGCGCAGGGGCCCTGCCCGGTGTGCGGCACGAAGGTGAACCGAATCCTGGGCAAAGCCTGAGCCCGACTTCGTAGACCTCCCGAGGGCGCATGGTGCGACGCACCTGCGCCCTCGGCGCGTTTCGGCACCCCACCCTCCCGCCGCCGCTGTGGACGGCCGCCGAGGTCGCGGGCCGCGATTTGGCAGGCTCGCCGTACCTCCTCGGAAGGGACGCCTGTGCGGCCGTTGCTCAAGCCAGCGCTACGCCGGCTGTGGCGTGACCCCCAGACGCTGCAGCTGGGCGTCGGCCCACAGCGCGCGATGGTGGTCGCCGGCGTCGACGTCGGCGACGTCGGAATCCTGCATCTGCTGGACGGGCGGCGCGAGCTGGACGACCTGGTAGGCGAGGCCGCGCGGCTGGGCCACCAGCCGGAGCGGGTACGCCGGCTGGTCGAGGTGCTGAGCAGCGCGGCCGCGATCGACGACGCGGCCGCGGGCGAGCCGGACACCGTCGCCGGCAACCCGAGGCTCGAACCCGACCTGCTCTCGCTCTCCCTCGTGCATCCCGAGCCGGGTGCGGCCGCCGCCGTCGTCGCAGCCCGCGGCCGTGCCGCCGTCGAGGTGGTCGGCGGCGGCCGGGTCGGCGCCAGCGTGCTGGCGCTGCTCGCGGCGGCGGGGGTCGGCCGGGTTTCCGTCGTCGACGACCGGCC
>DASZPL010000075.1:0-10086 GCA_035550315.1 Mycobacteriales bacterium | reverse complement strand
CGGGTTGGGCAGCGCGATCCCGGCGTACGCCCGATGCACGGGCTCGTTCGCCAACTCCTCGAACAACCGCTGGTAGAGCAACGTGCCGGTGCCGCCGCCGACGCGGGCCGGATCGAGGTAGACGGTCACCTCGACCGAGGGCTGGTACGCCGCCTTCGGCCGGAACCGGCTGCTCGTCGCATAGCCGACCGCAACGCCGTCGCGCTCGGCCACCAGCAGCCGGTGCGGCCCGGTGGCGGCGTACTGGTCGAACCAACCGCGTCGCTCGTCGACCGCGAACGGCTTGAGGTCGAAGGTCACGGCCGTCTCGACGACGTAGTGGTTGTAGATCGCGGTCAACGCCGGCAGGTCGTCCAGCCGCCCGGGACGCACCTCGGTCACGAGCCCTCGTTTCGGCTCAGCCGGCTGGCGTGCAGCAGCGAGTAGCCGCGCACCCGGCGCGGCGGCACCCGGCGCAGGTGCCAGCGGTCGTCGCCTTCCAGCTCGCCGGCGAGCGCGCGATCGACCAGCACGGTGCCCGGCCGGGCGATCGAGGTCAGCCGCGACGCGATGTTGACCGGCTCGCCGTACACGTCACCCAGCCGCGACAGCACCGTGCCCCTCGCAACACCGACACGCAACCCGGGCAGGTCGGGGGTGTCCGCCAGCCGTTCGGAGAGGCGCAGCGCGATCTCGGCTCCGGTCGCCGCCTCGTCGGCGACAAACAGCACCTCGTCGCCGATCGTCTTCACGACCCGGCCGCCGCAGTCGGCCACGATGTCCGACGCCGTGCTCTCGAAGTTCTCGACCAGCGCCCCGAGGTCCGCCTCGTCGAGCTCGCGGGTCAGGTGCGTGAAGCCGACCAGGTCGGCGAACCCCACGGTCAGCGCGCGGGCCGCGAACTCCTCCGGGCTCGCGGTCAGGGCGCGGGCGGAGGCGGCCGCAAGGTGCCGCCGCCAGACGTAACCGATGAGTTCTTCGACTACCGGCACGAGTTGCTCGGCCCGCTCCAGCGCCTGCTCGGCGGCGGTGTCCGGGTCGACCATCGACCCGACCGCCGCCAGCTGCCACTCCGCCAGCCGCGACAGCGACTGGCCAAGGGCCCTCGCCATCGAGACCTGCATCGCGGGGTCGAGCCAGCCTTCCCGGCCGAGCTGGTCGACGGTGCGCAGCGCCCAGACGTCCCGGTCCGTGAACGCCACGACGTCGTCCTCGACGTCGGCGAAGCCGAGCGCGCGCCACAGCTCCTGCACATGGTCGAACGGCACGCCCGCCAGCTCCGCCGTCTGCCGCCGGGTGTAGCGCCGCTCACCGCCGAGCAGCTCGCCTTCGAGGTCGGCCATCGTCAGCCCTTGGCCAGCAGTCGCTCGACCGCGTCGGCAAACCGCTGCTGGGCGGTGGCGGGGTCACCGAGCGCGTCGCGCAGCAGCTTGCGGCGGGCGCGCTGCGTCGGGTCGCTGCCGCCGGTCGCCGCGGCGAGAAACTCGGTCAAGCCGCCGAGGTCGGGCGAGATCACGAAGCCGCCCGCGGTTGACGGGAACTGCCGGCGCATCGCGGCGGGACCGAGGCCGCGGGTGTCGACGACGGCGTACGGCCGGTCGAAGACGAGGAAGTCGTTAACCACGCTGGACACGTCGGCGATCAGCCCGGCGCACGAGCCGAGCGTCTGCTCCAGCGGCGCCGTGTCGACCGCGCCGTCGAGCAGTCGCAGGATCTCGCGATGGGCCTGCCGCAGCGCGGGGTCGCGCTTGCCGGTCAGCGGGTGCGGCCGGTAGCGGACGCGAATGCCTGGCGCGGCTTGCAGTGCGCGGACTAGCGCCGGGCCGGCGTGCGCCAGCGAGCTGTGGTGCGGATCGTCGCCCCAGCCCTCCCAGGTCGGCGCGTAGACGATGGTCGGCGGGTCGTCGGGCGCCCGGCTCGTCGGCTGCGCCTGCGGCCGCCCGATCTCGACGATCCGGCTGTCGTCGACGCCGATCCCGGACTCGGCGTAGCGGCGCCGGCCCAGCGGACCCGCCACCCAGACCTCGTCGTACACGCGGGCGTTGCGGTTGACGCTGTCCGGCTTGTCACTGTCGCCGTGGCCGACGAAGACGCTGCGGATCTCGGGCCGGCGCAGCATGCCGTGGTTGTTGCCGCTGTGCGTGACGAAAAGCGTCACGACCGGCTCAGCCAGTGGCAGTCGCGCGAGCGTGCCGTTGTAGGGCGTGCACAACACCGGCAGCGTGGTCGGTCCGAGCGCGTCGAGCACGTCGAAGTCACGGAGTACAACGAGCGCCGGTCGCCCGAGCCGGGCGACCGGCTCCAGCCACATCCGCACCTGGTAGACCTCGCTCGGGCCGCCGGCGAAGTAGAGGACGACCTGCGGTTGCAACCGTCGCAGCGCGTCGCTGGCGACCTCGAGCGACTTACCGCGCAACCCGGCTCGCACCAGCGCCAGCCCCCGCTCGGCCAGCCGGGCGACCGGCAGCACGGCCAGCGACGTGCCGGCCGCGAGGCCGCCGATCGCCGCGCCCCGGCCACCGCCGCTCGCGGCCGCCGCCAGGCCGACGGCGCCGACGGTTTCGGCCAGGCCGCGGATTGTGGTCAGCCAGGTCGCCGTGATGCGCGGGATGACGAGGCCGTCGAGGTTGCGCGTGACGACCTGCGGCCGTTGCAGCCGGGTGGTGACCGCCCGCAGCGGGCCGGCGACCGCGATCGCGGTGACCACGAGGCCGGCCATGACCACGCTGCCGATGACGATGCCGGCTCCCGCGGTACGCGCCGCCAGCAGGACGACGGCCAGCATTCGCACCGCCGCGCACTCGACCGCGGTCCAGCGCCGCCGCACGATCATCTCGGCGGCGCCGCTGATCGCCAGCGCCACCACCGTGCCCCAGCCGCTGCCGGTCGCCGCCGCCGTGATCGCCGCGATCAGCGCGAGCAGCAACAACGCGCTGGACGCCAGCACGAGGCCGGAGACGACGTCCGACAGCGCCTGCCGCAGCATCCGCACCCCGCCATCCAACCCGACACCCCCGCCGAGTAGCGAGCGGCGGAGGATGGCGGCGTGCGGATCCACGTCGACACCGATCTGGGCGGCGACCCCGACGACGGCTGCGCGCTTGTCATGCTGCTCGGTTGGCCCGACGTCGAGATCAGCGGCATCACCACGGTCGACGACCCCGGCGGCCGGCGGGCCGGGTTGGTCGCGCACCTGCTCCGGTTGGCGGGACACGACGAGATCCCGGTCGCGGCCGGCGCCGAGGCGTCGCTGTCAACCGGCTGGCCCTGCGGCACGATCCGCGACGACCGCCGCTACTGGCCCGAGCCGGTCCCGCCTCGACCCGCACCGCCGGGCGCCACGGCGAGGCTCGTCCGCGACAGCATCGACGCCGGCGCGACGATCGCGGCGATCGGCCCGTTGACCAACTTGGCGCAACTGGTGCTCGACCAGCCGACGGCGCTCGCCGGCGTCCCCGTCGTCGTGATGGGGGGCTGGCTCGGACCGCTCGGCCGCGGCCTGCCGGACTGGGACGCGGCTCGGGACTACAACGTCCAGGCCGACCTCCGAGCCGCCGAGATCCTCGCTGGCGCCGGCGCCGACCTGACATTGGTGCCGATCACCACCACGGTGCACGCGCCGCTGCGGGTCACCGATCTCGCGCGGCTGTGCGCCGGCGGCGAGCTCGGCCGGCTGCTCGAAGAGCAGAGCGCGGCGTACGCCGCCGACCGCAACTACGCCGCACTCGGCGCCGCCCACGCCGCGCTGCCCGACGACCTGGTCAACTTCCACCACGACCCGCTCGCCTGCGCGGTCGCGGCCGGTTGGCCCGGCGTCACGATCACCGAGCAGCGGCTGGCGGACGGACCGTTTGCCGGCAAACCGGTGCGGGTGGCGACCAGCGTCGCCGGCGAGGCGTTTGCCGCCCGCTGGCTGGACGCGGTCGAGGCGGCGCAATTGCGGTGACCCGCGCGCCGTCGCGGTGGTAGGCAGACACCATGACGACGGCCGACCTCACCGAGGTGACGACCGAGGCGCAGCTGCGCGACCTGATCGGCGTGCCGCTGCCGCGAGTGGCGAACAAGGACCGGCCGTCGCTGCAGCCGGTGCACCGGCAGTGGCTCGCCGCGTCGCCGATGTGCTTCCTCGCGACCTCGGCGGCTGACGGCAGCTGCGACGTCTCACCGAAGGGCGACCCGCCGGGCTTCACGCTGGTGCTCGACGACACCACGATCGCGATCCCCGAGCGGCCGGGCAACCGCCGCGCCGACGGCTACCGCAACATCCTCAGCAATCCGCACGTCGGGCTGGTCTACCTGGTCCCCGGCCGCGGCGACACGCTGCGGATCAACGGCCGGGCCCGGCTGGTGACCGACGCGCCGTTCTTCGACCAGCTGGTGGTCAAGGGGCATCGGCCGGTGCTGGCCGTGGTCGTCGAGGTCGAGCAGGTCTTCTTCCACTGCGCCAAGGCGTTCATGCGCTCGGCATTGTGGGAGCCAGCGAGCTGGCAACCCGACGCGGTGCCGTCGCGGGCGCAGATCGCGAAGCAGCTGGACCGCCCGGACGAGAGCCTCGAAGCGCTGGAGCGCTACTACGGACCGCAGTACGCCGACGGGCTGTACGCCGGGTAGCGCCTCGCAGGAGTGGCTCGTGCTGTCGGCGAAAAGGGTGTCTTGTGACCCGCCCCCGCCCCGTCATCGTCGGCCTCGCGGCCGCCGCCGTCCTGCTCTCCGGCACCACGGCGGTTGCGGTCGACACCGCATCCGCCCACCCGCTGCAGGCACTGACCTGGAACGTGCTGCCCGGCCTCGCCAAGCTGACCGCCACCGGTCATCCGCAGCCGTCGCGGCGGATGCACATCGGCGTACTCCTGCACAACCCGAACGACGCCGCGTTGCAACAACTGGCTGACGCCGTCAACGATCCGCACAGCCCGCAGTACCGCCACTTCCGCACGCCGGCGCAGCTGACCCGCGAGTTCGGGCTCCCGGCGGCGACCGGCGACCGGCTGCGCAGCTGGCTGGCGGCCGGTGGTCTGCACATCGGGTACGCCGCGCCGAGCAACGACTACGTCGAGGCGGTCGGGACCGCCGCCCAGGTGGAGCGACTGTTTCGCGTGACGCTGTCGACCTATCGGTCGCAGGGAGTCAGTTTCGTCGCCAACCAAGGCGCACCGCGCGTGCCCGCCGACCTCGATGTCGCCAGCCTGATGGGCCTGAACACGCTGCAGCACTTCGCGACGCCGAAGCCGCTCACCGTCAAGCACGAGGCGCCGGCCGCCACCGGATGCTTCGAGGGCATCACCGCGCTGTGCGAGGAGGGCTACGACGCGCGGGACATGTGGCGGCTCTACGGCATGCCGAAAGGCAACCTCGGCCAGGACCAGACGATGGCGGTCTTCGGCGAAGGTCAGACCGCGCCCGTGATCGGGGACCTGCGCCGTTTCGAGCACTACAACCACCTGCCCCGCGTCCCGGTGAAGGTGATCCACGTCGGCAAGGGGCCGTTCGCCAACAACGACGGCCAGTTCGAGTGGGACCTCGACACCCAGTCGGCGACCGGCATGGCGCCGTTGGTCAAGCAGCTGCGGCTCTACTTCGCATCCGACCTCTCCGACGCGGGCGTCACCGCGGCGTTCGCCAGGTGGATCAACGACCCGCACGGCCCGAAGCAGGCGAACGCCAGCTTCGGCGAGTGCGAGTCGGATCCGCTCAACCCGATCCTCGGCAGCCCGGCTGCCAATCCGCCGTTGCCGATCCAGCAGGGCCTCGGCGACAACCTCGAACCGGCCATCGAGTCGACGCTGATGCCGAAGATCCTGGCCGAGGGCCGCACCCTGTTCAACTCGAGTGGTGACACCGGCAGCTCGTGCCCGGTGGTCGTGCTGCCCGGCGTCGGCGCCGGCAACGGGCTGCTCAACCAGGTGGTGCCGCTGCAGCAGTACCCCGCGGTCAGCAAGTACGTCACCTCCGTCGGCGGCACGCTGCTCTACTCCGACGGCAAGACGCCACCGAACCGCCGGCTCGAGCTCGCCAGCCCGTTCGGCGGCGGCGGCTCGTCGCTGTTCAACAGCGAGCCGCCGTGGCAGCAGGCGCAGTCGCACGTGCTGGTGCCGTGCCTGGTCGACTACCGCGGCAAGCCGTACGCCCTCGGCACCCGGTGCCGCGGCGTGCCCGACGTGTCGGCGCTGTTCGGCGACGCCGTCGCCCTGGGGTTCGACATCTTCGGCAACGGCCGGCTGCTGACCACCGGTGGTACGTCGCTGGCATCCCCGCTCTGGATGGGCATGTGGACCCGGGTGCAGGCGGCGGCTCACAACCAGCGCAAGGGCGCCGGCTCGGCGGCACCGGTGCTGTACCGGATCGGCGACGGCCCGCACTACGCCCGTGACTTCAACGACGTCACGGTCGGCACCAACGGCGCGTACCTCGCGCTTCCCGGCTGGGACTACGTCACCGGCTTCGGCTCACCCAAGCTGGCCAACCTGATGACCGACATCGACGGCCGGACCAAGCCGGTCCACCACGCCCACCCGAAGCCGGCGCCGCTGCCCAGAGCCGTCAGCTGCCGAGCGGTCTTCCACTCGGCGGCCGGCAACGCGATCGACGAGACGCTGGCGGGGATCGGCAACACCGCGCCGCAACCCGAGCTCGACATCGTCAAAGGCCGGCTGTCGATCGTCCGGCACGGGCACGCCCGCTACCTGCGCACCGTCATGACGATTCACGACCTGTCGAACAAGTTGCCGCTCGACGCGCTCCAGCCGACGACCGTCCTGCCCGGCGGCGTCGACTGGGTCTTCGACGTCGTGGTCAAGGGGACGACGTACTTCGCGGACGCGCATCACGAGACCGGGTCACCGGTGACCTACTCGGCCGGCAAGGTCAGCAACAAGACGGGCGGCGCGGTCGTCAAGCCGGGCGAACACGTCACCGGGTCGTTCCATCCGGGGAAGGACGGCACGATCGTAATGGATCTGCCGCTGGCGGCGATCGGCAACCCGAAGGCCGGCAGCCGGATCCAGCAGCCGATGGCGTTCACCAACCTCAACAGCGTGCTGCCGTTCCTGGCATCGCCGGATGCCGCCGGCCCGCACTTCGACTACCGGCTGCGGCACTGCTGAGGCGCCGTCAGCGCAAGCGCTGCGCCTCGTCCTCGACCAGCCGGTAGAGGTCGCGCTGCACCACCTCGACCTGCGGCACGTCACCGAGCACCACCTGCCCTCGCTCGCCGGCGGACTCGATGGTCAGCGTGCCGGAGCCGAAGAACCGTTCGACCAGGGTGTGGGAGAACGACACGTCGTTGATCCGGGTGAGCGGCACGTCTCGGCCCTGCCGCGACAGGATGCCGCGGCGGACCAGGACCCGGCGGGTGGTCACGACGTACCTCGTCGTCAGCCACCGCAGCCACGGCCGCAGCGACCACCAGAGCAGGATCGCCAGCGCGACCACGACGACCGCGATCCGCACCGGCTTCTCGGCCGAGCCGGACGGCGCGATGAACCACAGGTACGACGCGAGGCCGACCACGATCGGCAGCAACACGATGGGGAACACGACCCGGCGCCAGTGCGGCCGGAGGTTGTGCACGATCTCCTCGCCGCTGTCGAGCAGGCTGTCCGGAAACGGCATGTCAGGCTCCCGCCCGCACGTGGGTCACGTCGCCGGCCGACCAGGCGCGCTCCTCACCGGCGTCGGTCCGCACCAGCAGCCTCCCCGTGTCGTCGACCGCCGTCGCGACGCCCTCCACCCGATCACCCCCCGGCAGCTGCACCGACACGGCTCGCCCGATCGTCTCGCACCACTCGCGGTACGCCGGCAGCACGCTGGCCGGTGCGCCGTCATCGTCGCACCACGTGGCGTAGCGACGGGCGAACGACCGCAGCAGTTCCTTGACCAGGATCTCGCGGTCGGTCGCCCCGCCGACGAGCGCCAGGCTGGTCGCGGTGTCGACCGGCAGCTCGGCGGCCCGCAGGCTGACGTTCAGGCCGAGCCCGACCACTACGGCCGCGCCGCCGGCATCGGTCCGCTCGGTCAAGATGCCGGCGAGCTTCTTGTCGTCGACCAGCACGTCGTTCGGCCACTTCAACCGCACGTCCGGGACCTCGCCGACGCCCGCGACGGTCTCAGCCAGCGCCAGCCCGGCCATCAGCGGCAGCAACGGCCAGGCCGCGATCGGTGCCGTTGGTCGCAGCAACCACGACAACAGCACCGACGACCGCGCCGGCGCCGACCAGGCGCGGCCCATCCGGCCGCGGCCGGCCGTCTGCTCCTCGGCGATCACGACCAGGCCCTCCTGGGCGCCCTCCCGAGCGGCGGCCACGACGTCGGCGTTCGTCGACGAAGTGCGGGTGAGGACGCGCACCTCGCGCCACAGCGAGTCGGCCGTGACCACGCGCTGCAACCGGCGGGCCGACAGCGGCGGCCGGTCGAGGTCGGACCACGGCGAGGCCATCGCCGTACGCTACGACCGTGACTGCCCAACCTGACCTGCCGACGGCACCCCGCACGACCGCGGCGCGGATCGCCGAACTCGAGCAACGCACCGACGAAGCCGTGCACGCCGGCTCGCAACGGGCGGTCGACAAGCAGCACGCCAAGGGCAAGCTCACCGCGCGGGAGCGGATCAACGCGCTGCTCGACGACGGCTCGTTCGTCGAGATCGACGCCCTCGCCCGGCACCGGGCGCACGACTTCGGGATGCAGAAGAAGCGGCCGTACGGCGACGGCGTGGTGGTCGGGCACGGCACCGTGCACGGCCGGCCGGTCTGCGTGTTCAGCCAGGACTTCACCGTGTTCGGCGGAGCGCTCGGCGAGGTTTACGGCGAGAAGATCTGCAAGGTCATGGACCTGGCCATGAAGACCGGCTGCCCCATCGTCGGCATCAACGAGGGCGGCGGCGCGCGGATCCAGGAAGGCGTCGTCGCGCTGGGCCTCTACGCCGAGATCTTCTATCGCAACGTGATGGCGTCTGGCGTGATCCCGCAGATCTCGCTGGTGTTGGGCACCTGCGCCGGCGGTCACGTCTACTCCCCGGCGCTCACCGACTTCACCGTGATGGTCGACCAGTCGTCGTACATGTTCATCACCGGTCCTGACGTCATCAAGGCGGTGACCGGCGAGGACGTGACGTTCGAGGAGCTCGGCGGCGCCCGCGCGCACAACAGCAAGTCCGGCGTCGCCCACTTCATGTCGGCCGACGAGGAAGCCGCGTTCGAGCTGACCCGCGGGCTGCTGTCGTTCCTGCCGAGCAACAACATTGAGCAACCGCCGGCGTACGACGAAGAGGACCTCGACGCACTGGCGGCCGACGGCTTCCTCGACGGCTTCATCCCCGACGCGGCGAACCAGCCCTACGACATCACGACGGTGATCGAGCACGTCGTCGACGACGGCGACTTCCTGCAGGTGCACGCGATGTACGCGCCCAACATCGTCTGCGGGTTCGCCCGGATCGACGGCCGGTCCGTCGGCGTGGTTGCCAACCAGCCGATGCAGTTCGCCGGCACCCTCGACATCGACGCGTCCGAGAAGGGCGCGCGGTTCGTCCGCACTTGCGACGCGTTTAACGTGCCGGTGCTCACCTTCGTCGACGTGCCCGGCTTCCTGCCCGGCACGGCGCAGGAGTGGGGCGGCATCATCCGGCACGGCGCGAAGCTGTTGTACGCCTACGCCGAGGCGACCGTTCCGAAGGTGACGGTGATCACTCGCAAGGCGTACGGCGGGGCCTACGACGTGATGGGATCAAAGCACCTGCGCGCCGACGTGAACCTGGCCTGGCCGACTGCCGAGATCGCCGTGATGGGCGCCCAGGGCGCGGTCAACATCCTGCATCGGCGCACCCTGGCGGCAGCGGACAACCCGGAGGCGAAGCGCGGCGAGCTGATTGCCGACTACGAGGACCACTTCGCCAATCCCTACATCGCCGCCGAGCGCGGCTACGTCGACGCCGTCATCAAGCCGTCGGACACCCGGCGCGAGGTGATCCGCGCGCTGCGGTTGCTGCGCACCAAGCGCGAGTCGCTGCCCCCGAAGAAGCACGGCAACATCCCGCTATGACCGAACTTCCCAACTTGTCAGCGTCAGGCGGTGCTATAGCACCGCCTGACGCTGACAACTCGCGGGTAT
>DASZPL010000074.1:0-15352 GCA_035550315.1 Mycobacteriales bacterium | reverse complement strand
GGTCCAGTCCGCGCACCTCCGCGGTGAAGAAGTCGGCCGGGGCGCCGGACAGCCACTTTGCAAACACCGGCCGGCCATCGAGACGGGCGGCCGCCGCCTCGCAGATGTCGCCGCCGCCGACCGGTCGCGGCTCGCCGAGCTCGACGCCGGCGAGCTTCATCCGAGCTGCTCCCGGATGTAGCCGACCAGCCCGTCGCACGCCCGCTCCACCATGCCGAGGACGCGTTCGAAGCCGCCGGATCCGCCGTAGTAGGGGTCCGGCACTTCGAGGTCGTCCGGCCCGGCCGTCGGGTCGAACGAGCGCAGCAATCGGACCTGGTCTCGCTGGTCGGCGGGCGTCAGTCGGCGCAGCGCGGCGAGGTTCTCGCGGTCCAGCGCGATCACCAGGTCGAGGTCGTCGAACCAGGCCGGGTCGAACTGGCGCGCCGAATGGTCGTCGAAGCCGTCGTAGCCGCCGGCCGCCAACGCTTCGGCGGCCCGGGCGTCGACGCCGCTGCCGACGTGCCAGTCGCCGGTCCCGGCGCTGCTGACCGCCACCTGGTCGGCCAGGCCGGAGGCGCGCAGCTTCGCGCGCATCACCACCTCGGCGGTCGGCGAGCGGCAGATGTTGCCGAGACAGACGAAGCAGACCTTGAACACGCCGTTGCCCTTCGCCTTTCGTGGTCGGTGTTGGATGGTGACATGGACCTTGGCTTCGGGGCGCCGGTGTCGGGGTCGTGGGCGGTGCCCGCTAACCAGGTCGCGATCGCGCAGCGCGCGGAGGCGCTCGGCTATCGCGGCTTGTGGACGTTCACCCGGATCCTCTACCCGGATTGGCCGACCGAGCGCCAGCTCGGCCCGCCGTACCGCAGCGTGCACGACTCCCTGGTGGTCGCGGCGTTCCTGGCCGGTGCCACGTCGCGGATCCGGCTGGGCTTGGCGGTCGTGAACCTGCCGTACTACGCGCCGCTCGTGCTGGCGAAGGCGCTGACCAGCATCGACGTGGTGTCGCAGGGCCGGCTCGACGCCGGCCTCGGGCTCGGCTGGGAGCCTGAGGAGTTCGCCGCGGTCGGTGTGGACATGGCCCGGCGGGGCGCACGGGCCGAGGAGTACCTCGCTTGCCTGCGGGCGATCTGGACCGAGGAGCCGATCGAGTTCAGCGGCGAGTTCTACCAGGTGCCGCGCGGCTGGGTCGATCCGAAGCCGGTGCAGCGGCCGCATCCCCCGGTATTGCTCGGGGGCGCGGCGGAGCCGGCGCTCCGACGGGCCGGGCGGCTCGCCGACGGCTGGATCTCGTCCAGCCGGTTCCCGGCCGACCAGCTGCCGGCCACGGCCCGGATCATCCGCGAGGCGGCGGCGGCCGCCGGGCGCGACCCGGCCGGCATCCGGATCGTGATCCGCGGCGTGGTGCGGCTGCGCGACACCGCGTCGAGCGATGACCCGCCGCTGACTGGCACCGCAGCGAAGATCCGCAGCGACCTCGACGAGTACGCCGCGAACGGCGCCGACGAGGTCTTCCTTGACCTGAACTTCGACGAGCAGATCGGCGCGCCGGACGCCGACCCGGCGCGCTCGATGGACGTCGCCCACGAGGTGCTGGAGGAGTTCGCGCCGCACGGCGGCTGACTTCGGCCGGGCGGTCGACGTACCGTGGCTGATGCCTTCGGAGCGACCCCGCCGGCTGCGGCCAATGGCACCCGGCACGATCGCGGACAACGTCAGCGCCAACACCGGCATCTCGGACGGCGAGCTGGTGGCGCGGCTCTACCAGGCTTTGGCGACGTTGCCGGCGGCCGAGCGCGCCGCGGCGATGGTCGCCGTCGGTTTGGGCGAGGGTGCCGCCGGTGTCGCCGTCGAGCTGGATCTCGACCCGGCGGATGCTGACGCGCTCACCCGCAACGCGATCCAGCTGCTGCGCGGCGCACTCGGCGACGTCGAGCTGGACGGTTCGCCGTACTTCGGCACACTCGAGCGGCGGCGCGGCCACCGCACGTCCGGCGCAGCCGACGGCTAGCCCGACCGACCGCGCTCGCACAAAAGCCCCGGACTGCCGTCCGGGGCCCTCATGCGCCGACCCGCCAGGTCTGCCTCTCGGCACTGGTTCGCTCGAAGCGACAAAGGTTGGGACCGGGGGCCATGGATCGAGCCGGCGAGCGCCCGTTCGGACGCCGTACTAGCCAACGTAGCGCAGCCGCCCGGCATTCCGGCACAGGCCGTGGACGGCGAGCCGGACGCCCGGTGCCGTGGCAGCATGTGCCGCATGGGGAGGTGGACCACCCGCGACATCCCGGATCAGTCGGGCCGGGTCGCGGTCGTCACCGGCGCGAACAGCGGCCTCGGGCTGGTCACCGCCCGGGAGCTGGCCCGGGCCGGCGCCCGGGTCGTCATGGGCTGCCGCGACCTGGAGCGCGGCAACGACGCGATGGCCAAGATCCAGGGCGACGTGCCGGGCGCGCAGCTCGACCTGCGGGCCCTCGACATGGCCGACCTCACCAGCATCCGCAGCTTCGCCGATGCGGTCGCCGCGTCGTACCCGACGGTCGACCTGCTGATCAACAACGCCGGCGTCATGGCGATCCCGCGCAGCCTGACCGCCGACGGGTTCGAGCGGCAGTTCGGCACCAACCACCTCGGGCACTTCGCGCTGACCGGGTTGCTGCTCCCGCGGATGCTGCACCGCGAGGGCGCCCGGGTCGTGACGGTCAGCAGCACGGCGCACAAGCCGGGCCGGATCAACTTCGACGACCTGATGCACGAGCGCAGCTACTTCAGCTGGAAGGTGTACTCCGACACCAAGCTGGCGAACCTGCTGTTCGCGTTCGAGCTGCAGCGCCGGCTGTCGGCGGTGGACGCGGCGCTGATCAGCGTGGCCGCGCACCCGGGCACCGCCGCGACCAACCTGGTGCGGGGCAACGCCGCGGGCAACCGGTTCAAGGAGACGTTCTTGGTCTTCGGCATCCGGCTGGTCGGCCAGTCGGCCGACAAGGGCGCGTTGCCGCAGCTGTACGCCGCGACCGCTCCGGACGTGCACGGCGGCGAGTACTTCGGCCCGAACGGCCCGATGGAGAGCTTCGGCTACCCGAAGCGGGTCGGCTCCAACGCCATCTCCCGCGACCCCGAGACCGCCGCCCGCCTCTGGGCCGTCTCCGAAGAACTCACCGGCGTCACCTACGACGCATTGCGCGGCTAGCGCACAAGCAGCAGAACGCGGCTAGTGACCAGCTTTCCCGACGATCATGGCGTTGGTGCGTCACTAACGCCATGATCGCGGGCCCGAGGCGTGAGTAACGCCATGATCGTCGCGAAGGCGGCGAGATGCGGAGGCCGGGTTAGCGGTCGAGGCCGAGGGCGCGGCGGGCCGCGGCGACTTCGGGCGAGCGGTCAGGCCGCATCGCGGCGATCCGGGCGGGCGCGGCGGCCCGGGCGGTGAGCCATTCCGACACCAGACGCCACGGCCGCTGAAGGTCGTCGTTCGTGAACCGCATGACGTGCCAGCCGCGACGTTCCAGCCAACGATCGCCGCGGCGATCACTGTTGAACACATCGCGTTGGGAGTGGACGTCATAGCCGTCGTACTCGCCCCACAGCAACAGGTCCCGCTCGCCGATGTCACCGCGGGCAAGCAGTACGCCGTCGCGATCGGTGATCCGGATGTCCACGTCGACGTGCGGTACGCCGCCGTCGAGCAGCGCGAGCCGAAGCTCGGTCTCCTTGGGCGAGTCCACGCCATTGCGACCGAACGCAATGAGCTGCCGTGCTCGCACGACTCCGCGCAGACCTGCTAACCGATCCACCGTTGACTGCAGCTGATCCTCGGTGACCAGGCCGTCGCGAAGCGCGCCGTCGAGGATTTGGACCACGAGCAGACGGGGCTCTCGGCGGTTGCGTGCCAGATCGGCCAACGTCCGGGCGACGCTCGTGCACCGCAATCCGTCAATCACCGTCACATCCGCCGGGTCAAGCAGCGCGCGGTGCAACCGCAGGCCTGATCGGTGACGCCGGGCATCGGTTCTCGGTACGACGACGTCGACGACGGCGTCCGCTTCTCGCCACGACTCCGGCACCCACCGCAGCCGGCTCGCCACCGCGGCCGACCGATGACCGAGAGCAGCAGTGATGTCTTGGCAGGCCAGCGCGGCTGCGAATCGTGCCATCGGCGACCGCGAGACCTCCTGCGGACCCACGACGCCACGAAACGGCGTCACCAGGACGCCGCTGCGAATCATCGCCGTGAGCTGCGCATCGTCAAATCCACCAGTCGCGACCAGCGTCCGGCGCGCTGTCGGCATGAGCGGCAAACCAGTCAACGGGAGACCCGAGGGCGAAACCATGTCGGCAGCGTGCAAGCCCACGGGCGTCGAAAAGCGCCAGGCACCGAACCTGTGGATGCCGATCGACCCTGTGCCTACCGGTCGATCATGGCGTTACCGACCAGCTTTCCCGACGATCATGGCGTTAGTGCGTCACTAACGCCATGATCGCGGATCCGGGACGTCACTAACGCCATGATCGCGGCTGCGGGGGCCGCGGCTCGGGGACGTCGGCGGGATTGCGCGCGCGGGTTAGGAGCGCGTGCGTTTGGCGGTGCGGTAGCGGGTGGCGGCGTCGAGCACGAGCTTGCGCAGCCGGACGGCGTCGGGCGTGACTTCGACGCACTCGTCCTCGCGGCAGAACTCCAGCGCCTGCTCGAGGCCGACCTGGCGATGCGGAATCAACGGCACCAGTACGTCGGCGGTCGACGAGCGCATGTTGGTGAGCTTCTTCTCCTTCGTCGGGTTGACGTCGATGTCATCCGACCGGGCGTTCTCGCCGACGATCATCCCCTCGTAGACCTCGCTACCCGGGCCGACGAACATGGTGCCGCGCTCCTGCAGGTTGGCGAGCGCGAACGCCGTCGTCATCCCGGCGCGGTCGGCGACCAGCGATCCCGTCGGCCGGGTCCGCAGCTCGCCGTGCCACGGCTCGTAGCGCTCGTGCACGTGGTGCAACAAGCCGGTGCCGCGGGTCTCGGTGAGGAACTCGGTGCGGAACCCGATCAGCCCGCGCGCCGGCACGACGTGCTCCATCCGGATCCAGCCGGTGCCATGGTCGACCATCTGCTCGAGTCGCCCCTTGCGCAGCGCCAGCAGCTGGATCACCACGCCCTGGTAGTCGGCAGGTACGTCGATGGTCAGCCGCTCGACCGGTTCGTGCACCTTGCCGTCGATCTCGCGGGTCACCACCTGCGGCTTGCCGACGGTGAGCTCGAAGCCCTCCCGCCGCATGATCTCGACGAGCACCGCGAGCTGCAGCTCGCCCCGCCCCTGCACCTCCCAGGTGTCCGGCCGGTCAGTCGGCAGCACGCGAATCGAGACGTTGCCGACGGTCTCAGCGTCGAGCCGGTTCTTCACCAGCCGGGCGGTGAGCTTGCTGCCGGACCGGCCCGCCATCGGCGAGGTGTTGATGCCGATCGTCATCGACAGGTTGGGCTCGTCGATCGTGATGACGGGCAGCGCCCGCGGGTCGTCCGGGTCGGCGATGGTCTCCCCGATCGTGATGTCGGGGATGCCGGCGATCGCGACGATGTCGCCGGGGCCGGCCGCGTCGATCGGCACCCGGTCCAGCGCCACGGTGCCGAGCAGTTCGGTCAGCCGCACCCGATTGACGCTGCCGTCGCGCCGGCACCAGGCGACCGTCTGTCCCTTCTTCAGCCAGCCGTTGTGCACCCGGCAGAGGGCGAGCCGGCCGAGGTACGGCGAGGCGTCGAGGTTCGTGACGTGCGCCTGCAACGGCGCCGTTTCGTCGTACGACGGCGGCGGGATGGTGTCGCGGATCGTCGCGAACAGCGGCTCGAGGTTCGGGCTGTCCGGGCTGTGGCCGTCGGCCGGCCGTTCCAGTGACGCCTGCCCGGACTTGGCCTGGCAGTAGACGATCGGGAAGTCGATCTGATGCTCGGTGGCGTCGAGGTCGAGGAACAGCTCGTAGGTCTCGTCGACCACCTCGGCGATCCGGGCGTCGGAGCGGTCGACCTTGTTGACGATCAGGATCACTGGGAGGTCGAGCGCGAGCGCCTTGCGCAACACGAACCGGGTCTGCGGCAGCGGGCCCTCGGAGGCATCGACCAGCAACGCGACGCCGTCGACCATCGACAAACCTCGCTCGACTTCGCCGCCGAAGTCGGCGTGCCCGGGCGTGTCGACGATGTTGATCGTCAGGTCGCCGTGGCGCACCGCGGTGTGCTTGGCGAGGATCGTGATGCCCTTCTCGCGCTCGAGATCCATCGAGTCGAGCACCCGCTCGTTGACCCCGCCCTCCTCGGCCTGGTGCGCGGAGAACGCGCCGGACTGCCACAACATGGCGTCGACGAGCGTCGTCTTGCCGTGGTCGACGTGCGCGACGATCGCGATGTTGCGGAGCTCGGAGCGGATGGCCACGACAGTCGAGGCTACGGTGCCGCCGCGAGCTCCCCCGCCAGCCAGCGGTCGATGTCGGCCAGGACGCCGGCGGCGCGCTCCGGCGGCATCATCGACGTCGTCACCGAGGTGCGGGCCAGCCGCGCCAGATCCGCCCGGTCGTAACCGTGCAGGTCGCGCGCGACGGCGTACTGCGCCACCAGCCCGGCGCCGAACAGCAGCGGGTCGTCCGCCGCCAGGACGACGGGCACGCCGGCGGCTTCGAGCGTGCGCAGCGGGACCGCGGCGTGCTCGTCGAAGACGCCCAGCGCGACGTTCGACGCGGGGCATACCTCGCAGGCAATGCCGCGGTCGGCGAGCAGCGCGAGCACGGCCCGGTCCTCCGCCGCCCGCACGCCGTGACCGATCCGCACCGGCGCGAACGCCGCCACGGCTCGCGCCACCGAGTCGGCTCCCAGCAGCTCGCCGGCGTGCGGCATCGCCGCCAGCCCGCCCTCGTGCGCGATCCGGAACGCCTTGGCGTACGCCTCCGGCATGCCCTGCCGCTCGTCGTTCGACAGCCCGAAGCCGACCACCCCGTGCGGCGACCACCGCACCGCCAGCCGCGCCAGCGTCTCCGCCTCCCACGGTGGCCGGGTCCGGTTCGCCGCGACGATCAGCCGGATGCCGACGCCGGTCGCGGCCTCGGCTGCCGCCGCCGCCGCGCAGAACACCTCCATGGCCGTGACCAGGTCGCCGAGCCGCGCGGCGTACCCGGTCGGCGTGATCTGCAGCTCGAGCCATCGCGACCCCGCCGCGCGCTCGTCCTCGGCGATCTCCAGCACCAGCCGGTCGATGTCGGCGGCGGACCGCAGCACGCCGCGCGCCAGGTCATACAGCCGCTGGAACCTCGCCCAGCCCAGCAGCCGCCAGTTGTCGGGGATCTCGTCGACCAGCCGCTCCGGCAGGGTGACGCCGTGGCGCGCCGCGAGGTCCAGCAGCGTCTCGTGGCGCATCCCGCCGGTCAGGTGCAGATGCAGGTGGGCCTTCGGCAGCGCAGCCAGCTCCGCGTCGCTGACCGCCGCGCCTTCCGCCATTGCGCCGAACCCTATGGTGAGGCCGTGCGGATCGCGACCTGGAACGTCAACTCGGTCGGCGCGCGACTGCCGCGGCTCAACGAGTGGCTGGAGCTGGCCGAGCCCGACGTGCTGTGCCTGCAAGAGACGAAATGCACGACGGACGCCTTCCCGAGCGAGCGAGCCGAAGAGCTCGGCTACGAAGTCGCGGCGCACGGCGACGGCCGGTGGAACGGCGTCGCGGTCCTGTCACGCATCGGGCTCGACGACGTGACCCGCGGCTTCGACGGTCAGCCGGCGTACGCACCGCCGCCGGACGAGGACGACCCGGCTCTGATCGGCGAGCCGCCGAAGGTGGAAGCGCGCGCCGTCGGCGCGACCTGCGGCCCGCTGCGGATCTGGTGCCTCTACGTGCCGAACGGCCGCGACCTGGCCAGCCCCCACTACCCGTACAAGCTCGACTGGTTAGCGAAGCTGCGCGACGCGCTCGCCCGCGAGGTCGCCGCCGACCGGCCGTTCGTGGTCACCGGTGACTTCAACATCGCGCCGACCGACAGCGACGTATGGGACCCCGCGGCGTTCGTCGGGTCCACGCACGTCAGCGAGCCGGAGCGCAGGGCGCTCGCCGAGATCCGCGCGCTCGGGCTGGACGACCTGATCCCGCGGGCGTTGAAGTACGACACGCCGTACACCTACTGGGACTACCGCGCCGGGATGTTCCACAAGAACATGGGCATGCGGATCGACCTGGTGCTGGCCAGCCGGCCGGTCGCCGACGCGGTCAAGGACGCGTACGTCGACCGCGACGCCCGCAAGGGCAAGGGGCCGAGCGACCACGCGCCGGTTGTGGTCGACGTCGACCTGTGACGTCGCGGTCGGTCGTCGCCGGTCACGGCTGAGCCGCCAAAAGGTGACGGCACGATAACGATTTGCCTGGACACTGCGTTCAACTGTTGACGGAACGGCGGTAACCGAGCAGGTTCCGCGTCGTGACCCGGCATGGCCGTCCGGCGCCGCAGATCGGCGTCGGCTCGCCCAGCGCCCTGCGCGACGCCAACCGGCGACGCGTGCTCGACGTGCTCGCCCGGGAGGGCGCTGCCAGCCAGGCGTCGCTGGCCCGGCGTACCGGCCTGTCGCGGGCGACCATCTTCAACATCGTCGGCGGGCTGCGCGAGGCCGGCGTGGTGTCGGTGACCGAGCAGGTGCGGGGTGGCCGCCGGGTCGCCGAGGTGCAGTTCAGCCGCCGCGCCGGGCTGGTGCTCGGCATCGACCTCGACCATCGTCACCTGCGGGTCGCGGTGGCCGACCTGTCACACCAGATCCTGGCCGAACGGATGAGCCCGATCGAACCGCGGCGCACCGCCGACGAGACGATGGCGCTGGCCGCCGAGTGGGTCGAGGCGGTGCTCGAGGACCTCGATGCCTCACACGGTGAAGTGCTCGGCGTCGGCATGGGCCTGCCCGCGCCGATCGACCCGACGTCCGGCGAGGTCGGGTCGTCGGCGATCCTGCCCGGCTGGGTGGGAGTGCCGGCCGCCGAGGCGATGACCTACCGGCTCGGCATGCCGGTGGTCGTCGACAACGACGCCAACCTGGGTGCCCTCGCCGAGATCACTTGGGGCGGCAGCCGGGGCTGCGACCACCTGGTCTACCTGAAGCTCAGCGCCGGCGTCGGCGCCGGGCTGGTGCTCGGCGGCCGGATCTACCGCGGCGCGGCCGGCACCGCCGGCGAGATCGGCCACACCACGGTCGACGAACGCGGCGCGCTCTGCCGGTGCGGCAACCGCGGCTGCCTCGAGAGCTTCGTCGGCTCGGAGGCGCTGCTCACGTTGCTGCGTGCCACCCAGCCGGAGGCCGAGAGCATCGACGACCTGGTCCGGCTGGCCGCGACCGGCGACGCGGGCAGCCGCCGGTTGCTGGCGGACGCCGGACGGTACGTCGGGATGGCGCTCGCCAACCTGTGCAACCTGCTGGCGCCCAGCAAGGTGGTCGTCGGCGGCGAGCTGGCCGCGACCGGCGACCTGCTGCTCGAGCCGATGCGCGAGATCGTGCGCCGGCACGCAATCCCAGCGGCTGCCAACACCGTCGAGATCGTCACGTCGGACCTCGGCGAACGCTCCGAAGTGCTCGGCGCGCTCGCCCTCGTCCTGCGCGACGAGCTCGCGCTGTCGACGGTGCTCAAGGCAGCCGGATAGCACCATCCCGCGCCGGGCCAAAACCGGCATCCAAGGAGGAGGAAGTAGTGCGCATCAACCGATCCAAAGCGGTTGCGGCCGGCGCCTGTGCGCTGATCGTGACCGGCGTCGCCGCCTGCGGCAGTAGCAGCAGCGGCGGCGGCAGTGCCTCGAGTAGTAGCGGATCGACATCGAGCATCCCGAACCTCGGCATCAACTCGTTCACCCGCGACTTCTCTGTCATGACGCAGCTGAAGTCACTGGCATCGGCCGGCCAGGGCTCGATCGGCGTGATCCTGCCGGACACCACCAGCTCGGCTCGCTACACCGAGTTCGACGCGCCGTACCTGCAGAAGGCCTTCCAGCAGGCCGGGCTCAGCTCGTCCGACTACAGCATCAAGAACGCGAACGGCAGCAACAGCCAGTTCGTGACGGACGCGCAGGCGATGATCACCAACGGCGCCAGCGTGCTGCTGATCGACCCTGAGGACGCCGGCACCGGCGGCCGGGTCGCGCAGCTGGCACAGCAGCACGGCGTGGCGGTCATCGACTACGACCGCATCACCCACGGCTCGTACTACATCAGCTTCAACAACGTGCAGGTCGGCAAGCTGATCGGCCAGGGCTTCGGCCAGTGCGCGCAGGCCTGGGGCGTCAGCAAGCCGGACCTGATCGAGATGGCCGGTGACCCGACGGACAACAACGCGAAACAGTTCCAGCAGGGTTACGACTCGGTGATCAGCCAGAACTCGGACTGGACGGTCGCGGCCACGCCAGCCGGCACGTGGACGCCGCACACCGCGCTCACCGAGTTCCAGGGCGCGTACACCGCGCACAAGGGCGTCAACTCGGCGATCATCCCGAACGACGAGAACGCCGCGCCGATCATCACCTACCTGCAGAACCAGGGCATCAAGGCCAAGACCTTCCCGATCACCGGCCAGGACGCGACCCTGGTGGGTCTGCAGAACATCCTGTCCGGTTACCAGTGCGGTACGGCGTATAAGCCGATCTACCTCGAGGCGCAGGCGGCCGCCGCGGTCGCGCTGTTTGCCCGGGCCGGCAAGACGCCGCCGTCGTCGCTGGTCAACGGGTCGGTCGCGAACCCGAACGAGAACGGCAAGAAGATGCCGTCCGTGCTGCTGACCCCGCAGTGGGTGACGACGCAGAACATGCAGTCGACGGTCATCGCCGACAACTTCGTCACGGCGAAGGAACTGTGCACGTCGAAGTACCAGTCGGCGTGCCAGGCGGCAGGGATCAGCTGATCGTGGCTGATCAAGCGGCTGCTGGCGCCCGGTCCACCGACCGGGCGCCAGCGGGCGCACCCCTGCTGCGGTTGGCGAAGGTCGGCAAGAACTTCGGGCCGGTCCAGGCGCTCGCCGACATCGACCTCGAGGTCCAGCCCGGCGAGGTCATGGCGCTGGTCGGCGACAACGGTGCCGGCAAGTCGACGCTGATCAAGACGGTCGCCGGGATCTGGGCGCCGGATGCCGGCCACATCTTCTGGGAAGGCCGCGAGGTCCACATCCGCAACCCGCGAGATGCCGCGGCGCTCGGGATCGCGACGATGTACCAGGACCTGGCGTTGGCCGACAATCTGGACATCGTCGAGAACATGTTCCTGGGTCGCGAGCTACGCCGATTCGGCCTGCTCGACGAGGTGTCGATGGAGCTCGCCGCCCGCAAGACGCTGAGCGAGCTGTCCGTGACCACGGTCCGCTCCATCCGGCAGCCGGTCGGTTCACTGTCCGGCGGCCAGCGGCAGGCGGTTGCGGTCGCCCGGGCCGTGCTCGAGGACGCGAAGCTCGTGATCATGGACGAGCCGACCGCCGCGTTGGGCGTCTCGCAGACCGCGATGGTGCTCAACCTGGTCCGGCAGCTCCGGGACAACGGTGTCGCGGTGCTGTTGATCTCGCACAACCTGAACGACGTGTTCGCGGTCGCCGACCGGCTGACGGCCTTGTTCCTGGGGCGGGTCGCCGGCGTCGCGCAAGTCAGCGACATCGACCAGCAGCAAGCGGTGCAGCTGATCACCACCGGTTCGCGCGACCGGTCAAGCGCAACGGCCCGACGAAAGGACTGACCGGGATGTCGACCGACGCACCCGAGATGGCGCCCGCGGAGCCCACCGCCACGGGCGAGAGCTCAGTCGCCATTAGCAACGAACTGGTCGTCAACTCACTCGGCGAGTACCTGCGTGGGGTCGGCAAACGGATGCGTAGCGGCGACAGCGGCGCGCTGCCCGTGCTGGTCGGCCTGGTCGTCATCATCGTGATCTTCCAGGTCGAGAACTCGAACTTCCTGACCGCCGGGAACCTCACCAACCTGCTCATCCAGGCCGGTGTGTTCGTGCTGCTCGGCATGGCCGAGGTGTTCGTGCTCTTGCTCGGCGAGATCGACCTTTCGGTGGGCTACCTGATGGGCATCGGCGCGACCATCACGGCGGAGCTTGTCGCGCCACCTCACAACGTGAACTGGGTCCTCGCCGCGCTCGCAGGCGTCGCGATATGTGCGGCGCTCGGCGCCGTACAGGGCGCACTGATCGTGCTGCTGGGGCTGCCGTCGTTCGTCGTCACCCTCGGCGGCCTGCTCGGCTTCGAGGGACTGCTGCTCTACCTGATCCAGCACGACACGCACGCGACGGGCGGCACCATCCAGCTGCCCATCGACAACGTCATCAACGATCTCGAGAACGGGTCGCTGTCGAACGCCGCTGGGTGGATCGTGATGATCGTGGCGGTCGCCGGATTCGCCGCGCTGAGCGTGCTGCGCAACGCCCGCCGCCGCGCCAAAGGCCTGACCGCTCCCCCGTGGTCGTTGACCGCCGTCAAGGTCGGCCTGCTGACAATCGCGGGTGTCGTCACCGTCTTGATCTGCAACCACAACCGTGGCCGGCTGGTCGTGCTCGAAGGGATGCCCTGGATCGTCCCGATCGTGATCGTGATCCTGGTCATCTACACGGTGTTACTGAGCCGCACGCGCTACGGCCGCTATGTCTACGCGATCGGCGGCAACGCCGAAGCCGCCCGGCGCGCCGGCGTCAGCCTCGGCCGGGTGCGCTGGCTGGCATTCGTGCTCACCGGTTTCACGGCTGGGCTGGCCGGCGTGGTCTACCTGTCGCAGCTCGGCTCGATCTCGAGCGACGTCGACGGCGGCAACTACGTGTTGTACGCCGTCGCCGCGGCGGTGATCGGCGGGACCAGCCTGTTCGGCGGGCGAGGCCGGATGATGCACGCCGTGCTCGGTGGGCTAATCATCGCGACGATCTACAACGGCATGAGCCTGATCGGGCTCAACGCAGCGTCGCAACTGATGGTGACGGCGCTGGTGCTCATCGCCGCGGTGACCGTCGACGCGCTGTCACGCCGGGGTCGCGTCGGAACCTGACCCGGTAGCACCGCCAAGGTGCTTGCCGAAGAACGCGAACATCCGCGACCACGCGTCGTCGGCGGCGTCCTCGACGTACCCCATCATCGGGATCCGCTCGGCCCACCACCAGTTGCCGGTGTGTTCGGTCATGAAGCCGTGGCCGGCGTTCGGGTACTCCTTGACGTCATGGTCGATGCCCAGGTTGGTCAGCGCCCGCTCCAGTCGCTGCGCCGAGCCGCGCAGCCCGGTGTCCTTGGCGCCGTACGAACCGACCGTTGCGCAGGCACCCCGCAGCGCCGTCTCGGCGTCCTTCGGGACCAGCCCGTAGTTCGGCGCGGCCGCGTCAAAGCCTCGGGTCGCCGCGAGGATGGCGAACGCACCGCCCATGCAGAATCCGGCGACGCCGACCTTGCCGGTGCAGTCATCCCGCGCGACCAGGAAGGCGCGCGCGGCTTCGATGTCATCGACGGCGCGGCCGCCACCGCCGCGGAACATGACCCGCATCGTGGCGACCAGGCACTTCGGTGCGAACCCGTAGGAGTAGAGGTCCGGCGCGAACGCTAGGTAACCCTCGGCGGCGAACCGGTCGGCCTGCCGCCGGATGTCGTCAGTCAGTCCGAACGCTTCGTGGATGACGACGACTCCGGGCCATGGTCCGGTGCCGTCCGGGGTCGCGAGATAACCGCGCAAAGTTCCGACCGAAGCGGGATAGGTGGTGTTGGGCACCGCGCTACCCGATCAGGTCAGCGGCGTCGGCGTCAATGTCAGTGCCGGGTCGAGGTGCGTGGTGTCGTTGAACCGCCGCACCATCCAGCTGTCGCCGTTGACGACGACTTGCGAGATCGAAGCGTTGTCGGCCGTGATGAACGCGAAGTTCTCGGCCCCGGTTCCCATCGAGATGATGGCGCCGATGACGCCGCCGTGCGCGACGACGACGACCCGCTGATCCGGGTGCGCGGCGGCGATCCGGTTGACCGCGGCCTTCGTCCGGGTGTGCAGCGACTCGATCGACTCCGCGCCGGGAATGACGTCCCACCGCTGCTCGGTGAACATCTGGACGGCGATCGGGTGCAGCTCGCTGGTGTTCTTGCGAAACGTCGCGCCCTCCCACTCGCCGAGGTAGACCTCGCGCAGGTCGGGCTCGATCTGCGGTGTGATGCCTAGCCGAGCCGCCAGCGGGGCGGCGGTTTCCGCGGTACGCCGCAACGTGGTGACGTAGATCGCGTCGATGTGCTCGAGCGCGAGCCGGTCGGCCAGCCGCTCGGCCTGCTCGCGGCCCTCGGGCGCAAGCTCCGGGTCGGTCTGTCCCTCGACCTTGGCGGCCGGCCGGTCTTCGCGCGCGGGTGCCGACTCGCCATGCCGCACGAGCAGCAAGTCGGCGGCGCCCGGGGGCATTTTGAAGCGATGCTGGCGGTATTCGCGGGGCTCGTCGACGGCGCTCATCCCGTCCATTGTCTGTGACCCGTGATCACCAGACATGGCCGGGCGCGGTCGACGTCGGCCGCCGCAGCCGGCGCTCGCCCGGCGCGGGCTCCGAATGCCGGATCGTCACCGACATCCGCGCTTCGACCGCCTTCGCGGTCTTCGGCACGGTGTGCTCCCAGCGGTCCTGGCAGGCACCGCCCATCACGACCAGGTCGCCGCAACCGGGCTCGAGCACGTGAGTGACCTTCGACGATCCGCGCTTGCGCAGCAGGAACCGGCGACGGGCGCCGAGCGAGACGGTCGCTACCAGCGGGTTGGTGATGACGTGGCGGTTACGGTCGCCGTGCCACGCAACGCTGTCGCGGCCGTCGCGGTAGAGGTTGACCCAGACCCGGTCGAACTCGACGCCGTAGCGCTCGGACAACGGACCGCACAACATGCGCAACAGCGCCGGCGCGTCGCTGCCGTCGGTCGACCAGCCGGCCGTCAGCCGTGGCTCCGGCACCCGGTGCTCCCACATCGTGACGATCCGTTGTTGCCATCGCGCGGTCGCCGCCAGCTGCTCAAACGCCTCGTCGGCGCCGGCCAGCCACCCAGGGCAGTAGTCGACCCAGGAGAACTCATCGAGCTCGATCCGGCGCAGCCCTGAGTACGACACGTCGATCTGCGGCGTACCGCCATCAAGCAGCGACGGCTGCCATTGCACGTTCGCCGGCCCGCTACCCACCAGGCTCATCTCCGGCGAGTCGGGTGGGTGGGAAGGTGCGGTGGTAGCCGCCGGGGGTGATCCAGGTGGTGGTGCCGTCGGGGTTGCGCAGGACTTGCCAGTCGGTGTGGGTTTTGCATCGGTGGTGGCGGCGGCAGCGGGGCCGTAGGTTGTCCGGGTCGGTGCCGCCGCCGCGGGCGTGAGCGATCGTATGGTCGGCGTCGCAGCGTTGCGAGGGGATCGCGCAGC
>DASZPL010000073.1:0-10280 GCA_035550315.1 Mycobacteriales bacterium | reverse complement strand
AGCGGCTGCGCGACCGCGACGCCGAGCCCGCCACCGCCTGACCCGCCCCCACCCGCCCGCGCCCCACCCACGATGATCATGAGCGTTTTCGCAAGAATCGAGCCGAAATCTGCGAAAGCGCTCATGATCAACGGCTGATGGGTAGGGCGGCGGCGTGGCTTACGTGATCCTCGGGATCGTCCTTGGCGTCCTGCTGCTGCTGGCGCTGACCAGCCTCGTCGTGGTCCGGCGGCGCCGGCAGCGGCGGCTGGCCGCGCCACCGGCCGCCGAGCCGCCCGCGACAACGGCCACGCTGCCCCCGCCAGAGGCGCCGACCGCGTCGGCCGCACCCGGGCCACCGCAGACGGTCGCTCCGCCGCCAATGCCCGCGCCGGTCGAGGCGCCACCGGTCGAGGCGCCACCGGCCGAAGCCGCGCCGGCCGTCGAGGCGCCGCCGCCGTCGGCCGGCCGGCTGGTGCGGTTGCGCGGCCGGCTCGCCGGCTCGCAGTCGACGCTCGGCCGCGGCCTGCTCACCCTGCTGTCGCGCGACACCATCGACGACGCGGTCTGGGACGAGGTCGAGGACACCCTGCTGATGGCCGACGTCGGCGTCGCCGCCACGCAGGAGATCACCGAGCGGCTGCGCGAGCAGGTGCGGGTGCTCGGCAGCCGCACGCCACAGCAGGTCCGCGCGCTGCTGCGCGACGAGCTGATCGGCGCCACCAGCAGCCAAGCCGACCGGACGCTCGCGACCGCACCGCACGACGGCCGCCCCGCCGTCGTACTCGTCGTCGGCGTCAACGGCACCGGCAAGACCACCACCTGCGGCAAGCTCGCCCGCGTCCTGGTCGGCGACGGCCGCACCGTGCTGCTCGGCGCCGCCGACACCTTCCGGGCCGCCGCCGCCGACCAGCTGACGACCTGGGCCGAGCGGGTCGGCGCGACCGTGGTCCGCGGGCCGGAGGGCGCCGACCCGGCCAGCGTCGCCTTCGACGCGGTCAAGGACGGGACCGACCAGGGCGTCGACACCGTCGTCATCGACACCGCCGGCCGGCTGCACACCAAGCAGGGCCTGATGGACGAGCTCGGCAAGGTCAAGCGGGTGGTCGAGCGGCAGGGCGCGGTCGACGAGGTGCTGCTCGTCCTCGATGCGACGACCGGGCAGAACGGCCTGGTCCAGGCGCGGGTCTTCGCCGAGGTCGTCGACATCACCGGCGTCGTGCTGACCAAGCTGGACGGTACGGCGAAGGGCGGCATCGTGATCGCGGTGCAGCGCGAGCTCGGCGTACCCGTCAAGCTCGTCGGCCTCGGCGAGGGCGCCGACGACCTGGCGCCGTTCGAGCCGGAGGTGTTCGTCGACGCGCTGCTCGGCGAGGACCTCGCCGCCGCGTAGCCGCGCCGCTCCGCAGCGCGCCGCCTGACCCGCGCAGAGTTCACCCGCCCGTAACAGGCGGTGACGGCACCGAAACACCGCCGCCCACATTGCGCAACCTGGCGACCGCAGGCTGCCGCACATGATTCCTTCCGCGCTGACGCCTGCCGCGCACCTGGTCGCTGCGGCCGGCGTCTACTCGTCACCAAAAGTCGACAGCGGAGACACCGCATGGCTGCTCGCCAGCTGCGCGCTCGTCCTGCTGATGACGCCAGGTCTCGCCTTCTTCTACGCCGGCATGGTCCGGGCGAAGAACGCGCTCGGCATGCTGATGCAGAACTACTTCGCGATGGGCATCGTGAGCGTGCTCTGGGTGCTGTTCACCTTCAGCCTTGCCTTTGACAAGGGCTGGGGTCACAGCGGCAACGCGTTCATCGGAGGGTTCCATTTCGCCGGTCTGATGCACGCCACGCAGGGCGTGCCCGGCTACACGCTGACCATTCCGCTCTATGTCTTCGTCGCGTTCCAGGCGATGTTCGCCATCATCACGCCGGCGCTGATCGTCGGGTCGACCGCCGACCGCTGGCGGTTCGGCGCGTTCGTCGTCTTCATCACGTTGTGGGCTGTGCTCGACTACTCGGTCATTGCGCACTGGGTGTTCGACCCGTACGGCTGGTTGTTCCGCCGCGGCGCCGAGGACTTCGCCGGCGGCACGGTCGTGCACGCCAACGCGGGTGCTGCCGGCCTCGCCATGTGCCTGGTGCTCGGCAAGCGCAAGGGCTGGCCGAAGCAGATCATGAAGCCGCACAACGTGCCGTATGTGCTGCTCGGCGCCGGGCTGCTGTGGTTCGGCTGGTTCGGCTTCAACGCCGGCTCGGCGCTGAGCGCCGGCGGCGCGGCCACGCCGTTCCTGACCACCAACACCGCGACCGCCGCGGCGCTGCTCGGCTGGATCATCGTCGAGCGGATCCGCGACGGAAAGGCCACAACGCTCGGTGCCGCGTCCGGGGCAGTCGCCGGACTGGTGGCGATCACGCCGGCCTGCGCCTTCGTCTCGCCGATCGGCTCGATCATCTTGGGCCTGTTCGCCGGCGCGCTGTGTTGTCTGTGTACGACGATTAAGTACAAGCTCGGCTTCGACGACTCACTCGACGTCGTCGCCGTGCACCTGGTCGGCGGCGTCACCGGCGCACTCAGTCTCGGCTTCCTGGGCAACGCGCACTACGCCGGCGTCAACGGCCTGTTCTACGGCGGCAGCGCGCACTTGCTGTTCGTCCAGTTCCAGGCGGTCGCGGCGGTGGTCGGCTACTCGTTCTGTCTGTCCTTCGTGCTCGGCAAGGTGATCGGCCTGTTCATGAAGAACAAGATGACCGATGAGCAGCAGGACGAGGGCATGGACCTCGTGCTGCACGGCGAGGCGGCGTACGAGTTCGAGCACATCGGTGTCGGCGCGTTCGCCGGGTCGCCCCCGGCGGCTCGAACACCCGGCCTCGGCCAGTCCGCGGGGGTGACGGCATGAAGCTCGTCACCGCGATCATCAAGCCGTTCAAGATGGACGACGTCAAGGCTGCGCTGCACGACCTCGGCGTTTCGGGCATGACGGTGTCGGAAGTGCAGGGGCACGGCCGGCAGAAGGGCCACACCGAGGTCTACCGCGGCGCCGAGTACACCGTCGACTTCGTGCCCAAGGTGCGCCTTGACATCGTCGTCGACGACGTCGACGACGTCGATGTGGTCGACGCAATCGTCAAGGCGGCGTTCACGGGCCAGATCGGCGACGGCAAGGTCTGGGTCACGCCGGTCGCCGACCTGGTGCGGGTGCGGACGGGAGAGCGCGGACCGGACGCCCTGTAGGTGATAGCTCGGTAGCGGTTGTGGGGGCGCCGTGCCCCCGCAGCCGCTACCGAGTCCGTAGGCTCCCGCCGTGCATGTCGACTCCGGCGACACCGCCTGGCTGCTCGGCAGCGCGGCCCTCGTGCTCTTCATGACACCGGGGCTTGCGCTGTTCTACGGCGGCATGATCCGCAGCAAGAACGTGCTCGCGATGATGGTGGCCAACCTCGGCACCATCGCCGTGGTCAGCATCGTCTGGGCGGTGATTGCCTATTCACTGGCGTTCGGGCCCGACGTCGGCAACGGCTTCCTCGGCGGGCTGAAGTTCGCCGGGCTCGGTCACGCGACCGCGCAGGTGCCGGGCTTCAACCTGACCGTCCCGGCGCCGGCGTTCGCCGCGTTCCAGATGATGTTCGCCGTCATCACCGCGGCGCTGCTCACCGGCACCGCCGCCGAGCGGGCCAAGTTCGGCGGCTTCCTGGTCTTCGCGGTGGTGTGGACGATCGTCGTCTACGCCCCGATCGCGCACTGGGTGTTCTCGCCGACCGGCTGGCTGGCGCAGCGCGGCGTGCTCGACTTCGCCGGCGGCAACGTGGTCGAGATCAACTCCGGCGCGTCCGCGCTGGCCTTGGCGTTCGTGCTCGGCCGGCGGCGTGGCTGGCCGCGCGAGGCGATCGCGCCGCACTCGCTGCCGCTGACCGTGATGGGCGCCGGAATCCTGTGGTTCGGGTGGTTCGGCTTCAACGCCGGGTCGGCGCTGACGTCCGGCGCGCTGGCGTCGCAGGCGCTGGTCGGCACGCAGCTCGCCGCCTGCGGCGGGCTGCTGACCTGGTGCCTGGTCGAGAAGCTGCGCACCGGCCACGTCACCACCCTCGGCGCGGCGTCCGGGGCGGTCTGCGGACTGGTCGCGATCACGCCGGCGGCCGGGTTCGTCAACAGCATGGCGGCGATCCTGATCGGCGCGATCGGTGGTGTCGTCGGCGTGTACGCCGTCAGCGCGAAGTTCCGGGCCGGCTATGACGACGCGCTCGACGTGGTCGGCGTGCACGGCGCCTGCGGCCTCGCCGGCACGCTGCTGGTCGGCGTGTTCGCCTCGCGCGTCGTCAACCCGGGCATCCACTACACCGGCCTGGTCGACGGCGGCGGGCTGCACCTGCTCGGCGTGCAGGCGCTCGCGGCCGCGACGTCGATCGGCTGGGCGTTCTGCGGCACCTGGCTGATCGCGACCGCCGTGCAACGCACCATCGGGCTGCGGGTCGCCGAAGAGCACGAGGTCGAGGGCCTCGACACCGCGTTGCACGCTGAGTCGGCGTACGACTTCAGCAACGTCCGTGCCGGGCGAATCGGACTCTGAGAGGCTGCGCGCGTGCGACTGGTGACCGCGATCGTCAAGCCGTTCACGCTCGACGCCGTCAAGCAGGCGTTGCACGACGTCGGCGTCGCCGGCATGACGGTGTCGGAGGTGCAGGGCCACGGCCGGCAGAAAGGTCACACCGAGGTCTACCGAGGGGCGGAGTACGTCGTCGACTTCGTGCCGAAGGTCCGCATCGAGATCGTCGCCGACGACGCCGACGCGGATCAGATCGTGACCGCCATCGTCGAGGCCGCTCGCACCGGCCAGATCGGTGACGGCAAGGTCTGGGTGACGCCGGTCGACGAGCTGGTCCGGATCCGCACCGGCGAGCGCGGCCCGGAGGCGCTCTGAGCCGCGACCGCGGCTTGGCCGAGGTCCGTGCCGGCGTCCTCGACCAGACCGGTCTGGTCGGTCCGGCGCTCCGCGCCGCGCTCACCACGCAGACCGATGCCTGGTTGGCGGAGGCGCTTGCCGGCACCGCCGACGTCGCGCTGATCGCGCTGGGCAGCTACGGCCGAGCCGAGCTGGCGCCCGGCAGCGACCTGGACCTGCTGCTGCTGCACCGCGGCCGCAGCGACATCGACGCCGTTGCCGAGCGGCTGTGGTACCCGATCTGGGACTCCGGCGTCGGCCTCGACCACTCGGTCCGGACCGTCGAGCAAGCGGTGTCGGTGGCACGCAGCGACCTCAAGGCCGCGCTCGGGTTGCTCGACAACCGGTGCGTCGCGGGCGATCCCGAGCTGGCGACGGCGTTGCACGACGCCGTGTTCGCGGCCTGGCGCCGCGACGCGCGACAGCGGTTGCCGGAGCTGATCGCGTCGGTGCGCGGCCACACCGAGCGGTGCGGCGAGCTCGCCTTCCTGCTCGAACCGGATCTGAAGGACTCGCACGGCGGCATCCGTGACCTGGTCGCATTGCGCGCGTTCGCAGCGGCCTGGGTGGTCGAGGCGCCGGACGAGGCGCTGCGTACGGCGTACTCGCTGCTGCTCGACGTCCGCGGCGAGCTGCACCGCCGCTCGACGTCGGCCGGCGGCCGAAGTGTCGCGGGTCAGGACCGGTTGGTGTTGCAGGAGCAGGAGCCGGTCGCGGCGGCGCTCGGATTGGCGGATGCGGATGAGCTGATGCGCCGGGTCTCGACAGCGGCGCGGGTGATCGGCTTCGCCACCGACGAGGCATGCCGGCGGGCGGAGGCGTCCGTCCGCCCGCCGCGGCGGTTGCTCCGCCGCGGTCCGACCCGCCGGCCGCTGGCCGACGGTGTCGTCGAAGCCGACGGCGAAGTGGTGCTCGCCCGCGACGTGGATCCGGCGACCGACCCCGTGCTGCTGTTGCGCGCGGCGGCCGCCGCGGCGCAGGCCGGGTTGCCGGTGGCCGGGCCGACCGTGAAACGGCTGACCGAGTGCCCGCCGCTCCCGGAGCCGTGGCCCGCCGACGCCCGCGACGCGCTGGTCTCGTTGCTGGGTGCCGGGTCGGCCGCCGTACCGGTCATCGAGGCGCTCGATCAGGCCGGGTTGCTGGTGCGGCTGATCCCGGAGTGGGAGGCGGTGCGGTGCAAGCCGCAGCGCAACGCGGTGCACCAGTTCACCGTCGATCGCCACCTCGTCGAAGCCGCCGCGCAGGCCGCCGCACTGACTCGGCAGGTCGCGCGGCCCGACCTGCTGCTGCTCGGCGCGCTGCTGCACGACATCGGCAAAGGATTCCCGGGTGACCACACCGACGCGGGCGTCGAGGTCGTGCCTCGGATCGCGCGTCGGCTCGGGTTGCCGGACGACGATGTCGCGGTGCTCGTCACGCTGGTGCGCCATCACCTGCTGCTGCCCGACACCGCCACCCGCCGCGACCTGGACGACCCGGCGACGGTCCAGCTGGTCGCGGCCGCGGTCGGTGACGTCGCGACGCTCGAGCTGCTGCACGCGTTGACCGAAGCGGATGCGCTGGCCACGGGGCCGGCGGCGTGGGGCGATTGGAAGGCCGGGCTCGTCGCCGACCTCGTGCGCCGCACCGCATCGGCGTTGGCTTCGGACGGGGCGGACGGCCGAACCCCTCCGTCGGCTGGGCCGGGTAGTCAGATGGCTGCGTCACCTGGGCCGAACCCAAAGGCTCCGACCACGGTTCCTCCGCCATCTGACTACCCGGATACCCAACGCACCGCGGCTGATCGTTCGCTGCTTGATGACTCGCTGCGGGGGTTGGCGGGACGGGGCGAGCTCGGCGTCAGTCTTGATGGATCGAGGTTGACGGTGGTGGCGCCGGATCGGCCGGGGTTGCTGTGGCGGTGGGCGGGCGTTGCGGCGCTGCATCGACTGCAGATCCGGGCTGCGACGGCGAGCTCGTTGCCGGCGGACAACGGGGTGACGATGGCCGCGACGGTGCTCGATGTCGCGCCGCGGTTCGGTGCGATGCCGGACCTGGCGGCGCTGCAGGCCGACGTGCATAGGGCGTATGCGGACGCGTTGCCGCTGGCCGCGCGGCTGGCGGAACGCGAGCGGGCGTACGCCGGCGTCTCGACCGCGGCCGCGCCGCCGCGGGTGTTGTGGGCCGACGGCGCGTCCACGTCGGCGACCGTCGTCGAGGTGCGCGCGCACGACTCGATCGGTTTGCTTTATCGGTTGACCCACGCGCTCGCCGAGGCCGGTCTCGACGTACGGTCCGCGAAGATCAGCACCCTCGGCAGTGAAGTCGTCGACGCGTTCTACCTGCTCGACGCCGACGGCGAGATGGTCGACGACCCCGAGCGCCGCGAGCAGATCGAAGCGGCGCTACTCGCCGCCTGCGCCCCGTCGCCGACCGCACCCTCCGAGTTGTGAAGGGTTGCGTACCGCCGGCGGTCGCTAGCGATTCACAAACCAGGAGATAGTGAGGGTTGGCGCGGCGAGGGCGTCGCTTGCGCACAGCAACGCGGTCGCGGTGACGTCGGCCGGATCGTTGGCGGGGTGGATCAGCCGGACGCGCACGCCGTCGGCCGGGGTAGTGGTGGCCGCGTCGCCGATCTCGACGATGACGCCGCGCCGCCGGGCCGCCATGTCGGGTCGCAGTGCCTCGATCGCGACGGCGCGACGGTCTGGCGCGCCGGCGACGACCACTACGTCGATCGGGCCGAGGCGCTGCTCGACGTGGGGCGCGACCCGCTGCCAGACCGCCGGATTGGCCGGGTCGGCGGTGAAGCCGTACGCCGTCGCGCCGCGCGCTTCGGCGGCACGAGTCGCGGCGGCGACCGCGTGGTGGTCATCTGCCACGACGGCGACCAAGGCGCCCGCGCCGGCGAACGCCTCGGCGAGCGCGACGAAGCCCCGGCCGTCACCTGCGATGACGACGGCCTTGCCGACCAGGTCGGGATAGCGGGCGGACCACTGGTCGACGGCGTCGTTCGTCACGTCGCGATTGTCCGTCGTACGGCGCCGATGTCCCCATCGAGCGGCGGCAACGGTCCTGGCGGATTTCGTTGCAGCCCGTAATCTCCTTGCATGGACGACGCCCCCCGCACGGTGCTCGACGGCTTCCTTCGGACCGTAGGACGGCAGGCCGACGACCCGGCGCTGCGGGAGCTGGAGGGGCGCAGCTGGACGTGGGGTGAGTACGCCGAGCGGGTCGCGCGGCTGGCCGGCGGGTTGTCGTCGCTCGGCGTCGACCGCGGCGACCGCGTCGTCATGTTGCTGAGCAATCGGCTCGAGTTTCACGTCGCCGATCTCGCAATCCTCGCGCTGGGTGCCACCCCGATCTCGATCTACAACTCGTCCTCACCCGAGCAGATCGCCTACCTCGCGACGCACTGCAAGGCGGTCGTCGCGATCACGCAGGACGGCGACTACGCCGATCGGCTGCTCGCCGCGGTCGGCGACATCCCGACGTTGCGACGGGTGGTCGTCGTCGGTGACGCGCCGGACGGCACGGTCGCGTGGGACGAGGTGCAGGCCGGCGAGCCGATCGATCTGGCGGCCGCCGAGCAAGCGCTCGATCCCGGTGACCTGGTGACCGTGATCTATACGTCGGGCACGACCGGCCCGCCCAAGGGCGTGATGCTCACGCACCGCAACGTGATCGCACAGCGCGACGGGATGTCGCAGTTCCTGGGCCGGGCCTTCGACCCGGGCGGCCGGTTGGTCTCCTACCTGCCGATGGCACACATCGCCGAGCGCATGGTCAGCCACTACGGCCACGTGCTGCGCGGCGCCGAGGTCGTGCCGTGCGCCGACATCGCGGCGCTGTCGGCGTACCTCACTGCCGTGCACCCGACGTTGCTGTTCGGGCCGCCGCGAGTGTGGGAGAAGCTGGTCGCCGGCATCCAGGCGCAGGTCGCGAGCCGCGGCGAGGAGGCGGCGCGGAGCTTCGCGGAGGCGCTGCAAGTCGGCCGCCAGGTGCAGCAATTGCGGGCCCGCGGCGAGGAGCCAACAGGCGAGCTCGCCGAGGCCTGGGCCTTTGTCGACGAGGTCGCGTTCCGCCCGGTGCGCGCGGCGGTCGGGCTGGACGAGTGCGAGGTCGCGTTCTCCGGCGCCGCGCCGGTGCCGCCCGAGGTGATCGACTTCCTGCGCGACATCGGGCTGCCGATGAGCGAGGTCTACGGCATGAGCGAGAACTGCGGCGGCATGACCTGGGAGCCGTTCCAGGTCAAGTCTGGCCGGGTCGGCCGCGCGTTCCCGGGCGTGGAGGTGACGACGGCGGCCGACGGTGAGGTGCTGTGCCGCGGGCCGATCGTGTTCGCGGGCTATCTCGACGATCCCGACCGCACCGCCGAG
The DNA here is from genome assembly GCA_035550315.1 of Mycobacteriales bacterium. Classification (GTDB taxonomy): domain Bacteria; phylum Actinomycetota; class Actinomycetes; order JAFAQI01; family JAFAQI01; genus DASZPL01. The sequence continues at coordinate 1,012 of DASZPL010000073.1, read as the reverse complement.
GCGCTCGACGCCGACGGCTGGCTGCACACCGGCGACATCGGCGAGTTCGACGACGACGGCTACCTGAAGATCGTCGACCGCAAGAAGGAGCTGATCATCACCGCCGGCGGCAAGAACGTCTCGCCGGCGAACGTCGAAGCGATCCTGAAGACGGTGCCGCTGGTCGGCCAGGCGATGGCCGTCGGCGACGACCGGCCGTACCTCGTCGCGCTGCTCACCCTCGATCCCGACGCGGTCGCGGCGCGCTACCCAGGCCGCTCGCTCACCGAGGTCGCCGCGGACCCCGACGTACTGGCCGAAGTCGCCGACGACGTCGCGCAGGTCAACCAGCGGATGTCACAGGTCGAGCGGCCGCGGCGATTCGTGCTGCTCGGCGAGGAATGGCTGCCGGACTCCGACGTCCTCACTCCGACGATGAAGTTGAAGCGGCGCGGCGTGCTTGGTCGCTACGCCGCGCAGATCGAGGAGATGTACGCCGGCGGCGGCGTCGAGGTCGCCGCCGTCCCCGCCCCCGAAGCTGCCTCCGCCTAACGCGACTTGTCAGCAGCAAACAGCGCTATAGCACCGTGTGGTGCTGACAAGTCGGGGGTTAGTGGCTGACGAGCACGGGGCGGGACGTGTGCACCGGCATCGAGAACCGCTGGCGGCGCACCAGCGTGCCGGTCGCGTGGTACGGGCCGTAGCTGCCGCCGGCGTAGCTGATCGTGTAAGTCGCGCCCCAGCGCGTCGTTAGCCGGCCGCGGCGGTGACCGCCGCGCAGGTAGGTGTGACGCGCTGTCGCGGTGGCGGTGCGGGTCACGGCAGTGCCGTCGCCAAACTGCCACTTGCTGCGCATCGGATGGATCGTGATCGTCTCGGTGATCTGACCACTGCCGAAAGGCGTCGGTCGCAACCGGCTCGGCGCATGCGCCGCGAACCACGTCGGCAACCCAGCAAGCGTCCCGTCGCGCGGCCGAGTCGAGATGACCAGGTCCGGCGGCGTGACGTCCTTCAGGTACTTAGCAACGTCCGC
>DASZPL010000072.1:0-13297 GCA_035550315.1 Mycobacteriales bacterium | reverse complement strand
CACGGGTCGGTCCCCGGCGACGTGACGGCGGCGCGCCGGGTCGCGACGGCGGTTGCGAACTCCGAGATCGGCTACGACGACGAGGGCCGACCGACCCTCGCCGCGGGGCCGTGGGCGATGCGTCCTGGGTCACCAGTCCGGGTCGAACCCGGCTACTGGACGTTTCCCGCTGACGTCGCGCTCGCCGCCCTCACCCACGACCATCGCTGGGACGATCTGCCTGCCGCGGATGCCACCCACCTCGCGCAGCTCGCCGACGGCGGCCGGCGGCTACCGCCCGACTGGGCACGGCTCGGCGGCGGCACCGCGGCGACGGATGAGCCGGCACCGCAGACCGGCTCACCACCGGCCTCCGGTGACGACGGGTTGCGCGCCGTCGTGTGGGCGGCATGCTCGACAACCACCCACGCCCTCGACGCCCGATGGTGGCGGCTGATCGCGCCCACGGCACACAGCGGAGCACTGAGCCGCAACCTCGACGGCGCGCCAGCGGACTCCGACCGTTCGCCGCTGCGCCTGGTCGCCGCGGCGGCGGCGGCGATCTCCGCGGGGCAGCAGACCGCCGCCGACGCCCTGCTGGACGACGCGGCCCGCGTCGCCGCCGCATACCCGACGTACTACGGCGATGCGTGGAACGCGCTCGGACACGTCCTGCTCACCACCGACCTCATCCCCGGGTGCTCCCGGTAGCCGGCGGTAGCGTCGGATGGCGTGCTCACGTTGTGGTCGACGATCCTGCGGGTCATCGCGGCGGCTCTGATCGGCGGTGTGGTCGGGTCGGGGCCCGGCGTACCGACACTCGCCCGCGTGCCGTCAGGAGGCCCGGTCAGCGGGGCCGTCGGGCGCGACGTCGGTGACGCCTCGTGCGCGTCGACGCTCGGGACGAACGCCGCCTTCGGAGTCATCGCGACCACGGCGGGCCGGCCGTACTACGCCTCGCCCTGCCTGGCCGCCGAGTACGCCTGGGCGAGCAGCCTGGCCTACCGCCCCGAGTACTACATGAACCTCGCCGACCCGGGTCACCGCAGCTCGCACTGGAACCTCGGCGGACCGAAGACCTGCCTGCCTCACGCGAAGTACAACGTCGGCTGCGCCTACGACTACGGGTTCGAGGCGGCCGCGAACGCCTGGGACTACGTACGGTCGATCGGCGCCTCAGGGGCGGGCCGGTGGTGGCTCGACGTCGAGGTCGACAACACCTGGGGGTACGGCGCGAAGGGGGTGGCCGCCAACATCGCGGTGATCAGGGGCGCGCTGCGTGCACTTCGTTCGAAGCCACACGTCGCGGTCGGCATCTACACCGAGACGGTGTGGTGGTGGGAGATCACCGGTGACACCCGGTCGTTCTCGACGATCCCCGTGTGGGGCGGCGGAGCCGGCAGCCGCGCTCACGCCAGCGAGAACTGCCTGGCGCACTCCATCACCGGGGGCCGGGCACTGCTGGCGCAGTGGATCAGCCGCGGCGTCGACCACGACCTGGTGTGCTGAGCACGCCACCCCTCGCGGCAGTGCTACTTGCTGACCCCACAACGGCGGCAACGCGACCGGCGCATGAAGCGGGACATCCAGTCGTGACCCGGACCGGTGATGCAGGCGATCACCGCCGCGGCCCGGACGTCGTCCTCGGTGCGCATCCGCCACATCGGGCCGTCCACCTGATGCGCGTCGCTCAAGCGAATCGCTGACTCACGCACCGCCCCGAACCTCCTCCTGCGTGGCCGTTTGGCCCAGCCAATAGGGGGGAAGAGCCCCATCATCTCCAGCGCGGGAGCCGGGCGGCAAATGTAAGCCGAAAAACGTCCCCGGCGCGTCACCCCTCCTGCATCCCCGGCAACACCAGCCTCTGCTCGTACGCCAGCACCACCGCTTGCACCCGGTCGCGCAGGCCGAGCTTGGCGAGGATCCGCGTCACGTGCGTCTTGACGGTCTTCTCCGACAGCACGAGCAGATCCGCGATCTCCGCGTTGGACAGGCCACGCGCGAGCGCGAGCAGTACCTCTCCCTCGCGATCGGTCAGCTTCGCCAGCAACGGGTGGACCATCGGCCCCCCATCCGCGCCAGCCGGCAACGACGGGGCGTAGCGGTCCAACAGCTGGCGCGTGACGCGCGGCGAGACGACCGCGTCCCCGGACGCCACTGCCCGGATCGCCTCCACCAGCTGGTCCGGCGGGACGTCCTTGAGCAGGAAGCCGCTCGCCCCGGCGCGCAACGCGGTGAAGGCGTACTCGTCGAGGTCGAACGTCGTGAGGATCAGGACCCGACTGCCCGGCACCTCGGCGACGATCCGGCGGGTGCCTTCGATCCCGTCCGTCCCCGGCATGCGGACGTCCATCAAGACGACGTCCGGCTCGAGCTCCGCCGCCGCCGTCGCGGCCGCGCTGCCGTCGCTGGCCTCGCCGACGACGCGTATGTCGTCCGTGGCGTGCAGGATCATCCGGAACCCGGTCCGCATCAGCGGCTGGTCGTCGGCAATCAGGACCCGGATCGTCACGGCGCCGTGGCCGGCAGCGGAAGCCACGCCGACACCCGCCAGCCCCGGCCGGGCAGCGGACCCGCCTCGATCCCGCCGCCGAAGATCGCGACGCGTTCCGACATCCCGACCAGGCCGTGACCGGCGCCGCCGGTGGGCTCACTGCCCCTGCCGTCGTCACACACCTCGACCCGCAGCAGGCCGGCCGTCCACTCGAGCGCGACGTCGACCCGGGTGGCCTCCCTCGCATGCTTGAGCGCGTTGGTCAGGCTCTCCTGCACGATCCGGTACGCCGCAGCGTCCTCGGTCGGCGGCAGCGGGCGCGGGTCGCCCGCCGTACTGATGTCGGCCGACAGCCCGACCGCGCGGACCTGGTCGATGAGACCACCGATCTCGGCCAGGCCGGGCTGCGGCGCCAACGGCGCGTCGTCGCTGTCGTCGCGCAGCACGCCGAGCAGGCGCCGCATCTCGGACAGCGCCTGCCGGCCCACCTCGGAGGCTTGCCGCATCGCCTCGGTCGCCTCCGCCGGATCGCTCTGGTTGGTCAGCGCCGCGCCATCCGAGAGCGCGACCACGACCGACAGGCTGTGCGCGACGATGTCGTGCATCTCGCGGGCGATCCGGGTGCGCTCCGCGATGACCGCGAGGCGCGCCTGCTGATCGCGTTCCCGCTCCAGCTGCGCCGCGCGGTCCACGACCGCGTCGAGGTGAGCGACGTGGCTACGCCACGCCACCCCGCCGAACAGGGCCGCCGTCACCAGGCCGGTAAGGAAGATCAAGGAGCCAGCGAGACCGTCGCTGGCGGGCACGAACCGGGTCGAGGCCAACACGACACCGACCTCGAGGATCGCGGAGGCGGCCAGGGCCTCCCGCCGGCTGCGTCGAGCGGCAACCGTGTAGAGCGCGACGAGCAGACTGACGTCCGCCGCGAGCGGCACGTGCGCGAGCCACTGCACGAACGCGAGCGCGCTCAGCACCAGGAAGACGGAGTTCGGCGCCCGCCGGCGCGCCAGCAGCGGCACGATCAGCAGCTGGTCGAGCACCCACACCCACCAGCGGTTCTCGTCGCCGTCGAAGAGCGGGATCGCGCTGGCGAGGTCGATGATGAGGACCTCGGCGAGGTTGCTCAGCAGCGGGTGCCGGGCGGCGAAGCGCAGCACGAGGGCGAGCGGCGCCCACATCTCATCCAGCGGCCAGGCGCGCTCGATCGACGCCTGATCGTCCTTCCCCGCCACGCATCAACGGTAGGCATTGCGGGCCAGCGGCGAATGAGACCTGCGATGTAGGCGGCGTGCTCCAGATACGCCGGGAGGCCGACGACGATCCGCCCGGTCGGTCCCTAGCGTCACAACGTGGACGCGAACCCGGCGGGCAACGCGCGGCTGACCGCCTGGACCGGCTTGCTGATTCTCGGCCTGGTGGCGCTGCAGGGCGTCACGCTGCTGGCCCTGGGCAGCCTGATCAGCGTCCACCTGTTCGTCGGCGGCGTCCTCGTGCCGCTGGTGCTGTTGAAGCTCGCGACCACCGGGTGGCGCATGACGCGCTTCTACCGCGGCTGCCACCCGTACGTCTCGGCAGGGAAGCCACCCCTGGCGCTTCGGCTCCTGGCGCCGCTCGTCATCGTCAGCAGTCTCGCGCTGCTCGGGACCGGCCTGGCCCTTGCCTTCATCGGCCGCGGGGCGCACCAGCCTTTCACGGCGGTCGCGGGTTTCGGCATCAGCCCGCTCACCCTTCACCAGATCGCCGCCATCGCCTGGATCTCGCTGGCCGGGCCGCACCTGCTCGCGCGGGTGCTTCCGGCGTTGCGCCACGTGAGCCGCGTCGGCGGCCGTCAGCACGTGCCCGGTGGAGCCCTTCGCCTCGCCGTCATCGGGCTCACCGCGGGGATCGCTGTCACCACAGGTTTTCTTGTGCTTCACGTAGGCGTCGACTGGACCGCCCATTCGACTGCTGCACTGGGGGCTGGCAAGTGAGGCCGACCCGACGCAGCGACCACCGATAGGAATCGCACTGATGCGCCGCCGCCTGACCCACGCCCTGTCCGCCGTGTTCGAAGGCGACGCGCCGGCACCGCTCGCCGTGAAGGTCCCGCAGATCACAGTGCTGTTCTGGGTGATCAAGGTGACGAGCACCGCGATGGGTGAGGCCCTCGCCGACTGGCTCGACGGCGGCAACGGCCTGGTCTGGCCGGCGCTGGGGGCCATCGCCTCGCTGGCGGCGCTGATCGTCGCGCTGCGCATCCAGTTCCGCACCAGGGCCTACCAGACGGCGGCGTACTGGTTCGCGATCGCGATGGTCGCCACGTTCGGCACGATGGGGGCCGACTCGCTGCACCAGTTCCTGGGGATCCCCTACGGCTACACGACGGCGTTCTACGCGGTCGTGCTGGCGCTGGTGTTCTGGCGGTGGTGGGTGAACGAGCACACCCTGTCGATCCACACGATCGACAGCCGGCGGCGGGAGCGCTTCTACTGGGCGACGGTGCTCGCCACCTTCGCGCTCGGCACCGCCACCGGCGACTGGACCGCGACCGATCTCAAGCTCGGGTTCTTCTCCTCCGGCCTGATGTTCCTCGGCGTGATCGCGATTCCCGCCATCGCCTACCGGTTCGGCGCGAACCCGATCTTCACGTTCTGGTCCGCGTACGTGATCACCCGCCCGCTCGGCGCCTCGTTCGCCGACTGGGCCGACTATCCCAAGAGCGCCGGCGGGCTGGGTTTCGGCACCTGGCCGGTCTGGATGGTGCTCGCCGTCGTGATGACGACGCTGGTTGCCGTCCTCGCCCGCCGCGAACGCGACGCGGTCACGAGCCGGCCACACCACGCCCATCCGCACGCGCCGCATCCGCACCTGCCGCATCCACACCTTCCGGGTGTGGCGGCGGTCGAGACCGCCACCGACTAGGCAGGGCCGATGCGCAGCCGACCGATCCGCACCGCCGCCCAGCTCGCCGCGCTCGCGGTCGCGGTCTGGCTCCTGGTGGTGCCTCAGCTGCGCGGCTCCGCCGGATCGCTACGGCAGCTGCTCGACGTCGACAACTCCTGGCTGCCGGTCGCGCTGTGCGCCGAGCTCGGGTCGCTCGCGGCGTACACCTTCGCCACCCGCACGATGCTCGCGCGCTCGGTCCGGCCGGCGTACCCGAAGATCGTGTGCGTCGACCTCAGCGCGATCGCGTTGGGCCACTGTGTGCCCGACGGCGGGGCCGCGGGCACGGCGCTGGCCTGGCGGATGCTCGTCGACGAGGGAGTGCCCGGCGGCGACGCCGCGTTCACCAAGTTCGCCCAAGGACTCGCCTCGGCCGTGACGCTCTACACGCTGCTTCTCGGCGGGCTCGTCGCGGGCGGAGTGGTCAGCGGTTTCACACCGTGGAGCGTTCCGCTGATCAGCCTCGCCGCAACGCTGGTCACCGCCATGTTCCTGGCCTGCGTCGCGATCCGCCGACCAGGAGCACGACGCCGGCTCGACCGCGGCGTACGACGCCTGCCCTGGCTGGGAGCTGCGGTCGCGGACCGGGCCGGCAGCTTCTACGGCGCGCACCTGGAAGCACCGGTGCGCAACGCCACCCGCGAGCCTCGACGGCTGCTGTCGGTAGCGGGCTGGTCGGCGGCGAACTGGTCGCTCGACGCGCTGGCGCTGTGGGCTTCGCTGCGGGCCTGCGGCGCCCACGTCGGCTTGGAGGCACTCGCCGTCGCCTTCGGCATCGCGTGCTTCGGCACCTGGCTGCCGATCACGCCGAGCGGGCTGGGCCTCAGCGAGGGGCTGATGATCCCGGCGATGATCGCGGGCGGATCTTCGCGGGTGGCCGTCGCGCTCGGGGTGCTGACGTGGCGCGCGATCGCGTACTGGATGCCGATCCCGCTCGGCGCCACGGCCTACGCCACGCATCAGATCGGCCGACGGGTGCGCCGTCGCCGGCTCGAGGCGCTGCCGCCGCTTCGACCTGCCATCGACCTGCCGGCGTTCGCCGACATCGCGGCGTGAGCCGCGCCGCAAGGTGCGCCGCGCGGTAGACAGGTCCTCGTGAACCCGGCGCCCCTGTTCGGCTCGGTCTTCCTGGCGACGTCGGTCGAGGCAGTCGAGGCGACCACCATCGTGCTGGCCGCCGGCGTGGCACGCGACTGGCGGTCCTCGCTGACCGGAGCCGGGGTCGCGGTGGCAGGGCTCGCGGCGACGATCGCGGCGCTCGGTCCGGCGGTCTCGCGCATCCCGCTGAGCGGGCTGCGCCTGTTCGTCGGCACCGCGCTGCTCCTGTTCGGCGTGCAGTGGCTGCGCAAGGCGATCCTGCGAGCGGGCGGCTTCATGGACCTGCACGACGAGGCGGCGATCTACGAGCGGGAGCTCGCCACCGCCTCGACGCTGTCGACGACGGCCCGTTGGGGAATCGAGGACTGGGCGGCGTTCACGTTGTCCTTCAAAGGCGTCCTGCTCGAAGGCCTCGAGATCGTCGTCATCGTGCTGACCTTCGGCGCGAACGACCACGACACACCCCTCGCCGGAGTCTCGGCAGCGGTGGCCGTCGCGGTCGTCGCGGCGACCGGAGCGGCGGTGCGAGGCCCGCTGACCCGGGTGCCCGAGAACACGATGAAGTTCGCCGTTGGCGTGATGCTCACGAGCTTCGGGCTGTTCTGGGCCACCGAAGGCGCACACGGATCATGGCCGGGCGGCGACGCCGCCGTGCTGGTCATGGTCCCCCTGGTGCTGGCGGTGTCGGCGGTCGCGGTCGCTGCCCTGCGATCGCTGCCGGCGTCCGCCTCCCGCCGTACCGCTGGAGCGACCGGTTGAGGCGGCTGCGTGCGTTCGGCGCCGCGGTCGTGGAGTTCGTCGCTGGCGACGACGTGCCGCTGGCGCTGGGCATCGTCGTCACCATCGCCGTCACCTACCTGCTCGGCCACGCGGGCAAAGCCACATGGTGGCTTCCGCCGGTCGCGCTCGTCGCGCTCGGGGCGCTGAGCATCTGGCGCGCGGTCCGCTCGAAGCGCTAGCGCTGCGGCCCGCGGCTAGGTCAGCTAGGACGGGTAGCCCACCACCGCCGGCGTCGCGACACCGATCTCGACGCTGAGCCGGTCCTGGTAGAACGCGACGTAACCGGCGATCAACGCCACCTGCGGGTACGGGTCGCGATAGGCCCAGGCGACCGGCTCGTCGCCGTCGGTCAGCCGCCAGTACGACGCCTGCCCCTTGTAGGGGCACCGGGAGGTGTCGTCGGTCGCCGTGAGCTGCGTGAAGTCCACGTCGGCGTCCGGGATGTAGAACACGACGCCGTGGTCCTGCTCGTCGACCAGCAGCGGTTCGGTCGTGCGTGCGATGACCCGATCGCCCGAGCGCACGGTCACGAGGTTTCGACGGCGGAGCAGGTCGACGCGGTAGTCGGGACGGGCGAGGAAACCCGACGGCTCAGAAGGCGGCACAGCTACTGCCTATCAGGTCCTACCAGTGCCGCCGCGACCAGTCGCGAATCAACCGGTCGACCGAACCCAACTGGTTGATCTGTGACCGTTTGGGCACTCGTCAGGGCCGCCAGCCCGCGGCCACGAGAGCCTCGCCGACCTGTCTGATCAACTGGCGCCAGTCGGCAGCTGCGTGGATCGATGTGTAGCGGCGATGCCACCAGCCCAGGTCTCGGATTCGTTCCTGCCGCTCCAGGTCGTAGCGCCATCGCTCGCGGTGAACCTCGCCGTCGTAGTCGAGTCCGACCTTCCACCGCTCATAGCCGTGGTCGAGGCGAGCGACGCGGAACCCGTCGTCATCGAAGAGGTCGACCTGTGCGCGCGGTCGAGGCAACCCAGCCTGCACGAGAGCCATCCGCTGCTTCGTCTCCATCACGGACTCACTCAGCGGCTCGGCGTACAGCAGCGCCTCGCGCGCATACCGGACGCCACGCCAGCCCGAACGACCCGCCACATATGCCTCGAGCTCAGGCAGTGCGCATCCACCGCGATTGCACATGGCGTCCACTCCGACGACCGCATCGACGAGACGGCGCTGCCGCGCAAGGTCGAACGCCACGCGCACCGGCGAAAGACATGCGATCCCGCGCACCGTCGTGACGTCGCCCGCTTCGAGTAGCGCCGCGCGAGCCCTGACGCCCACCCGTCGCACTTGGTCGTCCCGAGGTACGACGACCTCGACGCTGTCGTATCCGCAACGACGAACGTCCGCGCCATGCAGCAGCGCCGCCGTCGTTCCTGCGACGACGGCACCGGCCGGTAGCACGAGCGACACAGCCTGCGCCAAGACCTGTTGCGTGACAGTGAGTCGGGCGTCGACGTACACGCCGTGGAACAGTCGGCGGAACCGCGCCGCCTGAAGCTGACGCGCGGTCACGCCTTCCCGTCGCGCCATCGCCGAGGTGAAGGGCGCACGCGCCAGCGACTGCGGAATCTCGCGCACGGTAGGAAAGCCTGCGCTTCGATCGGCTTCGCCGCGACGGGACATCCACAACCAGCGAAAGGCGCGGGCGGGAGCGCTTCACCAAGTCAGAAAACGACGGTTCTCGGCCGCGGCACGGTTGATTCGTGCATGATCGCGGAGGTGAGCACGGGCCGGAAGGCGGTCGGCGTCTTCCTGGTCGTCGCGCTGGCGGTCTTCGGCCCCAGCGGCGCATCGGCGCAGGGCGCGCCGCCGGCCGACCTCGCGCCGGGCGCGGTCCTCGCGACCGAACCGGTTCACGTGTCCCTCGGACCGGCGGCGACGCCGGTCACCGCGACCCGGGTGACGTATCGAACGACCGACCAGCTCGGTCACCCCGAGGCCGACGTCACGACCGTCATCGCGCCGTCGCCGCTGTCCGGAGTGCTGCCGCGCATCGTCGGCTACCTGTCCTTCTACGACGGGCTCGGCGCGAAGTGCGACCCGAGCAACACGCTCACCGGCGGTGACGCCGGTCCCGCCACCGACAGCCAGGCCACCGAGGAAGAGCTGCTCATCGCCTTCTACGTCGCGAACGGCTGGATCGTCACCGTGCCCGACTTCGAAGGACCTCACCTGCACTGGATGGCGGGGCGCGAGTCCGGTCAGTCGACCCTCGACGCGATACGCGCGACCGAGTCGGTGCTCGGGCTCGGCACAACGACACAGGTCGCGCTCTCCGGCTACTCCGGCGGCGCCGTCGCCGCAGACTGGGCAAGCGAGCTCGCGCCGAGCTACGCCCCGGAGCTCACGCTGTCGGCGGTGGCCGAAGGCGGCATCCCGGTCGACTACGCGCACCTGTTCTCCTACGTCAGCGGCGACGCAGTGTTCGGCGCATCGATGCCGGGCATCCTGCTCGGCCTGGCGCGGGCGTACCACTATCCGTTGCAGCGCTACCTGTCGCCGTACGGCAAGAAGCTCGTGCACGCCGAAAGCGACACGTGCATCACCGAGGACTTCGGCCGCTACCCCGGGCTGACGATGGCCAAGCTGTTCCGGGCCCGCTACCGCGACCCGTTCGCCGTCCCTGGCCTCGCCCGGATCTTCAACGACCAGATCATGGGCCGCGCTCCGGGACATCCGCTGGTGCCGCTGCTGATGGGGATCGGCGACATCGACGGCTTCGGTGACGGCGTGATGCGCACCGCGGACGTGGAGACGCTCGCCCGCGAGTACTGCCGCGATGGGGTGGCGGTCGAGTTCCGGCGATACGGCGCCGGCCACGAGGCCGCGGGCATCTACTTCGACCCGCAGAGCGCCGCGTTCTTCCAGGGCCGGTTCAACGGCATTCCGTTCAAGGGCAACTGCGGGTCGATTCCGCCCGGAGACCCCCTTACGCCGCTTCCGGTCGAGCGTTAGGCTCGGCGAAGCGACCGGCTCATCGACAGAAAGAGGCCCGATCCATGGACGCCAGAGCAGCCGTTCTGTGGGACACCCACCAGCCGTGGCAGATCGAGGACATCACCCTCGACGACCCGGGCCCCAACGAGGTCGTGGTCGAGCTGGTAGCCAGCGGCCTGTGCCACTCCGACGAGCACCTCGTCACCGGTGACATGAAGATGCCCAAGGAGATGAACGAGCTCCTCGGCTTCCCGCAGTACCCGATCATCGGCGGTCACGAGGGCGCCGGCACGGTGCTCGAGGTGGGCAAGAACGTCCAGAGCGTGAAGCCCGGTGACAGCGTCGTGTTCTCCTTCATCCCGTCGTGCGGGCGCTGCCCGTCGTGCTCCACGGGCAAGCAGAGCCTGTGTGACCTCGGTCAGTACCTCATCGTCGGCCGCCAGATCGACGGGCTGGTCGCCCGTCACCACCTCGCGAAGGACGGCACCGACATCGGCACGATGTGTTGCCTCGGCACCTTCGCAACGCACACGATCGTCAACGAGGCCTCCTGCGTGAAGCTCGACGACGACATCCCGGTCGACAAGGCCGCGCTCGTCGGCTGCGGCGTCACGACCGGCTGGGGCTCCGCGGTCTACCGCGCCAACGTCCAGCCCGGCGAGACCGTCGTCATCGTCGGCATCGGCGGCATCGGGATCAACGCCATCCAGGGCGCCGCGATGGCCGGAGCGCGCCACATCGTGGCGGTCGACCCGGTGCAGTTCAAGCGCGACGAGGCGCTGAAGTTCGGCGCGACCCACACCGCCTCGAGCGTCGAGGAGGCCTTCGCGCTGGTCGGCGAGATCACGTGGGGCGCGATGGCGGAGAAGGCGATCATCACCACCGGCGTCGCCGAGGGCTCGATGATCGCCTCGGTGCTCTCGCTGGTGTCGAAGGGCGGCCGCTGCGTCGTCACCGCGGTTGCCTCGATCGAGGCGACGGACGTGACGATGAGCCTGTTCGAGCTGACCCTCATGCAGAAGGAGCTCGTCGGGTCGATCTTCGGCGGTTCGAACCCGCGTCGCGACATCCCGCGGCTACTGCGCCTGTACAAGGAGGGCAAGCTCAAGCTCGACGAGCTGATCACCAACGAGTACAAGCTCGACGACGTCAACCAGGGCTACCAGGACATGCGCGACGGCGTGAACATCCGAGGCCTGATCCGCTACTAGAGGCCACCGGCAACCGAGGCCCAGTTACCTGCATAGCCGCAGGTAACTGGGCCTCGCTAATGTTCTCGGCATGTCGATCGCTGTCACCGATGACCACCGCGCGCTCGCCGAGACCGCTGCGGACTTCCTGCGCAAGGCCGACGCACGCGGGGCCGCACGTGCCCTGCTCGAGGCCGACACCGAGCCACGCCCCGCCTTTTGGGGAGAGCTCGCCAACCTGGGCTGGCTCGGTCTGCACCTTCCGGAGTCGGTCGGCGGCGCGGGCTACACGCTCGAAGAGCTCGTCGTCGTGGTCGAGGAGCTCGGCGCGGCGGTAGCGCCCGGACCGTTCGTCCCGACGGTCGTCGCGAGCGCGTTGATCGCCGCCGCAGCCGACGAGGCGACCAAGGAGTCGCTGCTTCCGGGCCTCGCCGATGGCACGAAGACGGCGGCGATCGCGCTGCAGAGCTCGGTCACCGTCTCCGGCGGTCTCGCCACCGGCACCGCCGAGGCGGTGCTCGCCGGAGGTACGCCGGACCTGCTCGTGATTGCAGCGGGCGAGGACGTACTCGTCATCGACGCCGCTGACGCGAGTGTCTCTCTCGCATTCCCGAAGAACCTCGACCCGACCCGGCGCTCGGGCACGGCGACATTGTCCGGCTCGGCCGCGACGGTGCTGTCCGGAGCCCGCGCGGAGCTGGTCGACCTGGCGCGGGTGATCCTCGCCGCGGAGGCGGTCGGCGTCGCCCGCACCTGCACCGAGATGGCGGCGGAGTACGCGAAGGTCCGCGAGCAGTTCGGCCGGCCGATCGCGATGTTCCAGGGGGTCAAGCACCACTGCTCGAACATGCTGGTCGCGACCGAGCTCGCCACCGCGGCGGTGTGGGATGCCGCCCGCGCCGCGGAGGCCGGCGGCGACCAGTCCCGGATCGCCACCGCCACTGCTGCCACGCTCGCCGGTCCGGCGGCGTACCTGTGCGCCAACCTCTGCATGCAGGTGCACGGCGGTATCGGCTTCACCTGGGAGCACGACACCCACCTGTTCTTCCGCCGCGGCACGGCGATCGGCGCCTTCATCTCGGCCGACGACGCCGCGAAGGACGTCGTCGCGCTCACCCGCGCGGGCGTGAAGCGAGAGCGCACGATCACGCTGCCGCCGGAGGCGGAGCAGGTCCGCGAAGAGGTCCGCGCCTTCGCCGACAGCATCAAGGGCTCCGACGAGAAGGCCAAGCTCGCCGCGCTGATCGAGACCGGCTACGTGCAGCCGCACTGGCCGAAGCCGTGGGGACGCGAGGCCGGCCCGGTCGAGCAGATCGTCATCGAGCAGGAGTTCGGCAAGGCCGGAATCTCGCGGCCCAACTACGGCATCACCGCCTGGGTGATCCTCACGCTGATCCAGCACGCCACCGAGGAGCAGGTGCAGCGCTGGGTCCCGCCGGCGCTCCGCCAGGACCTGATCTGGTGCCAGCTGTTCAGCGAGCCGGGCGCCGGCTCGGACGCCGCCGGCGTGCGCACCAAGGCGACGCGAGCCGAGGGTGGCTGGATCGTCAACGGCCAGAAGGTCTGGACCTCCGGCGCGCACCTGTCGGCCTTCGGGCTGGCGACAGTGCGGACGGATCCCGACGTACCGAAGCACGACGGCATCACCACGATGGTGATCGACATGAAGGCGCCGGGCGTCGAAGTGCGCCCGCTCCGGATGGCGCCGGGGCCGTCGGAGTTCAACGAGGTCTTCTTCAACGACGTCTTCGTCCCGGACGCCGACGTCGTCGGGCCGATCAACGGCGGCTGGACCGTCGCTCGCGCGACGCTGGGCAACGAGAGCGTCAGCATCGGTGGCGGTACCGGAGCGATGACCTTCCCCGGCGAAGCGCTGATCGGGCCGTTC
>DASZPL010000071.1:0-11978 GCA_035550315.1 Mycobacteriales bacterium | reverse complement strand
GGACTAGACATCCCACGGCTCTAATTGGTCAAGCAGCCGCTGTCGATGAGTTGGTGTGCGCGGCCCAGGCGGTGTGCTCGTCGTAGCGGGCGCCGTGGCGGAGGCAGCCGTGGAGGACGCCGACGAGGCGGTTCGCGACTGCGCGTAGGGCTTTGTCGTGGGTGTCGCCGGCGGCGCGGTGCTTGTCATAGTAGGCCCGGGCGCCGGGGGAGACGTTGAGCGCGGCGAACGCCTGTTGGCGCAGCGCGTCGCGCAGTCGCTTGTTCACTTTGTGCCGAGCGAGCACGACGTGGCTCTTGCCGGATGCTTTGGTGATCGGGGATGTGCCGGCGTAGTTCCTGCGGCCTTTCACGGTGGCGTAGCGGGCGGGGTCGTCTCCGAACTCGGCGAGCACCCGGGCGCCGAGCACGGTGCCCAGTCCCGGCTGGGACCGGATCACCTCAGCGTCCGGGTGCTGGCCAAAAGACGCCTCGAGCTGCCTCTCCAGCTCGGCGACGCCGTTGATGGAGGCGGTGAGCACGTTGACGAGCACCGTCACGGTGGCAGCGAACGCGTCGGCGACCAGCGGCGGCTGCTCAAGCTGCTCGGTGCGCAGTGCCGCCTGGATCACTTCGGCACGGGCGTCGACGTTGCGCTGCCGGCCCCCGCGGCGCAACGCGGCGGCGATCTTCGACCGGGACAGCGCGCGGCCGCGGGCCGGGCTCGGCGCGACCGCCAACACCGACAATGCGTCGGGATGGGTCAGCTCGTCGAAGGCCTCCAACGCTGCCGGGTAGAACTCCCGCAGCGTCGAACGCAGCTGGTTGGCCTGCTGCCCACGCATCCAGCACATCGACTGGTGCGCCCGGGCCAGCACCTTCACCGCCTCGGCGAGTTCGCTGTCCCCGGCGATCGGCCGGTGCCGGTGCCGGTCGGTGCGGACCAGGTCGGCAAGCACCTGCGCATCCCCAGGGTCGCTTTTCGCGCCCGAAGTCTGGTGCCGCTCCCGATAGCGAGCCACCGACAGCGGGTTGACCGCGAACACCTCATAGCCGGCCGCGAACAGCGCCTGCACCCACGGCCCACGGTCGGTCTCGATCCCGACGATGACCCGTGCCGGGTCATCAGCCTGCCCGCTGCACTCACCGATCAACTCATGCAACCGCGCGACCCCGGCGACACCTTCCGGCAGCCTCCGGCGAGCCAGCCGACGGCCCGTCTCGTCCTGGACTTCAACGTCATGATGATCCTCAGCCCAGTCATCCCCAACGAACAACACCCAAGCGCCCCTTCCTGCCATCGGTTATGACAGAGCCTGCAGGAAGACAGCGTCGCGCTAATGGATCAGTGCTCACAGGCACGCCATCCCACCAGTCGTCTCGCCTCCCCGAGAACCGGCGGGCGGCACGCTCTAGTCCTAGACCTCAAAGATCTGCCGATCACAGTGCTCATCCCGCCGGCGGCTCAGGCCCCACCCGACCACAAGACCGGGCAGGCGCACCCCCATTAGCCGTGCGCACGAGTGGGCAGACCACCTGCCATGGCGACGGAGCAACTGCACGAAGTGAAGCGGGAGTACGCCGGCGGCGAGGACCGTCCGCTGGGTTCGTTCCTGGCGGTGATGGCGACCTACGCCGCCGTCGTTGGCGCCGGTGCCGCGGTAGTGCGGGCGCGCCGCATCCCGATGCCCGAGTCGATCTCGTGGAGCGACTTGGCGCTGCTGACGATCGCGACCCACAAGTTGTCGCGGCGCATCGCCAAGGATCCGGTGACCAGCCCGTTGCGGGCGCCGTTCACCAGGTTCGAGGGCACGTCAGGACCGGCCGAGCTGTCGGAGGAAGTGCGGGGCCGAGGCGTGCGCAAGGCGGTCGGCGAACTTGTGACCTGCCCGTTCTGCCTCGACCAATGGGTCGCGACCGGGCTGACGTTCGGCTACGTGGTGCGGCCGCGGCTGACCCGGCTCGCCGCATCGGTGCTGACCATGGTGGCCGGGTCCGACCTGCTGCAGTTCGCATACGCCAAAGCCGAGCAGGCGGCCGAGGAAGGCTGACTAGGACTTGCGCGCGGTGGCCTTGCCACCCTTGCTTCCGGCCTTCTTCTTCTGCGCCGTCGTGCCACCCTGCGACGAGTTCGACCGGGTCGTCCCCGAGCCGCTCGACTTGCCACCACGGCTGGACGCGCCGGGCGAGTTCGCGATCCGGGCGGCTCGCGACTTCGACATCCCCTTGTCTTTCAACGCTTCGTACTGCTTCTCGTTCTTGACGTTTGCGCGAGTGCCGGGCACGGCGTCACCTCCTGTTTGCCCCGCCCTACCCCGCTTCGCCGGGCAGCATGCGGCGGCACGGTGCGTCAGATGTCGCCTCGCGGCTCGTTTTCTCTTCCCCCGCGCCGGGCAGGCAGGTCAGCATCCAGGCGCAAGGGAGGATGTCATGGCTGACCCGATCAACGCGGTCGATCTGCTCGAGACCCAGCACCAGAAGATTCGCAAGTTGATGGCCGCGGTCACGGATGCGGCGGATCCGGCCAGCCGGCAGCAAAACTTCGACGAGTTGCGCGAGCTGATCGCCGTACACGAGACCGCGGAAGAGATCGTGGTGCGGCCGGTCACCCGCAGCAAGGTCCCCGACGGCAGCGACATCGCTTCGGAGCGGATGGACGAGGAGAACGAGGGCAAGCAGATGCTTGCCGACCTCGAGAAGCTCGGCGCCGACGACCCGAACTTCCTCACCCAGTTCAAGAACTTCATGGCCGACGTGGAAGAGCACGCGCAGCACGAGGAGTCGCAGGAGTTTCCGAAGCTGCGCCAACATGTCGACACCGACACGCTGGCGACGATGGGCAAGCGGATCCAGCAGGCCGAGGCGGCCGCGCCGACCCACGCCCACCCGAGCGCGAAGACGACGCTGGCCAACGTCGTGCTCGGCCCGTTCGCGGCGATTGCCGACAAGATCCGGGACGCGCTCGCCTCGTAGTCAGTGCGCGAGTTGGCCGAGCGGCGACCCGTCGAAGTCCTCCAACAGGTCGGCGACGTCGCGGTAGATCGCGATCGCTCCTGCGTCGCGCAGAGCTGCCTCGGCGATCCCGCCGCTGAGCACTCCGACGCAGCCCACGCCGAGTTGCTGCGTCGCCACCACGTCCCAGACCGCGTCGCCGACGAAGACCACGTTCTCCGCGGTGAGCCCGGCACCGGACATCGCCGCCTCGACGATGTCGGGCTCCGGCTTCGACGCCTCGACGTCGTCCTTGCCGGTGACGTGGTCGATGGCGTCGTCGGCGTCGATCGCCCGCAGCAGGTGCTCGACTTCGTGACTGGATGCACTGGTCGCCAACACCACCTGCAGGCCGGCGCGTTTCGTCCGGCGCAGCAAGTCCGCGGCGCCGTCGAAGGCCCGCAGCGCGTGCAGGTGGCCGCCGTACAGATCTGAGTGCGCGTCGACGACCGCGTCGTCGTCATGTCCGATGGCACTGTTGATCAGGCGCTCGGAGCCTTGGCCGATCAGCGAGTGGATTGTGCTCATCGGCACGTCGTAGCCGTTTACCCGGAAGGCTTCGCCCCAGGCGACGGTGTGCAGGTAGTTGGTGTCGACCAGAGTTCCGTCGATGTCGAACAGCACGCCGCGGGTCACGGCATCGCTCTACCCCATTGCGAGCATGATCAGCAGGCCGGCGATCAGCAGCAGCAGCCCGCCGATCCGGGCGGGTGCCGTGGTCGCGCCATCGCGCGGGCTCGGCATGCTGCCGCGGTAGTGGGCGGCGACCCAGACCAGCGGCTGCGGGAACACCAGGATCAGCAGGCCGAGAATCGCCAGCACTTCGCCGAGGATCACGTCATGGACAGTACGCCGCGCCGGCTGGCGTCGGCTAGCGCGTGCGCGGCCGGCGGCGGCGCGGCTGGTCCGCCAGCAGCGAGCCGACCAAATTGGTCATGAGCGGCAGCAACACCGCTTGCTCGGCGCCCGGATCGGCCGCGAAGAACCCGGCGAGCTCCAACATGACGTAGCCGTGCAGCGCGCTCCACAGCTGCGACGCGATCGCCTCCGGGTCGCCGGCGCGCAACACTCCCGCATCGATCGCCCGCGCGGTCGCCGCGACCAGCACATCGAAGGTGTAGCGGCCCTCCTTGAGTTCCTCGCCGCTCAGCCGATAGCCGCCCAACGACGCGCTGCCGAACATCACGGCGTAAAGCTCCGGGTTCTCCAGCGCATTCGCCCGGTAGGCCACGCCCAGCTCCGCGAGGTCGTGCAGCGGATCGGCCGTCTGTGGCACGCGCTCCAGATGGGCGGCGAGCCGGGCGAACCCCTCGCCAACGACCGCGCGCACCAACGCCGGCAGGCCGCCGAAGTGGGTGTAGACCGCCATCGTCGACGTCCCGACCTCGGCGGCCAGCCGCCGGGTGGACAGCGCGGCCGGGCCTTCGTCGGCGAGCAACCGGGCGGCCGTCTCCAGCAGCCCGCGGCGGACCTCGGCGGCTGGCGTGACCGGGCTCACGTTGACAGTGTTTCATAACGGCGTTATGAATGAGCCATAACAGTGTTGTGGCTGCAGTGTCGCCAGAGTTGCGACGCCGGGTCGCAACCTCGCCTGCGAAAGGACATGAGCCGTGCCGAGCAATCCGTATCTCGAGGGCAACTACGCGCCGGTCCGCGAGGAGCTGACCGTGACCGATCTGCCGGTCAGCGGCCACATCCCGGACCATCTCGACGGTCGCTACCTGCGAATCGGACCCAACCCGATCGGCGCGGATCCGGCCACCTACCACTGGTTCCTCGGTGACGGCATGGTGCACGGCGTCCGGCTTCGCGACGGCCGGGCGCAGTGGTACCGCAACCGTTTCGTCCGCTCGGGCGAGACGGCGCGGCGGCTCGGCGAGGCGGCGCCGCCCGGCCGGCCGCACGCCGGGCTCGACCTCTCGCCGAACACCAACGTCATCGGCCACGCCGGCCAGACGATCGCGCTGATCGAGGCCGGACCGCGGCCGATCGCGCTGTCCGACGAGCTCGAGACCGTAGGACGGTGTGACTTCGACGGCACGTTGGCCGGCGGTTACACCGCTCATCCCCACGTCGACCCGGAGACCGGCGAGCTGCACGCGCTGTCGTACTTCTGGGGTTGGGGCAACCGGGTGCGTTACACCGTGACCGGCGTCGACGGCCGGGTACGCCGCAGCGTCGACATCCCAGTGACCGGCAGCCCGATGATCCACGACTTCTCGCTGACCGACCGTTACGTCGTGATCTACGACCTGCCCGTCACGTTCGACGTCCGCCGGGCCGGCCGCGGTGCCCCGGCCCCGATCCGGCCGATGGCGATCGCGACGCTGTCGACGATCGTCGGGCGACTGCCCATTCCCGAACGCCTCGCGGCAATGATGATCCGCAGCTCGGGCCAGTCGGCGCCGTACTCCGCCGACAGCTTCCCGTACTCATGGAACCCGCGTTACCCCGCGCGCGTCGGGCTGCTCCCGCGGGAGGGCACCGCGGCCGACGTGCGGTGGTTCGACGTCGAGCCGTGCTACGTGTTCCACCCGCTGAACGCGTTCGACGCGGACGACGGCAGCGTGGTGCTCGACGTGGTGCGTCACCCGAAGGTGTTCGCGACCGAGTTCCGCGGACCGGCCGAAGGGCCGCCGACGCTCGACCGCTGGACCGTCGACCTCGCCGCCGGGAAGGTGCGCGAGGAACGGCTCGACGATCGTTCGCAGGAGTTCCCGCGGATCGACGAACGTCGCACCGGTCGCCGCCATCGCTACGGCTACGCGGTCGGCTTCGCAGCCGGTGATGACGGCGACCAGATCATCAAGCACGACCTGGCAGGCGGCGGCAGCCAAACCCGCCGGTTCGGACCGGGGTGGCAGCTCAGCGAGTTCGTCTTCGTCCCGAACCGGCCC
This sequence comes from Mycobacteriales bacterium, assembly GCA_035550315.1. GTDB lineage: Bacteria > Actinomycetota > Actinomycetes > JAFAQI01 > JAFAQI01 > DASZPL01. The sequence continues at coordinate 6,112 of DASZPL010000071.1, read as the reverse complement.
GACGCCGACGAGGCCGACGGCGTGCTGATGGGCTACGCCTACGACCCGGCGTGCGATCGGAGCCAGCTCGCGCTGCTCGACGCTGCGACGCTGGAGTCGGTCGCAACCGTGCAGCTACCGGCGCGGGTGCCGCAGGGCTTCCACGGCAACTGGCTGCCGACTCAGGCGTAGATGTTCGGCGGGTTGCCGGCCACGCTGTCGGCCGGCGCCCGCCCGGTCGCGGCCAGGACGAAGGCATGGGCGTCGCGGTCGGCGGTCGGCAGCTCGCCGTGCCAGCCGAGCTTCGCCAGCTCCTTGCCGACGTGCGCCTTTGCCGCCTCGAGCCCCGGCCCGATCTCGGTCTGCCGCCCGGTCGCGGCCCGGATGTCGTCCGCGTGGACGTAGGCGTCGAACCACAACGCCTCGACCGCGTCGCCGACCGTGCCGTCGAAGCCGCCGGGCGCCGGCCCGTCCCACGCTGCCTCGTCGAACATCGGCAGCAGGCCGGCCGCGGCTTGCCGGGTCTCGACGCACTCGTCGGCCAGCTCCTTCGGGCTGCGGCCGCGGCGCTCGTCGACCTCGCGTTGGGTGACTTCCGGCGTACCCAGACCGTCGAACCGGCCAGCCGCGATGTCGGCCATCGTGCCGATCAGGTGCGCGGCCACGTCGCCGGCCGACCAGTCGGCGCACCGGCTCGGCGCGGCCCACTCCTCGTCGGACAGGCCGCGGACCAGGTCACCGAACGAATCCAGCTCGGCGAGCAGTCCATCGGTCAAACTCTGTCGGGTGAGCGTCACTGTGTTCTCCTAACTAACATGCAGGCTGCACGCATTTATCTCAGATAGGGAGTACGCCGTCAAGTCCCCGGCCAGTCCGCCCCGTCGGACGCAGAGCGAGCGCCGCGCCGCGACCCGCGGCGCGCTGGTGGCGGCCGCCCGGGAGCTGTTTGCGGAGCGTGGTTTTGCCGGCGTCAGCCGCGAGGAGATCGTCGAACGCGCCGGCGTGACCCGGGGGGCGATGTACCACTACTTCAGCTCCAAGGAGCACCTGTTCGAGGTGGTCTTCGAAGAGGTGGAGCGCGACCTGTGCCAGGCCGCGGCCGACGCGGCGAGCGCGACCAGCGACCCGGTGGAGGAGCTGCGGCTCGGCGCGCGCGCGTTCCTGCAGCTGGCTGGGCAGGGCGAGGTACGGCGGATCGCCGTGCTGGACGCACCCGCCGTGGTGAAGCCGGAGACGCGGCGGCGGGTCAACGAGCAGTACGCGCTCGGCGTGATCCAGGCGGTGCTGGTCGCGATCGACGCCGACCGGCGATTGGCGGTCGGACCGCCTGAGGCGCTCGCGCCGCTGCTGATGGCGCTGCTGCACGAGGCGGCGACGCAGGTGGCCGACGGCGCCGACGAAGCCACGACCATCGACCTGATCGACCAGCTGATCGACCGGCTGACGAAACCGCGTCGCCGCCGCTAGGCGTCGCGGCGCTGCAGCAGGACGCAACCGATCGCGACGACGACCGCGACGTACCCGACCATCAGCCCGATGCCGGCCCATGGCGCGAAGTGGTCGTGCAGCCGGTCGATCGACGCCGCCTGCTCGCCGATCGACGACGGCAGGAACCGCATCACCTGACCCTGCAGCGGCTGCGACAGCGCCGTCACGATCGCCGGCAGCACGAACAGCGTGCCGATCAACGTCGTGATCGCGCCGGCGGTGTGCCGGATGATCAGTCCGAACCCGACGCCGAGCAGCCCGACGAGCGAGACGTAGATGCCGGTCGCGACGACGGTGCGCAGCGCTTGCGGATCGCTCAGCGACAGCCCGGCATGCGCGATCGACAGCACGGCCTGGCCGACGCCGAACGACGCGAACGTCAGCGCCTGCCCGACCACCAGCGCGACGGCGCCGAAGACGGCCAACTTGGCTGCGATCCATCCCTGCCGCTGCGGCATCGCGGTCAGCGACGCGCGGATCATCCCGGTGCCGTACTCCGAGGTGACGATGAGAGCGCCGAGCGCGCCCACCGCGAGCTGCGCCAGGATGTTGCCGATCAGGCTGCGGGCGGACGCGTCGAAGCCATGCAACAGGACCAGCCGGCGGAACGCGTCGGTCCCGCTGAGCTCCGCCACCATCCGCTGGCACGAGATCGCGCCGATGCCGATGGCGGCGACCGCCGCCGCGGCCAGGGTGTAGAGCGTCGACCGGACCGTCGTCAGCTTGATCCACTCGGCCCGCAGGAACGACGACCACAGCTGGGTGGTCGTGACCGCCGGGGCCGGTCCCGCGATGGCGCTCATGCCGAGACCGCTTCCGGGCTCGACGCGGGCACGGTGAATTCGACGCTGTCCTGGGTCAGCGCCATAAATGCCTCCTCCAGCGACGCCTGCTGCGGCACCAGCTCGTAAATCGCCAGGTGCTGCTCCCGCGCCCACTCACCGACCTGCGGACCGGTCGCGCCGGCGACCAGCAACGCGCCGTCGCTCTCGACGGTCACGCTGGCGCCGTGCCCGACGAGCAGGTCGCGCAGCGCGGTCGCGTCCGGCGACACCACTCGCAACCGGCCGCCCGCGGCTTGCGCGACCAGGTCCGGCACCGAGGTGTCGGCGATCAGCCGGCCGCGGCCGATGACCAGCACGTGGTCGGCGGTCAGCGCCATCTCGCTCATCAGATGGCTCGACACCAGGATGGTGCGGCCCTGGTCGGCCAGCCCCCGCAACAGCGTCCGGATCCAGAGGATGCCTTCGGGGTCGAGCCCGTTGACCGGCTCGTCGAGCAGCAGCACGTGCGGGTCGCCGAGCAATGCGGCGGCGACCCCGAGCCGTTGCGCCATACCGAGCGAGAACCCTTTGGTGCGGCGGTTGCCGACGTGTTCGAGACCGGTCATCGCCAGCACCTCATCCACCCGGCGCCGCGGCAGCCCGTTGCTTGCGGCGAGCCAGCTCAGGTGGCTGTACGCCGTCCGGCTCGGGTGCATCGCCTTGGTCTCCAGCAGCGCACCGATCTCGTGCAACGGGTAGCGGTGACCGGCGTACGGCCGGCCGTTGACCGTCACGGATCCTGCGTCGGGTTGGTCCAGGCCGAGGATCATCCGCAACGTCGTTGACTTGCCCGAGCCGTTCGGCCCGAGGAAGCCGGTGACGCGACCGGGCCGGACTTCGAACGACAGATCGTCGACGGCGCGCACCGGACCGTAGTGTTTGCGCAGCGCATGCGCTTCGATCACGCGACACCTCCAGGTTGCCGCCCATGGTGCGCCGCGCCGAGCGCGTCGTCATCCGGGTTCGCTCCGGAGCCGACCCGGAACTGAGGGGCGGACGGCCCCGCGGTGTCACCCGGTCGTCATGCCGCCATCGCTGGACAGGATCGCGCCGTGAATGTTGCGGCCGTCGTCGGAGGCGACGAAGGCGAACAACTCGGCGATGTCCTGCGCCGTCGTCGCACCGCGCACCCCGATGTAGCGCTGCAGCAGTGAGAAGTCGACGTCATCCGGCATCGTGTAGCCCTGCGTCAGCGCGGTGTCGACCATGCCCGGCGCGATCGCATTGACCCGCAGCCCGGTCTTGAGGAACTCCATCGCGAGCGCTCGGGTCAACTGCACGACCGCGCCCTTCGAAATGCAGTAGACGACCGTGTAAGCCTGGCCCATGAGGGCGGAGTTGGAGGCGATGTTGATGATGCTGCCCGAGGTCTCGAGCAGGTGCGGGATGGCCGCCTGGCTGGTGAACACGTAGGCGTCGATGTTGACCGCCATCATCTGCCGGTACGCCGCTTCGCTCACCTCGAGGAAGTGCTCGCCGCGGGCGATCCCGGCGACATTGCCGAGTACGTCGAGCCGGCCGAACTCGCCCACCGCCTCAGCGACCGCCGCGAAGCACTCGTCCCGACTCGTCAAATCGCCGGTCCGGGTGCGCACCTCGCCCGCCAGCGCGGCCGCCGCCGCGGCCGTGGCGGCGAGCCCGTCGGCATCGCGGTCGTGCGCGAGCACCTGGGCGCCTTCGGCCGCGAGCGTCAGCGCAACAGCGCGGCCGACGCCCGACGCGGCGCCGGTGACGAACGCCGACTTTCCGGCGAACCGGGAATGCGCACGCTCCGCGAGCGATTTTTCTGTCATGGATGTGACTTTGTCATGTGGGCGTTTCGCCACGTTCATGGCACAGTAGGGCGAGGCGAACCGGACGGTGGAAGACCATGGGGGGATCGTGACGGCGGAGTGCATGGAGCGCCCCGGCGAGGAGCTCCCTGCGCGGCGATCGGCTGAGCAGGCTTCGGCCGATGGCCGCGGCGCCGCCGCAGTCGAAGTGCTGCGCCGGCACTCGCGTGCGATCACGGCGTTGCGCGGCTTCCGCGAGATCGTGCTGATCTCCGGCGTCTACCTGCTCTACGACCTCACCCGCTACCTGGTGAAGGGGCATCAAGCCGAGGCGTTCAGTCACGCCGCTCGGCTGCTGCACCTGGAAGCGGTGCTCGACCTCGACCCCGAGTCCTGGCTGAACCACATCGTCTCGGCGCACATGGTGATCGGGCTCGCCTCCGACTACATCTACGCGACGTTGCACTACATCGTCACGCCGGTCGTGCTGATCTGGTTGTGGCGCCGGCACTCCGCGTCGTACTCCTCGGCGCGCACCGTGCTCATGGTGGCCACGATCATCGGACTGGTCGGCTTCAGCCTGCTTCCGGTGGCGCCGCCGCGAATGCTGCCCGGTTTCGTCGACACGATGGCGCGGTTCTCGCACTACGGCTGGTGGGGCAACGCGGCGAGCGCGCCGCGCGGTCTGGGAGTCGACACCAACCAGTTCGCCGCGATGCCGTCGCTGCACGTCGGCTGGGCGCTGTGGTGCGGCTGGCAGATGGTGCGTCACGGCCGTCACCTGACCACCAAGGTGCTCGGCGTGCTCTACCCGGTCGTGCTCTCGCTCGACGTGGTGGCGACCGCGAACCACTACCTGATGGACGTCGTCGCCGGCGTCGTCGTGGTCGTGCTGGCTGCCGCGTTGGTGTGGCTAATGCGGTTCACCTGGCGGCGGCTGGAGCCGCATCTGCCGTTGCACCGCTTCCGGCTCGCCGGATAGCGCGACCGGCCGAGCGTAGTTAGCCGCTGGTCGCGGCGGGCATGACCGCAGATCATGACCACCGCGACGGCGAACTACAGCGCTGAGGACACGACCAGCGGCCTGAACCGCCACGTCGGCATGGTCGGGCTGTTGTTCGCCGGCGTCGGCTCGATCATCGGATCCGGATGGCTGTTCGGGGCGTTCAACGCCACGCACATTGCCGGGCCGGTGGCGATCTTCGCCTGGCTGCTGGGCTCGGTCATGGTGCTGCTGATCGGGTTGGTCTACGCCGAGCTGGGCGCGATGTTCCCGGTGTCCGGCGGCGTGGTGCGCTTCCCGCACTTCGCGTTCGGGTCGTTCGCGAGCTTCACCCTCGGCTGGGTCACCTGGCTGGCAGCTGCGGTGGTCGCACCCATCGAAGTGGAAGGCGCGATCCAGTACGCCAGTAGCTACGAACCGTCGCTGTTCACGAAGTCGGCCGTGCTCAGCTGGCCCGAGGGCTACCTGGTGGCGGCCGCCGGCATGTTGCTGTTCTCGTTCGTCAACCTGGTCGGCATCCGGTGGTTCGCGCGGCTGAACAACGTGATCGTCTGGTGGAAGCTCGCGATCATCCTGATCACGGTCTTCGCCTTCCTGTTCACGACGTTCCACACCGCGAACTTCTCGAAGTTCGGCTTCGCGCCGACCGGTGTCAAGGGCATGTTCCACGCCATCGTCGTGGCCGGCATCGTGTTCTCGTTCCTGGGATTCCGGCAGGGCGTCGAGCTCGGCGGCGAGACCGACAACCCGCGGCGCAACATCCCGCTCGCGGTCGTCGGGTCGATCCTGATCACCGCCGTCATCTACGTGTTGCTCCAGATCGCCTACATCGCCGCGGTGCGGCCGTCGGACCTCACGAAGTCGAACGGCTGGGCACACGTCGCGTTCACCAACGACGCCGGGCCGCTGGCCGCGATCGCAAGCTTGATCGGCCTGGGCTGGCTGTCGACCATCCTGCTCGCCGACGCCGTGATCTCACCGGCCGACACCGGGCTGATCTACACCACCGTGACCGCGCGGCTGTCCTACGCGATGGGCCGCAACGA
>DASZPL010000070.1:0-4291 GCA_035550315.1 Mycobacteriales bacterium | reverse complement strand
CGTCGAGCATCGCCGAGCCACCTCCTCGGATGCTTGGCACTCGCGTTCTCCGAGTGCCAAGTGTACGGCGGCTCGCCCAGGCGCCGCTGCCAGCGGCGCGCCCAGACCGCGCAGCGACGGGATCTTTCGTTCACGTGACCGGCCCGACACGGCGCCGTAACGCGGCGTCGCGAGCATGACCGGTAGTCGACGACAGAGTTGAGGAGACATGGCGATCCAACTGCGCGTCAGCCTGCCGGACCGGCCGGGGGCGCTCGCTCTCGTCGCCGCCGCGATCGCGGACGCCGGCGCCGACGTGGTGTCGGTGGCCGTGTTGGAGGCGGAGGCAGGCCGAGCCATCGACGACTTCCGGCTGCGCTGGCCCGATGCTCGCGATGCCAGCCCGCTGCTCGACGCCCTGACCCGCTATGACGGCGTCACGGTGCTGGGCTGTCGTCGTACGCCATGGCCACATGACGGCCGGCCGGACCTGGACCTGCTGGCGGCGCTGATGAGCGCGCCAGAGCGCGGCGTCGAGACATTGGTCGACATGGCGCCTGCCGCGTTCGATGCCGACTGGGCCGAGCTCCGGGCGCCCAGCCGCCACCTGGCCCGGCTCTACGGCACCACGCCGGACGCGCACGACGAAGCCGCGCCCGACGTCATGCCGATCCGTGGACTGACCTGGCTGGTCGACAAGCAGGCCTGGGTATGGCTGCCGATGCCGACGATCAAGTGCGTGCTCGTGCTCGGCCGAGATACCGGACCGGGCTTCCTGCGCTCGGAGCTCGACGATGCCGAGCGCGTGGTCAAACTCGCCACCGGCCTGTTGATCGGAGTCCTGACCGCGCGAGACAGCCACGGTGAGCCGACCGACCTGACCGCTCATCTGGCGGCCGCGCGCTAGCCGCCCGTTGCGCGCAGCAACAGCGCCCAGGCGGCCAGGCTGTGGCTGTCGCGGACCCGGCCGTCGTCGACCATCGCGTCCCACTCCGCGAAGCTGACGTGCCGGGCGACCATGTCTTGCTCGGAGCGCTCGCGGTCGGGCGCGCCGGCCGTCAGGCCGGTTGCCAGCCAGACGTCGAAGCTGTGGTCGCTGAGCCCGTACCCGGCGAACAGCCGACCGAGGTGCTGCATGCGTTCGGCGCGCAGCCCGGTCTCCTCGGCGAGCTCGGCGCGGGCCAGCGCTTCCCCGCTGACGGTGGCGCCCGCCACAGCGCTGCCTTGCGGGAACTCCCAGTAGCGTCCGCCGACGGCGTACCGGTATTGCTGGACCAGCCACACGCCGGTCTCGTCGCGCGCGATTACCACCGCGAAGTCGCGCTTCTCGACGACGCCGAAGATGCTCTCGTGGCCGTCGCGGAACCGGACGTCGTCCTCCCGCACCCGCAGCCACGGGTTCTCGTAGACGATCCGGCTCGACAGCCGGGTGATGTCGGCCATCGGTCAGCCTGTCGGTGACAGCAGCCGCAACGAGTCACTGCGGCGCGGGTCCCAGGCGGCCAGCTCGATCTCGTCCGGCATCGGGGCCCGGCCGACCAGCCAGGCGACCAGTGCCTGCTGCCCGGCGGTGTCCAGCCGGCGCGGGAGGCCCTCGAGCGCCACGACCAGTTCGCGAGCGACGTAGTCGGCCGGCCAGTCGGTGGCGGTGTAACCCAGCCGCAGGTCGACGTGGTGCACCTCGACCTCGCGCCAGCGGTGGAACGGCATCACCACGCAGGGCCAGGTGCCGCCGTCGGGGGTCAGCCCGTGACCGGCCCAGCCCTCCGGCGTCATCTCGGCGTACTTCTGCTCGAGCCGCTCGGAGCTCGCCAGGACGTCGGCGACCAGCTCGTCGGCCGGTCGACCGGAGCCTGCCTCGATCGCGGCTGCGCGCGCTTCGGAGCCGCCCTCGTACTGGGTCACCGCATCGCCGATCTGGGCGGCGCTCAGCAGCCGCACGAACGCGTCGGCGTTGCGCGCGATGTGGGTGAGGACGTGACCGACGGTCCAGCCGGGGAGTCCGCTCGCGCCGCGTGCCTGCTCGTCGGTGAGCGCCGCGAGCGTCGCGGCGAGCCGCGCGTGCGACGCCCGGACGCCGTCGATGACCTCAGTCAGTTCCGTCTCGGCGCTCGGCATCGCACCATCATGACGGCACGACCCGCAACGAGTAGCGGCCGCCGCGCGGGAACAACCACACCTCGCGCGCGCCCGATCGGTTGCGAACGCGGTGCGACGCGCCGCGCACCACGATCCGACCGCGAAACACCTTCGGGACGCTGACCAGCGTGCCGTGCCGGCGGTCGCCGGTGCGGACCCGTGGCGACGAAGCGACGACCCGCGCGGTGCCGGCGTACGGATCGCTGACCGCGGTGAGCAGCCGGCCGGCGGTGACGATCGGATAGACCCGCGAGGTACGCCGGACCCGCTGCGGCTGGCGCACGCCGCGGACCGACGCGCCGGTGAACGGCGGGCCGTAGACGCCCCAGAAGGTGTTCGCCACGCTGTCGTTGGCGTTCTCCTTCCAAAGCCACAGCGTGCCGCCGATCCGACGCGCCTCCTGCTGCGCGTAGTGCTGCGCGAGCACCGTCTTGTCGCCCTGCGGCGGACCGCCGAACTCACCGATCCACAGCGGCACGCCGAGCGCGCGCGCGTCAGCGACGACGGCGCCGTAGTCGGAGTTGAAGGTCGCGATGTCCGGCAGGCCGGTGACGGCGCCGAGGGTGAACACCTTGGTATAGACGTGGGGCGCGTAGACCGCGTTGCGGTACGCCGACACCGACGCCCACTTGGTGAAGAACGACCGCAGGCCGGTGGTGTTGCGCTCCAGGCTGGGCTCGAAGAACAGCAGCTGGCGGAAGCCGGGCACGTCGCGCCGGACGGTGCGGGCCACCTTGGCGTAGAACGGCAGCAGTTCCGCGGTGTTGTCGACGCCCGGCAACAGTCCGAACTCCGGCTCGTTCATCAGGTCGTAACCGGCGACCGCCGGGTCGTGTCGGAAGCGCTTCGCTAACACCGCGACGACGTGCGCATAGTGCTCCTGCAAACCCTCGCCGTCGGGCGCTGGCCGGTCCAGCCAGAAGTCCTGCGCGTCGGCTTGCACGGCGAGGTCGAGCTCACGGGTGTCGTGGATGGTGCAGGCCGGCAGCCGTGACGGCGAGGCCCACCGCGGCGCCCCGTCGTACCCGCGGGTCGGACTGGTGAGCGGCAGGCACTTCTCGCCGGGCTTGGTGTAGACGTACTTGCTCCAGGCGTCCTGATGCAGGTCGATGACCACCCAGATGCCCTGCCGCTTCGCCCAGTGCACGACTTGGGCGATCCGCGCGACGTAGTGACGATCGATGTGACCGGGGCGCGGCTCGAGCAGCGACCAGGACACGTTGAGCCGGATGTTGTCGTAGCCGAGCGGACGCATCTGCCGGAAGTCGAACCGGCAGATCGGCACGCCTTCGACCGTCGGGTCGTCGGGCGGGCAGCGGCCGTGGCGGTAGGCGCTCGGTCCGGTCGGGTACGGCGGCCGCAAGTCCGGCCGCCAGTAGTCGACGAGGCCGTCGACATTGACCCCGCGCAGCAACACGCTTCGGCCGGCCTGGTCGACGATCTGCGGCAGTCCGTCGGAGCCCATAGCGCCCACGTGCAAGAACTCGAGCGGCCGACCACTCGTGCCAGATGTGGCCGCGTGGTGTTTGGCGTGGCCGGCGGCCGACGACCACGGCATCGCCGCGAGCACGGCGCCTGCGGCGACGATCGCGAGCAGTCGCAGGCGGCGCATGCGGACAGTTTCGCGCCGCCCGGACACGACTCCTGCTAGCGGTGCTCCCACCAGGTGGCGGCGCCCAGCAACGCGACGGCCGCGAACCCGATGATTGCCATCAGATCGGCCATGCCCCAAGCGTTCCCGGGCAGGTGCGCTGGTTCAGCGGCGTCGAGGTGAAGGTCTAGCGAACGTCAGTCGACGAGATCGCGCACGACCGCATCGGCAAGCAGCCGGCCGCGCAACGTCAACACGGCATGGCCGGCGTCGTACGGCTCGGCATCGAGCAAGCCCGCGGCACGGTGGACCTCGGCCGATTTGCGACCGGCTGGCAGCAGAGCGTCGAGCGGCAGCCCGTCGCGCAACCGCAACCGCAGCAGCACGTCCTCGGCGCGCCGCTGCTCGGCGGTCAGCACTTCGCGGCTGGCCGCGGGCGAGTCACCGCTAGCCAGTCGTTGCGCGTAGTCGCGCGGGTGCTTGACGTTCCACCATCGGGTGCCGCCCACGTGGCTGTGCGCGCCGGGGCCGACGCCCCACCAGTCGCCGGAGGTCCAGTAGAGGACGTTGTGCCGGGACTGC
>DASZPL010000069.1:0-11704 GCA_035550315.1 Mycobacteriales bacterium | reverse complement strand
GCCCGTGACGTACATGTAGAAGCTGACCAGCGTGCCCAGCCCGGCCGCCAGCGCCAGCGCGGTCGTGCCGGTCGGGTCGTGCGAGGTGAACCAATAGACGATGTCGGTGCCGGCGAGGAACACCGCGATGAACCCGAACAGGAACGCTTCGACCTTCACGCTGTCACCTCACGTAATGTTCGGCGCGGCGTGATGTTCTCGCGCGCCTGCCAGGTGCGGGTAGTGCAGGTCGAATGCCGGCCGCTCGGAGCGGATCCGCGGGATGGACGTGAAGTTGTGCCGCGGCGGCGGGCAGGAGGTCGCCCACTCCAGCGAGTTGCCGTAACCCCACGGATCGTCGCCGACGACCCGCTCGTTCTTCCCGACCCACGACCGCCAGACGTTGTAGAAGAACGGCAGCATCGACAGGCCGAGGATGTACGCGCCGATCGTCGAGACCGTGTTCAGCGTCGTGAAGCCGTCGGTCGGGAGGTAGTCGGGATAGCGCCGCGGCATGCCTTCGACGCCGAGCCAGTGCTGCACCAGGAACGTCGTGTGGAAGCCGACGAACAGCGTCCAGAAGTGCACCTTGCCGAGCCGTTCGTTGAGCATCGTGCCGGTCATCTTCGGCCACCAGAAATAGAACCCGGCGAACATCGCGAAGACCACCGTGCCGAACAGCACGTAGTGGAAGTGCGCCACCACGAAGTAGGTGTCGCTGACGTGGAAGTCGATCGGCGGCATCGCGAGCAGGATGCCGGTCAGGCCACCCAGCAGGAACGTGATCAGGAAGCCGATCGCGAACAGCATGGCGGTGTCGAACGAGATCGCACCGCGCCACATGGTGCCGATCCAGTTGAAGAACTTCACGCCGGTCGGTACACCGATCAGCAGCGACAGCAGCGAGAAGAACGGCAGCAGTACGGCGCCGGTCGCGAACATGTGGTGCGCCCACACCGTGATCGACAGGCCGGAGATCGAGATCGTCGCGAAGACCAGGCCCTTGTAACCGAACACGGGCTTCCGGCTGAAGACAGGGATCACCTCTGTGATGATCCCGAAGAACGGCAAGGCGACGATGTAGACCTCGGGATGGCCGAAGAACCAGAACAGGTGTTGCCAGAGGATCGCGCCGCCGTTAGAGGCGTCGAAGATGTGCGCGCCGAACTTGCGGTCAGCCTCCAGCGCGAGCAGCGCGGCGGCCAGCACCGGGAACGCGACCAGCACCAGGATCGAGGTGAACAGCACGTTCCAGGTGAAGATCGGCATCCGGAACATGGTCATGCCGGGCGCGCGCAGGCAGATGATCGTGGTAATGAAGTTGACGCCGCCAAGGATGGTGCCGAACCCGGACAGGGCTAGGCCCATGATCCACAGGTCGGCACCGACGCCGGGCGAGTACGTCGCGTTGCTCAGCGGGGTGTAGGCGAACCAGCCGAAGTCGGCGGCACCGCCCGGCGTGAGGAAGCCGGACATGGTGATCAGGCCGCCGAACAGGAAGAACCAGTAGCTGAGCATGTTCAGCCGCGGAAACGCGACGTCGGGCGCGCCGATCTGCAGCGGCATGACCACATTCGTGAAGCCGACGAACAGCGGCGTCGCGAAGAACAGCAACATGATCGTGCCGTGCATCGTGAACAGCTGGTCGAAGGTCTCCGCGTGCATCAGCTGCAGGCCCGGGCGCGCCAGCTCGGTGCGCATCAGCTCGGCCATGATGCCGCCGGCCAGGAAGAACACGAACGACGTGATCAGGTACATGTAACCGATCACCTTGTGATCGGTCGTGGTGATCCAGCGCACCACCCGGCTGCCGGGGGCGACGGTCACCCGGTGCGGCCGGACGCGGCGTACTGGCTCGACGACGGTCATGCGTTGCTCCCCAGGGTGCTACCGGGCTGGTCGCTCGCCGTGCCGCTGGTGGGCCCGCTGTAGACGGTGTACTCGGGGTTCGTGCCGGCTTGGGCGGCTTGCTGCGCCGACGCCAGCCACTGGTCGTACTGCGCCCGCGGCAATGCCTTCACCGTGAACGTCATCCGGTCGTGCTCCGCGCCACAGTATTCCGCGCACCGCCCTTGGAACGTGCCCGCCTTGGTGATCGTGACCTCGAACTGGTTGATCCGGCCCGGGATCACGTCACGCTTGAACAGGAACGGCACTACCCAGAACGAGTGGATGACGTCCGCCGACACCTCGTAGAAGTGGATGTTCTCGCCGACCGGCAGCACGAGCTGGGGCGGGTCGCCGGGCCGGCCGGTGATCGACAGCTGGTCCTGCAGGTAGTTGAACTGCCACGACCACTGGAAGCCGACGACCTGCACGTTCAGCGCCGGGCCCTTGGTGATCTTGTCTTCCCGGTCCTCGCCGATCGCGGTGAAGTAGAACAAGATCGACACGATGATGATCGGGATGAACGTGTAGAGCACCTCAATCGGCAGGTTGTAGCGCACCTGCCGCGGCAGCTGGTCGTCCGAGCGCTTCCGGAACCAGATCGCCGAGACCAGGATCATCCCGATGACCAGTCCGCCGACCACGATGCACGCGATCAGGCCGCCCTGCCAGAGGCCGAGCACCTGCTTGCCCTGCTTGGTGACCGGGTCCGGCCAGCCGCCGCGCTCCCATTTCGCCGCCTCGCCGGTGCAGCCGCTGGCCAGCAGCATGACGACCGGTACGACGGCGAATTTCAGCACACGCCGGAGCCGGCTGGGGGTGTGACGCGGCACGGGCGAAACCCTAACGCAGCGCTCGGTTCCGGCTGCGCCGAGGGGCGGCGTGTCAGCCGGTCGCCGGGTCACGTCCAGGCCGCGAGGATCTCGGCCGCCGCGTCGACGCCGTACGCCGCTGCCAGTCGTTGCTCGCTGACCGATCGGTCGAGCGTGTATTCCTGCGGCCCCAGCGTCTCCAGGCAGCCGGTCGCGAGCAGGCTGCCGAGCTGCGCGGCCCGCTCCAGCGACAGCCCCCAGGAGCGGCCCGCCAGGAAGCCGGCGCGGAAGGCGTCACCGACGCCGGTCGGGTCGGCGATCTCGGTTGCCGGCACGACCACGGCCGTGACCGCAGCGGCGCCCGCGGCCTCGATGACGACGCCGTCGGCGCCATGCGTCGTGATCCGGGTGCCGACCCGTTGCAGCACCTCGTCGGCCGACCAGCCGGTCTTGCGCTCCAGCAGGGCGGCCTCGTAGGCGTTGCTGAACAGCAGCGTCGCTCCGTCGATCAGGCCCCGGATCGCGTCGCCCTCGAGCGTGGCCAGCTGCTGCGACGGGTCGGCCGCGAAGTCGACGCCGGCGGATCGGCACCAGGCGGCGTGCTCGGTCATCGCCTGCGGGTCGTTGGGGCTGATCACGACCAGGTCGGGCCGCTCCAGGGCGCCGAGGTCGATGTCGCGGGCCTCGGCCATCGCGCCGGGGTAGAACGACGCGATCTGGTTCTGCTCGGCGTCGGTCGTGCACACGAACCGGCCGGTGCGGCGCTTGCTCGAGACCAGCACGCCCGAGGTGTCGACGCCGTGCCCGTCCAGCCAGGCGCGGTACTCGCCGAAGTCCTCCCCCACCGCGCCGACCAGCAACGGCCGGAGCCCGAGCTGCGCCATGCCGTAGCAAATGTTCGCGGCGACGCCGCCCCGCCGGACCTCGAGGTCCTCGACCAGAAACGACACCGACAGGTGGGCGAGCTGGTCGGGCAGCAGCTGCTCGGCGAACCGGCCCGGGAAGGTCATGAGGTGGTCGGTGGCGATCGAGCCACTCACGGCGATGCGCATCCGGCGAACCTACCGGTCGGTAGGGCTTCTCCTACTGGCCGGTCACCTTTAGCGTCCGAGCCATGAGCGCATCGCGACGGCCGGCCCGCGACGACCCGGAAACCTGGCTCGAACTGCTCACCGACGCGCGCGCCATCCCAGCCGCGGCGTTTCGGCGCTCGCGATTCCTAGTGGAAGGAATCCCCGCAGGCGCAGGAGCCGGTGGCGTTAGGGTTGTCGATCGTGAAGCCCTGCTTCTCGATGGTGTCGACGAAGTCGATCGTGGCGCCGCCGAGGTAGGGCAGGCTCATCCGGTCGACCACGACCTTGACGCCGCCGAAGTCCTTGACCGTGTCGCCGTCCAGCGAACGCTCGTCGAAGAACAACTGGTAACGCAGGCCTGAGCAGCCACCCGGCTGGACCGCGATCCGCAACGCGAGATCGTCACGACCCTCCTGGTCGAGCAGGTGCTTGACCTTGCCCGCGGCGGTGTCGGTGAGTACGACGCCGTCGGATACCGGTTGGGCGTCGGTCTGCGTCGTGTCCTGCACGGTCATCGCGTTGTGGCTCCTCGGATCTCGCGAATGTCGCTGTTCGATGCCTAAGTTCCATGCTTACACATGTCGGCGCTGGCGGGCGGTCTCGCGCGCCAATCGGTGCAAGCCCGGTTCTCCAGCCGCTATTCCCGCCTCGACCGACCCGAATAGCTCCGCGACCGTGTGAATCGCGTCGACGCCGTGCGCGGCGGCTTGCCGCCGGCCGACCGTGGCGTCGCCGGCGAGCACGATGCACGGCACCGCCGCGACGAGCGCCCGCTGGGCCACGCCGGCGACGGCCTTGCCCCGCAGCGAGGTGGCGTCGTAGCGGCCTTCGCCGGTGATCACGAGATCCGCGGCGGCAATCCGGTCGGCCAACCCGAGCGCGTCGGCGACCAGGTCGACGCCCGGCACCCGCTGCGCGCCGAGGGCCAGCAGCCCGAAACCGAGCCCGCCGGCCGCGCCCGCGCCGGGCTCGTCGCGCAGCCCCGCCAAGCCGGTCGCGGCCTCGACCAGGTCGGCCCAGTGCGTCATGGCGGCTTCCAGCGCCGCGACCGTCGCCGCGCCCGCACCCTTCTGCGGTCCGTAGCTGTGGCTCGCGCCGTGCGGGCCGAGCAGCGGGTTGTCGACGTCGGCCGCCGCGACCAGCCGGACGCCGAGGGGAGGCGGCATGGTCAGTCGGTCGAGGCCCGCCAGGCCCAGCCCGCCGGCGCCGAGGCCGTCGGCGGGCGCGGCGCCCAATGCCGCCCAGGCCCCGGCTCCGCCGTCGTTGGTGACCGAGCCGCCGAGACCGACGACGACCGTCTCGACGCCGGGGGCGGTCGCGGTGACCCGCACCATCGCCCCGACGTCGTACGTCGAGCCGGTGCCGACGGCTGCGCCGACGGCGCGGATCCGGTCGCGGCCGCAGCCGACCGCGCTCTCGACGTACGCCGTCGCACCGATCTGGACGAGGCCGGGGCCCAGCCAGTGAGAGTCCGGGCTTGCGGTGGCCACCGCCGCGGCGAAACCGGGGCCGCCGTCGGACAGCGGGACCAGCTCGACCTCGTCATCGGGTGCGGCTTCAAGCCAGCCGCGTGCGATCGCGGCCGCCGCCTGGGCAGCCGTCAGCGCCTCGCCGAACGAGTCCGGCGCAATGACGACGCGCATCGCCGGGCGGCTACACCCGCCGGGCGTCGTAAGTGAAGCCCTCGCCGCGCAGCCGGTCGAGCAGCGGCTGGCCGACGCCGCTCGCCGGCGTCAGGACGCCGGCCGCCGCCGGCAGCCGCTCGCCGTCGAGCGCCATCGCGAGCCCGGACTGCGCGAACATCACCGCGGTCGCGGCGTAGCCCGGGTCGCCGGTGCCGGCGACGTCGCAGACGTAGCGCGCGCCGGTCGAGGTGGTTGCGTGGATCTCCAGCCGGAACCGGCCGTTGCGTTGCGTCTTCTCGCTCGGCCCTTCGCCCGGGTCGGGCAGCATCCGGTCGAGCAGCTTGCGGGTCGGCGGCAGCATCAGCCCGCCACCGAGCGCGGCGTACCCCGCGGTGACGCCGACGGCGGCGGCGAGCCCGCCGGGGTGGGCCGGGAAGCTCATGTACTCCTGGTAGCGGAACCGCCGGCCGTACGCGTAGTCGAGCAGCGCGTTGCTGCGCCGCACGATCCGGGTGTTGTAGCTCGACATCACGAATGGCGCGAGCCAGCGGCCGATCTCGCGGTCGCGCGCGATGCGCCGAGGGTCGGACTCGTCGCCGAGGTCGGGCTCCTTGCCGCGATCCGGACTCAGGTTGTAGGGGTCGGCGAGGAACCGGCGAAACTCCTTGCTGCGCTTCATCTCGTCGACAGTGTTCTTCATCGTCGCCAGGGTGCCGCCGGACACGCCGCCCTTCAGCTGACGGACAACCAGCGTCGTCTCCTCCAGCTCTCCCTCGCCGTCGGCGCGCACCTGCTGGTGGAGGGCAAACACGCCGAGGTCCGACGGGATCGAGTCGAAGCCGCAGGCGTTGACGATGCGAGCGCCGCTCTCACGCGCCGTCCCGTCATAGCGGTCGGCGGCTTCCCGGACGAATTTCGCCTCGCCGGTGAGGTCGGCGTAGTGCGTGCCAGCGGCGGCGCAGGCCGCGAGCAGCGGCATGCCGTAGTCGCAGTAGGGGCCGACGCTGGTAACGACCGCCCGGGTGCGCCCGGCGAGGTCGCGCAGGCCCGCCTCGTCGGCGGCGTCCACGGCGATCAGCGGCAGCTCGGCTGCCGCCGGGCCGAGGTCGGCCCGGGTGCGTTGCAGCTTGTCCTGGCTCCGGCCGGCGAGCCCGATGCGCGCACCGCCACCGGATTTTGCGAGTGCTGCCGCGGTCAGCTTGCCGACAAACCCAGTCGCGCCATAGACAACGACGTCCAGCTCACGATCATCAGCCATCTGCGAACTGTACGGCGCAGGCCGGCCGAATGGTCAGCCGCTCACCCAGGCGAAGCCGATGCCCGCGATGTCGAGGGCGACGCTGCTACCTCCGTGCAGCAGCACCGCCGGGCTGGTCGCCTCGGTGCGGTAGTCGAGCCCGCCCTCGGAGCCGTTCGGCACGTAGCGGCCGGGCTGCACCAGGACATAGGAGCCGCGTGACGCCAGCGCGATCGCGTCGTCGCGCACCAGCCGCCAGTGCCCGCCGGTGAAGCGCGCGACCAGCGCGTGCACGGTGTGGCGCGCCTGTCGCGCCCAGGCCGCCCAGACGTCGTCGTGCGACCCGACGAAGCCGACGGATTCGATCCGCCAGGCGGCCTTCGCGGTGCCGTAGTGGCCGAGCGTCCGGCGGTCGTCGGCGCCCGCGGGGCCGAACTCGTCGGCCAGCGATGACGGGCCCAGACCGCCGAAGTCCTGGTGGTTGCCGCGCTCCACGACGAGGTGGTTGCCGTCGGCGCTGAGCCAGCCGGCGTCGACGTCGCGGTAGTTCGCCGGCCCGAGGTGGTAGATGTGCAGCACCGTCCGGTGCCCGCCGAACGACCGCAGCTGCAGCGTGTCGGTGTGGTGGGTGCCGGCCTGGTCGAACTTCGCCGGCGCCGAGACCACGCCGTGCGCGTACGTCGTCAGTGGGAACGCGCCGACGTGCAGCCGCACCAGATGCGCGCTGGGCGTCGTGGCCAGTTCGTGGGCCGGCCCGCCGCTGGCGACGACCAGGCGATGGCCGGCGAAGCCGACCGGCTGCTCGACGGTCCGCAGCTGCGTCGTCGTACCGGTCGTCTCGTCGCGCATCACCAGGATGCTGCGCAGCCGCAGCGCGGCGCCGGTGCCTTTGGTCAGCTCCTCGGACCAGGCCAGCCGCTCGCCGTCGGTCGAGGCCACCAGGCTGTCGGGAAAGATTCGCACGGACCAGCCAGCGGCGGTGCCGACCGGCCCGATCTGCTGGGCCGCGGACGTGGTGCCGTCGGCGTACACGGTGACCAGCTCGACCTGGTTGTTCTGGCCGGTCGAGTCGCCGTTGGTCAAGTAGGCGAGGTGGCCGACGACGGCCGGGCTTCCGGTGCCGAGCGGTCCGGCGAGCAGGCCAGATGCCGCGAGCGGTACGAGGGCGAGCGTGGCAAACCTGGTGGTGAGCGCGGTCATCATGCGCGTTGCTCCTCCCCCGCGCGGGCCGGCGCGGCGGCGGCGGACCGGCGACGCCGAGCGTGCCAGATGTGACGCGCGATGCCCAGCACGACCAGCAACGCGATCCCGCCGGCGACCCAGGTGAAGTAACGGCTGATCGTCTCGACGTGGCTGCCGGCGAAGTAGCCGAGTGTGGACCAGACGGCGACCCACAGCGCGGCGCCGAGTGCGTTGGCGGCAAGAAACCGCTTCCACGGCATCTCGACGATGCCGGCGATGATCCCGTTGGCCTGGCGCAGCCCTTCGATGAACCGCGCCGCGACGACGATCCAGTTGCCGTGCCGGCGGAAGAACGCCTCCGCGGCGTCGATCCGCTTCGGGGTGAGGAAGACGTACTTGCCGACCCGTTCGAGCAGCGGCCGGCCGCCGAAGTGGCCGATCGCGAACCCGACATTGTCACCGAGCACGGCGGCGAGGAACGCCACGATGACGACGACCCAGATCTCGAGATGTCCGGCGCCGGCGTAGAGCGACGCCGCAATCAGCATCGTCTCGCCGGGCAGCGGCACGCCGAAGTCTTCAAAGAACAGCGCGCCCCCGACCGCGAGGTAGCCGTAGTGCTGCAGCGTCGGCTGCAGCTTGCCGAACACGCCCGGCAGCTGGTGGCCGTGGTCCGCTGCCGCGCTCAGCAGCACCCCGGCGATGTCGAACACGGCTCAGCCGGCGGTGGCGCCGGTCACAGCCCGGGTGCTCCCCACACTGGGAACCAGCGCGATAGGTCCGCCTCCACCTTGAGATCCTCCCCCAGGACCGCCTTGATCTGCAGCTCGCGCGAATTGTCGCGCTTCTCCTTGCCGGTCGGCGCGAACGGATACCAGCTGCCGCGCTTGTAGAGGTAGACCAGGCCGACCGTCGGCTGGCTGCCGTCGCCGAACGCGACCAGCGTGCAGAGCAGCGCCGGGCCGAACCCCGCGCCGTCGAGCGTGGAGTTGACCGCGTGCAGGTCGGTCACCAACCCGCTCAGGTCCTCGGGCGAGGTACGACGGGTGAGCCAGCTGAAGCCGAACGAGTCGGTGACCTCGTCGTACTTGCGTTGGCCGTCGGCGGTGTTGACCGACAGCAACTCGTCGATCTGGTCGCGCAACCCAGCGAACGCGCCACCCTCCGACGGCTTCACGCACACCGACCCGACGCCGGTCGGGCGCAGGTCGGCGCCGGCTTGCAACGTGATCGCCGCCGACGGCAGCGCGAACAGGTCGTCGAGGTCCGGCTTGACCGGCTTGGTGCGGCCGAGCAGCGTGTCCAGCAGTCCCATCAGGTCGGGCTCAGACCGGCTGGCCGAGCTGCGCCGAGATCTTGGCGAGCTGCTCGAGCCGCTTCTCCAGCGACGGATGCGTCGAGAACAGCGACGAGATCGACACGCCGTTGGCCAGCGCCGGGGTGAAGAAGAACGCGTTGAACGGCTCGGCGGTGCGCAGGTCGCGGGTCGGGATCCGCGCCATCTCGCCGGTGACCTTCTGCAGCGCCGCGGCGAGCGCCGACGGCCGGCCGGTGAGCAGCGCCCCGGAACGGTCGGCGGACAGCTCGCGGTAGCGAGACAGCGCGCGGGTCAGCAGGAACGAGATCGCGTAGACGACCATCGACACCAGCATCACCGCGGCCATCACCGCGGCGCTGTTGTCGTTGTTGTTGTTATTGCGGTTGCCGAAGCCGCCGCCGAACATCTCGCTGTAGAACGCGAACCGCGTGATCAGGCCCGCGGCCACGCCGAGGAAGGACGCGATCGTCATCACCGCGACGTCGCGGTGCGCGACGTGCGAGAGCTCGTGCGACAGCACGCCTTCCAGCTCTTCGGTGTCGAGCCGGCGCATGATGCCCGTGGTCGCGCAGACCACGGCCTTCTTCGGGTTGCGGCCGGTCGCGAATGCGTTCGGGATGTCGGTGTTGGCGATCGCGACCTTCGGCTTCGGCATGTCCGCCAGGGCACACAGCCGGTCGACGATGCCGTGCAGCTCGGGCGCCTCTTCCGGGGTCACGATCCTGCCGTGCATCGCGTAGAGCGCGATCCGGTCGGAGAACCAGTACTGCGCGAACAACACGATGACCGCGATCACGATGACCGGCCCAGCGCTGACGCCGGACCCAATCAGCGCGGCGACGACACCGACGTACAGCGCGCCGAGCAAAAACATGGTGAACGTCATCCGGGCGGTCAGGCCGTGGTCGGGCCGGATCCGGCGCCGTTCGCTGGTACTCATCTCGAAGCTCGCCTCACCCAGGGATCAAACCGTCGTCGGCAAGTAATGCCGCGACCTCGGCCAGCGACGAGTCGGCGGCCGGAAGCACCAGTTCAGATGGGGTCAAGGTGTCGTCGGGCAGCGGCTTGCCGAGCTCGCGGACCCGGGCGAGCAGCGCGCCGAGCGCCTCGGTGAACGCCGCCTGGTCGTCGGCGTCGCACGCCTTCTGCACCTTCTCGTCAAGCGCGTTGAGCTCGTCCAACCCGTGGGCGGGGACGTCGAGCTGCCCCTCGCCGAGGATCCGCACGATCATTTCTGTTCCTCGGCAGCGGGCTCCGCGGCCGTCGCGGCATCCCCGGCCGCACCGCCGATCGCGGGGGCGGACTGCCCGGCCGGCAGCTCGCCCTTCAGCTTCGCAAGCTCCAGCTCCACGTCGGTGCCGGCGGCGGAGCGGTCGAGCTCGGCCTGGATGTCGTCCTTGCCGCCGCCGATCGTGGCGTCGTCGAGCGCGCCGGAGGCGAGCAGTTCGTCGACGGCGCCGGCGCGGGCCTGCATCTGCTGGGTCTTGTCCTCGGCACGCTGCATCGCCATGCCGATGTCGCCCATCTCCTCGGAGATGCCGGAGACGGCCTCACCGATCTTCGCCTGCGCCTCGGCCGCGGTGTAGGTCGCCTTGATCGTCTCCTTGCGGGTCCGGAAGGCGTCGACCTTGACCTGCAACCGTTGCGAGGCCTGCGTCAGCTTCTCTTCCTCGGCCTGCAGCTGGGCGTGCTGGGTCTGCAGGTCGGCAAGCTGCGAGTTCGCGGTGGCGCGCCGGGTAAGCGCCTCGCGCGCCAGGTCGTCGCGGCCGGCGGTCACGGCCTGCTGCGCCTGCGACTGCAGCTTGTCGGCGCTGGCCTGCAGCTGCTGCATCTGGATCTCGAGCCGTTTGCGGCTGGTGGCGACGTCGGCCACGCCACGGCGTACCTTCGTCAGCAGCTCCAGCTGCTTCTCGTAGGAGTAGTCCAGCGTCTCGCGCGGGTCCTCATGCTTGTCGAGGACCTTGCTGGCCTTTGCTTTCACGATCAAAGCGAGCCGTCGGCCCATGCCCATATGTGTCGTCGACCTCCCGCTGCCCGCACCGCGGTACGGCGGGCAGGACCTCAGCCTAGTCGCCTTGCTGAACGCGGGCTGAGCATCGAACCGGCACCTAGACTGCCCGCCGTGATCCTCGGTCGGCGCTTGACTCCCCCCGACCCGGCGCCCGACGAGACCGAGCCGGCACCGACCGGGAAGGGCCGGCCGACGCCGAAGCGCAGCGAGGCGCGCAAGCGCCGGCGTACCCCGGCGCCGAAGACCCGCAAGGAAGCCGCGGCGCAGCAGCGCGAGCGAAACCGGGACGTCCGCCGCAAGCAGCGCGAAGCGCTACTGACCGGCGACGAGCGGAACCTGCCGCCGCGTGACGCCGGGCCGGAGAAGCGGCTGGCCCGGGACTTCGTCGACTCGCGGTTCACGCTCGGTCAGATCTTCTTCGCGCTGATCCTCGTGACGTTGGTGCTGACGTTCATCCCGGTCGCGGCCGCGGTCGGCAGCCCGCTGGCGCTGCTGTTCCTGATCGTGATCTTCGGTGACGCGATCCGCAACGGCCGCAAGGCGCGCGATGCGGTCACGGCCAAGTACGGCGCGGGCGCCA
>DASZPL010000068.1:0-5448 GCA_035550315.1 Mycobacteriales bacterium | reverse complement strand
CCCGAGGCGCTGCGGCTGCGAGAGGTCGCCGACATCGACGCCGACGAGCTGATCGTCACGCCCGACATGCGCACCCGCAAGGCGGAGATGGATCGCCGCGCCGACGCGTTCCTCGTGCTGCCCGGCGGTCTCGGCACGCTTGAGGAGCTGCTCGAGATCTGGGTGTCGCGCTCGCTGGCGATGCACGACAAGGCCGTCGTCGTCCTCGACCCCGACGGCGTCTTCGCGCCGTTGCGCGAGCAGGCGGAGGCGCTGGTGCGTGACGGGTTCGCGCCGCGCGCCGCGGTCGACGTCACGGTCTGGACCACCGACGTGGCCGCGGCCTTCGACGCACTCGAAGCGCCGGGGCCCGCCCGGGTGCCGACCGCCGAGGACGTCCTCGAAGCCGAGCCCTAAACCGGAATAGGTTGGCGGCGTGGTTGTCGCGATCGTGGTCGTCATCGGCGCGATCCTGGTCGCCGGGCTCGCGCTGTGGTTGGTCTACAACGGCGGCGGCCTCGAGCCCGAGTCGGTCGACCACGCCGACCTCGGCCTGCCGGACGACGGGCCGCTCGACGCCGACGACGTGCCGCGGCTGCGGTTCCGGATCGGCTGGCGCGGCTACCGGATGGAAGACGTCGACGCGGCGCTGGACCGGATCGCCGAGTCGATGCGCGCCCAGGCCGGCGACGCCGACCGCGAGCCGCCGGAGTGAGCGGCCGCGGCCTGCTGCCGGGGCCGGACGGCCAGCCCCGCTGCCCGTGGGCGGTCAGCGCCGAGGAGTACGTCGACTACCACGATGGCGAGTGGGGCCGGCGGCTCAGCACCGACGACGAGATGTTCGAGCGGCTCTGCCTGGAGGGGTTCCAGTCCGGCCTGTCCTGGCTGGTGATCCTGCGCAAGCGCCCGGCCTTCCGCGCGGCGTTCGCCAACTTCGCGATCCCGGCGGTCGCCGGCTTCGGCGACGCCGACGTCGCCCGGCTGCTCGCCGACCCGGGCATCGTGCGCAACCGGGCGAAGATCCTGGCCGCCATCGGCAACGCGCGCATCGTCGCCGACCTCCCCGGCGGGCTGCTGAAGTACGTCGAGGCTTACGCCCCGGCCAAGGCCCGGAAGCCGCCGCGCACGACTGCGGACATCGCGACCGAGTCCGCCGAGTCGCAAGCCCTCGCCGCGGACCTGCGCCGCCAGGGCGTCCGGTTCATCGGGCCGACCACGGCGTATGCCCTGATGCAGGCGACCGGCCTGGTCAACGACCATCTGAAGGGCTGCATCAGCCGCTGAAGTCTCAACGTCCGGTGAAGGTTGCGGACTGTTTCGCCAGGAACGCGCTGACCGCGTTGCGGTGGTCGGCCGTCGCGCCGCAGCGCGCCTGCGCCCGCGCCTCCTGGTCGAGGGACTCGGTCAGCGAGTGCGACGCCGCGAACGCGAGCGTCCGCTTCACCTCGGCGTAGGCCGCGGTCGGCCCGGCGGCCAGCTTGGTCGCCAGCCCGGCCGCCGCGGTCTCGAGCTGGTCGTCGGCGACGACCGCGCTGACCAGCCCCATCTCCAGCGCCTGCGCGGCCGGCACCGGCTCGGCGAGCATGAGCATCGCCGCCGCCCGGCCGTAGCCGATCAGCCGCGGCAGCGTCCACGACGCGCCGCTGTCGGGCGCCAGCCCGACCCGGCTGAACGCCATCAAAAACGCCGCCGAGCTGGCCGCGATCCGCACGTCGCAGGCGAACGCCAGCGACGCCCCGGCGCCGGCGGCCATCCCGTTCACCGCGGCGATCACCGGCTTCGGCAGCCCGACCAGCGCCTCGATGATCGGGTTGTAGTGCTCGCGCACCGTGGACAGTTCGGTGTCGCCGGCGGCCAGCCCGTCGGAGTGTTCGCGCAGGTCCTGGCCGACGCAAAACGCGCGACCGGCGCCGGTGAGCACCACCGCGCGCACCTGACGATCGGCCCCGGCGCGGGCCAGCGCGTCGAGCAGTGCGAGCTTCGTGGCGACCGTCAAGGCGTTGAGCGCTTCCGGGCGGTTCAGCGTCAGCGCGGCAACGCCGTCGGCGACGGCGTACCTCACCTCGTCGGACATGTGCGCCTCCAGTGGGTCTTTCTGCCGATTGGGTGCCCGAACTGTGCTAATAATCCCGTGCTTGGCCGGTGTGTGGCCGGTCGGTGCTGAGGGGATTCCATGGGCACGTCATCTGGTTCGTCGCGAGCAGTCCGGTGGGTCGCGACGATCGCCGTCGGTGCCGCCGCTGCGTTGGGTCTGGCTGTGCCATTCGCCCCCGCCGCGAGCGCTGCAGCCACGAGCATTACCGCCACGCCGACCCAGACCGCCTACCAGGAGGGGCAGAACGCGGTCGTCAACGTGACCACGACCGGCTCGCCGACGAACCTCGAGTGGACGGTGATCAGCGGTCCCGATGCCGTTGGAACGACCGCGTACCCCAACGGCCACGACTGTGCGCCGGCGAACGCGAGTCCGTCGGTCTGCACGATCCCCAACACGCACGGCTCCGGCACCGATCTGATCGGGATCTTCGACGGCACCGGCAGCAACTCGGCGTTCGTCGGCGGCGAGCAGGCCACTGAGCTCACGGTCACGTTTGCCGCCGCGCCGTTCCGGGTGACACTGAGCCCGCAGCTGTCGTCGATCGCTGCCAGCGGCTGCGCGCTCTACACCGTGACGGCCGCGGACCAGGCCGGCCTGCCGGCGCCCGGTGCGGTGATCACTGTGCAGGTCACCGAGCCCACCGGTCTGCTGAGCTTCGGCAACCCGCTAGGCACCTGCACCAGCAACGTCCATCCGATCAGCAGCAGCAGTGGCCTGTTGAGCTCCAGCGCGACCGAGCGGTTCGCAGTGACGACGGGCACGAGTGGCGACACCGCCGGGAAGGTGACTTTCGGGGTGACCTCCTCGGCTGCGGGGACCGCGTCGGTCGTGGCCTATTCCAACGGCGGTGCCGACGCCGCACCGACGACCAGCGACCCGTCGAGCCAGACCGCCTCGCTGGCCATCGGGACGGGCGGCCCGAGCAGTGTCGCCCAGCTGGCCGTGACGCCGGCGAACGTCACCCAGTACGTCGGCACCAGCGTCGCCTACACGGTGGTCGCGACCGACGCCAATCACAACGCGATCGCAGGCGCCGAGGTGGACTACGTCTCGACCGGGCCGGACCCGCAGTCGGCGTCGCCGTCACCGAAGGCGTGCGGCACGACGGATTCCAGCGGCGTCGCGACCTGCGTGCTCACCAACGGCGGTGTCGCCGGTACCGACACGATCACGTTCTACGTCAACGTGCAGGGCGGCACCCCGGGTCCGGACTCCGGCGAGGGTCAGCAGACGGTCCTGGCGACGTTCCAGCCGCTGCCTAACAACGGCAACTTCGACATCGTCACGGTCTGCAACAGCCAGTTCGTCGACCTGCCGGGGCAGCGCCAGAACTGCATCGTCCCGATCGACGGCAACTCGGTGGTGTTCACCGCTGCGGTCGTGAGCTCGACCAACGGCGCGCCGCTGTCCGGCGTACGAGTCGACTTCGCCAACTCGGTTACCGCTGGCCCGTCGCCGACCGACATCACGCCGGCGACGGCGACCTGTACCACGGGCGCCGACGGCACCTGCACCGAGACGGTCACCGAGGTCCGTCCGCTCAACAACGAGATCATCGGGGCGGCGGCCAGCGTCGGCGGCCGGCCGGGCGCGACGCCCGGCACCCGCTCCGCAACCGCAACGCTGCAGACCCGCACGGCCTGGACGTTCACGCTGACGCCGCAGATCCAGACCGTCAGCAACGGCGGGGCGCCGGGCTTCACCGGCGCCGTCACCGACCAGTTCGGTGCCGGGGTCGGCGGCCAGACCCTGGCCTACACGGTGGTGGGCCGTAACTCCGGCAAGTCGGGCACGGTGACCACGGCGTCGGACGGCAAGGCGGTAATCAGTTACGCCGACTCCGCCGTGAATCCGGCCAGCGAGACGGACACGGTGACCGTTACCGACGTCACCAACAACCCGCAGCTGCCGCGTAGCGGCGTCTCCAGCACCGCGAGCGCCAGCGTGCAGTGGATCAACGGATCGACGATCGCGAGCCGGGTGATTCTCGACGTCAGCGGCACCTGCAACACGACGAACCCATCGGGCACGAACGCGGTCGGCGCCAACGCGGTCGGGCTGACCGTGACCAAGGTGTGCGCGCTGGTCGAGAACTCCGACGGCACACCGCTGCTCGGCAAGTCGGTGACGTTCAGCGTCGACAGCGGTTTCGTCAGCGCCTCGAACAGCTACTCCGCGAACAACGGCAAGACCGTCACGGTGTCGACCGGCACCACAGGCGTCGCGGCCGCCTTCGTCTCCTCGAACGTGATCGGGACGCAGTCGGTGGTCGCCCGCTCCGACAACACCACGGCGACCGGCACGGTGAGCTACGTCACGAGCGGCGCGCTCGTCCGCAACATCGTGATCAGCCCGGCGACCGTGCAGGTCGCGCCGGGCGGTCAACAGAAGTTCACGGTCACCGTGCTCGACCAGTTCGGCAACCCCGTCGGCGGCGTGCCGGTGAGCGTCGTACAGAGCGGCCCCGGCACGCTCGGTGGCGTGTCCAGCGCCAGTCTGCAGACCGCGAGCAACGGCCAGGCGGCCGTCGTGCTGACCACCGCGGCGACCGACACTGGTGTCGGCTCCGTCGTTGCGACGATCCCGAACGGCTCGTCGTTCAGCGAGTGCGCCGACCCGGCCGGCACGCCGACCGGCGCGTCCTTCGCCGGCAACTGTGTCGCCACGGCGACATACGCCGTCGGCGGTACGCCTACGCAAGGCACCACGTTGCTGCTGTTCCCGCAGCGCGGCGTCACCGCGGGAGAGTCGGAATCGGTCGAGGCGGTTGTCGTCGACTCCAGCGGCCAGCCGGTGTCGGCCGCGACCGTGCGCTTCCGGGTGACCGGGGCCAACGCGGCATCCGGCTCGTCGGTCACGGCGGCCAACGGCGCCGCGCTGTTCACCTACTCGGCCAACGACAACGGCACCGACACGATCGCGGCGTACGTCGACGTGAATGTCGACGGCAGCCAGCAGGCAACCGAGCCGGCGGCGGTCACGACCGTCCGGATTCAGTCACCTGGCAACCCGCCGCCGGTGCACCACGGCAAGGAGCACCCGACGCTAACGGTGTCGTCGCACCGGGTGAGCAAGCACAACGGTGAGGTCCAGCTGCGCGTGGTCAGCCACCCGCACCTCAGCAACGCGGTCGTCACCTTCTACCGGATCCGTCACGGCGAGCGCCACACGCTCGGCAAGACCACGACGGGCGGCAACGGCGTGGCGGTCGCCCACCTGCGGGCGCCGATCGGCACCCACCTGACCTTCCAGGTCAAGGTCGGCTCGCGCGGCGGCGTCCGCGCCGGCTACTCCAACCGAGCGTCGCTGACGGTTCGCTAACTCCGGCGGTTTCGCCCCCGGTGTCCGGTTCTCGGGCGCCGGGGGCGAGG
>DASZPL010000067.1:0-15203 GCA_035550315.1 Mycobacteriales bacterium | reverse complement strand
CAGCCAGCAGGTGCGCGCGATGTCGCCGGCCTGCGGCCCGATCGCGTCGACGCAGCCGAACACCACGTCCTCGACCGCGGCCGGGTCGATGCCGGTGCGGTCGATCAGGGCCGAGATGGCGTGCGCGCCGAGGTCGGCCGGATGGACGCCCGCCAGGCCGCCGTTCTTCTTGCCGACCGGGCTGCGAACCGCATCAACGATGTACGCCTCAGGCATGCGGATAGGCTAGCCGCCGATCTGACGCGGCGTCAGATTCGGAGGCGACCCCGTTGGACCTAACGCCAGATCCGGCGCGCGAAGCGTTCCGGGCGGAAGTTCGCGAGTGGCTTGCCGCGAATCTGCCGGACCAGCCACTCCCGTCGCTCGACACCGCGGCCGGGTTCGCGGCGCACCGCGACTGGGAGCGACGGATGTTCGACGCCCGGCTCGCGGTGGTGACCTGGCCCGAACAGTACGGCGGCCGGGGCGCGGACCTGCTCGACTGGCTCGCCTTCGAGGAGGAGTACTGGGGAGCCGGCGCGCCGGTGCGGGTCAGCCAGAACGGCATCTTCCTGCTGGCCCCGACGATCTTCGAGTTCGGCTCGCAGGCGATCAAGGACCGGTTCCTGCTGCCGATGGCGCGCGCCGACGAGGTGTGGGCGCAGGGGTGGTCGGAGCCGAACGCCGGCAGCGACCTGGCGTCGTTGCGCAGCCGTGCCGAGCGCATCGACGGCGGGTGGAGGTTGTCCGGGCAGAAGACCTGGTCGACCCGCGGCGCGTTTGCGGACTGGATGTTCGGCCTGTTTCGCAGCGACCCGGAGTCCTCGCGCCACCACGGCCTGACCTACCTCCTGTTCCCGCTGACCGCCGACGGCGTGACCGTCCGCCCGATCCGCCAGCTCGATGGCGAGCCCGGCTTCGCCGAGGTGTTCCTCGACGGCGTAGTGGTGCCGGACGAGCACGTGCTCGGCGAGGTCGGCCAGGGGTGGCAGGTCGCGATGTCGACGACCACGTCCGAGCGCGGGCTCACACTGCGGTCGCCGGGACGCTTCATGGCGTCGGCCAACCGGCTGGTCGAGCTGTTCCGCCGGAACCCGCTGACACCGCTGGCCGATGCCG
This sequence comes from Mycobacteriales bacterium, assembly GCA_035550315.1. Lineage (GTDB taxonomy): Bacteria > Actinomycetota > Actinomycetes > JAFAQI01 > JAFAQI01 > DASZPL01. The sequence goes on along the minus strand of DASZPL010000067.1, from coordinate 14,105 downwards.
TGACCCAGGCCTGGCTCGACGCCGATGCCTACCGGCTCTACGTGCTGGCGACCGCGTTGAAGGCGATGGCCGGCGAGTCGATCGGCGCCGAGTCCAGCGCCAACAAGCTGTTCTGGTCGGAGCTCGACGTGCGCATCCACGAGACCGCGCTCGCGCTGCTCGGCGAACGCGCGACCGTGACGTCGGACCCGGAAGCCGCGCGCTGGCTCGACGGCTACCAGTTCGCGCTCGCCGGCCCGATCTACGCCGGCACCAACGAGGTGCAGCGCAACGTCGTCGCCGAGCGCGTGCTCGGCCTGCCGCGGGGCGGCTGAATGCGGATGACGGCGGCGCCGGAGGCGCTCGAGTTCGCAGCGACCGTGCGCGACCTGCTCGCGCGGTCGGCCGACTCGGTGGCGCTGCGCGTGGCGTGGGACTCCGACGACGGCCGGATCCCGGGGCTGTGGTCCTCGCTGGCCGGGCTCGGGGCGTTGGGTCTCGTCGTACCGGACAAGTACGGCGGCGCCGGCCTGGACCTCACCGCGGCGGTCCCGCTGCTCACCGAGGCCGGCCGGGCCTGCCTGCCGGAGCCGGTGCTGGAGACGATCGCCGGCGCCGTCGTGCTCGCCGTCGCCGACGGCGACGCCGCCGAGCACTGGCTGCCGCGGGTCGCCGAAGGAGCGTCGATCGGCCTCGGCGTCGGCCCCGGCGCGCTCGTGTCCGGCGCGCCATGGGCGGACCTGCTGCTGCTCGCCGACGGCAAGGAGATCCATGCCCTCGCGCCGGGCGACGCCGTCGTCGCGCCGGTCGAGTCCGCCGACCGCGGCGTGCGGCTGGCCACCGTCGAGTGGACGGCCGAGCCGGCGACCCGCCTCGGGATCGACGTCGGGTTCGCGCAGGACGTCGTCGCGGTCGCGTCAGCCGCGGTGCTGGTGGGCGCGGCAGAAGCGATGCTGGACATGGCCGTGAAGTACGCGTTGACCCGCGAGCAGTTCGGCCGGGTCATCGGGTCGTTCCAGGCGGTGAAGCATCAGTTGGCGGACTGCTACGTCGCGACCTCGTTCGCCGCGCCGGTCGTCGCCCGCGGCGCCTGGGCCATGACGCGTGACGAGCCCGGCCGGACGCGCAACTCCTCGCACGCCAAACTGGCGGTGTCCGCGGCGGCGGCGCGGGCCGCGCGCACCGCGCTACAGGTGCACGCCGGCATCGGCTACACCTTCGAGCACGACCTCCACATGTGGCTCAAGCGGACCTGGACGCTGCGCTCGCTCTACGGCGACGAGACCTGGCATCGCGCCCGCGCCGCCGCCGCCGTCCTCGGCGTGACGCCCGGCGCCGTTGAGGGCAACGGGTCTGACGCGTCGTTAGGTACTCTCCCGACGTGACCGTGCGTCCGCCGCTGTCCGGGCTGCGCGTGATCGAGTGCTCGATGCTCGGCCCGGCCGCCATCACCAGCGCGTTGGTCGACCTCGGCGCCGAGGTGATCAAGGTGGAGCCGCCGGCCGGCGACTACGTCCGCGGCATGACCTGGCCGATCGTCGAGGGCGTCTCATTGATGCACCTGCACATCAACCGCGGCAAGCGGAGCATCACGCTCGACCTGCGCACCGACGGCGGCAAGCGGGTGTTCCGCGACCTGGCGAAAGGCGCGGACGTCGTGGTCGAGGCGATGCGGCCGGGCGCGCTGGCCCGGCTCGGGCTGGGCGCGGCCGAGCTCCGCGCCCTGAACCCGAAGCTGGTGTTCGCCAGCATCTCCGGGTACGGCGGCACCGGCCCGTACAAGGACTACCCGAGCCACGGCATCGCCTACGACACCTGGGCCGGGATCGTCACGCCGGCCGTGGACGACGACGGCTTCACCTACATCCCGGAGCACGTCAGCATCGGGATCTATGCCGCACCGCTCTACGGCGCGACCGCGATCCTCGCCGCCGTCATTCGCGCCCGCGAGACCGGCGAAGGCGCAGAGCTCGAGCTCGCTCAATCGGACTGCGCCGCCGCGTTCGACTGGTACCGCAGCGAGACCTGGCGCGCCTACGAACGGCCCGAGTCGGAAGTGACCGGCAACCCGAGCGACGACTACGAGCGACGCGCGCCCGGCACCGCCGGGATGCGCGAAGGCGTGCGCTACCAGATCTACGCGACGAAGGACGGCCACGTGCTGTTCATGGCCAGTGAGCAGGTGTTCTGGAAGAACTTCTGCGAGGGCGTCGGCCGGATGGACCTGTTCGAGCGCTGGCCCGGATCGAAGTACGCCGACCACGCCCGCGGCAACCGCGAGCTGCAGGCCGAGCTGCGCGACATCTTCGCCGAGCGCACCAGCGCCGACTGGATGGAGTTCGGCGGCCGGGTCAACACACCGATCGCTCCGGTCAACACGCCGAAGACGCTGCCGGCCGACCCGCAGTTCGCGGCCCGGTTCGACTGGCTGCCGGCGTCCCAGCTCGGCGCCGACCAGCTCGGCTGGCCGGTGAAGTACGTCGGCGAAGAGCTGCCGACGCCGAGCAAGGCGCCGGAGCCGGGCGAGCATTCCTACGACGTGCTGCGCGCGCTCTGCGACTACGACGACGCCACGATTGCCGAGCTTCGTCACGGCGGCGCGTTGGGGCCCACCGGATGACGCAGCCGGCAGCTGACGCGCCGCGGGGGGGCCCGGCGCGGCCGATTGATGCGCTGCGGTTCCGGCAGGTGCTCGGTCACTTCCCGACCGGCGTGGCGGTGGTGACCGGGATCGACGCCGACGGCCAGCCGGCCGGGATGGCGGTCGGGTCGTTCAGCTCGGTCTCGTTGCAGCCACCGCTGGTGGCGTTCATGCCGGACAAGGCCTCGACCAGCTGGCCACGCTTCCGTGACTCGGGGTCGTTCTGCGTCAACATCCTCGGCTCCGACCAGGAGTCGGTCTGCCGGACGTTCGCGGTCAGCGGCGCCGACAAGTTCGCCGAGCTGGGGTGGCGCCCGGCGGGGTCAGGCTCGCCGATCATCGACGGCGTGCTCGCCTGGATCGACTGCGACGTCGAGGCGGTGCACGAGGCCGGCGACCACTGGATCGTGATCGGCGCCGTCCGCGACCTCGACGTCGGCTCGACCAGCATGCCGCTGGTGTTCTTCCAAGGTGGCTACGGCCGGTTCTCCTCGCTGTCGCTCGCGGCCTGGGAAAGCGACCTGGCGCTGCAGATGCGCTCCGCCGATCTGGCCCGGCCGCATCTCGAAGAGCTGGCCGAAGAGCTCGAGGTCGAGTGCGTCGCGAGCGCGATCGTCGGCACCGACATGGTGCTGCTCGCCAGGGCGGGCCGGCTCGAGTCCTCGGCGCTGCCGACGGCGGTGGGGCAGCGGATCCCGTTCGAGCCGCCGGTCGGCACCGCCTTCGTCGCCTGGGCGTCGCCATCGGCGCGCAAGGCGTGGTTCGACCGGCTCGGCAAGGACGCGCCGGCCGAGACGATCGAGGCGCTGAACCGCACGTTGGCCGAGGTGCACGAGGCCGGCTACTCGGTCGGCCGCGGTCACCAGTGGCACTCCCAGGCAGCCGAGGTGCTCTCGCGGGAACAGCCCGAGCTGCATCAAGACGAGACCACGGCACAGCTCCATCAGCTGATCCGGCTGCTGCCGCCGGACTACGAGTCACCGCGTGCGGACAGCGGCGACGAGCGCACCGTGTCGACGCCGGTCTTCGGCCCCGGCGGCGTCATCGTGATGGTGCTGTCCGCGGTCGTGGCCGGCCGGCGGTCGCTGGCCGCCGACCTGGCGTTCACCGTCGAGCGGCTGCGGTCAGCCGCGGCGGCGGTCACCGAGGCGCTGCACGGCGCCCCACCAACCGAAGGGGATCGGGCATGACGGTGCTCGCCGCACTGCACTCTGCGCCGTACGCGTCGATTCGCGGCGTGAACTACGCGACGTTGTTCCTGCGGGCGGCGCTCGGCATCACGATGCTGGCGCACGGCTACAACCACGCCTGGGGCGGCGGCAAGCTGCCGGGCACCGCGCGGTGGTTCGAGTCGATCGGCATCCGGCCCGGCCGGCTGCACGCCCTGCTCGCCACCGCGACCGAGCTGGGTGCCGGCGTGCTGCTGATCCTCGGGCTGCTCACCCCACTCGCGGCGGCGGGCGTGATCGGCGTGATGCTGGTCGCGCTGATCGCCAACCACCTCAAGAACGGGTTCTTCATCTTCCGGCCCGGCGAGGGTTACGAGTACGTGCTGTTCATCACGCTGGCGTCGTTCGCGTTGGCGGCGCTGGGCGGCGGCAAGATCTCGCTCGACCACGCGTTCGGGCTGCACCTGCACGGCTGGCTGTTCGGCGGCAAGGGGCTGATCGTCGCGCTCGCCGGCGTCGCCGGGGCGCTGCTGCTGCTCGCCACCTGCTGGCGCCGCCCGGCCCCGAAAACCGATACCTGACGGCTTTTCAGAAACCCGACTTCGGTATAACGTTATGCCCTGCCACCTAATTAGCCGTGGGCGTCTGCCGTGACTGAGGGAGTCTCCTGATGGAGTTCGGTCTGTTCATCCAGAACTACGTGCCCAAGCACCGGCGCGCGGTCGACCCCCAGGCGGAGCACCACGCGATCTTCGAGGACATGGAAGCCGTCATCGCGGCGGACAAGGCGGGCTTCAAGTTCGTCTGGCTGACCGAGCACCACTTCCTCGACGAGTACTCCCACCTGTCGGCGAATGACGTTGTCGCGGGCTACCTCGCCGCCAAGACCGAGCGGATCCACATCGGCGGCGGCATCTTCAACCCGCTGCCCGCGGTCAACCACCCCGCGAAGCTGGCCGAGCGGGTCAACTACCTCGACCACGTCAGCCACGGCCGGGTGGAGTTCGGCACCGGTCGCGGCGCCGGCAGCCACGAGATCCTCGGCTTCCTCAACCACCTCGGCATCACCGACACCAACCAGACGAAGGAGATCTGGGAGGACGTCATCCGGGAGTTCCCGAAGATGTTCACCCAGGAGACCTACGAGGGCTACCAGGGCAAGTACTGGTCGCTGCCGCCCCGGATGATCCTGCCGCGGCCGTACGGCAAGGGGCACGCCCCGCTGTGGTACGCCGCCGGCAACCCGCCGTCGTACGAGATGGCCGGCCGGATGGGCATGGGGGTGCTCGGCTTCTCGCTCGACCGCTGGGACAAGGTCGAGAAGCTGCGCAAGTCCTACAAGGACGGCATCGCCAACGCCGAGCCGGTGGGCGCGTTCGTCAACGACAACATCATGTCGTGCATCGCGGCGTACGTCGCCGAGGACAAGCAGACGGCGTTCGAGTCCTACGTGAACTCCAAGCCGAACTACCTGGTCTCCAACGTCTACCGCTACCACGACACCTTCCCGGCCCCGGAGTGGGTGCCGAAGTGGCCAGCCACGCTCGACGAGCCGACGCTCGAAACCGCGGAGCTCGCGGCGGAGTACGGCGGTGTCGTCCTCGGCGACCCGGACATGGCGCTCAAGCAGTGCAAGCGCTGGGAGGAGACCGGCATCGACCAGCTCGTGTTCGGCATCGGTCCCGCCTCGATCGAGGACACGATCCGCACCATCGAGCTGCTCGGCGAGCACGTGATCCCGAAGATCGACACCGACCCGGTGGTGTCGACGACGCGCTACCGCGAGTCGGCGAAGAGCTAGGGCGCGAAGCCGAGGCGGGACAGGTAGTCCTCGCCGCTGCGTGGGGCGATGAACAAGCCTTCCGCCTCGGCGAGCAGCTCGCCGTCGAGCGACGACGTGCCGCGCACCAGTCGCTTGCGGCCGTCGATGTGGTCGATCCAGGCCCGCAGCTCGAGCGGACGGTTCAGCGGCGTCGGCTTGCGGTAGTCGACCTTGAGGTACGCCGTGAAGCCGGGGCCGAGCTGCGCGAAGCCGAGCAGCTCGTCGAACATGGCGGCGACGTACCCGCCGTGACAGTGGCCGGGCGGCCCTTCGTAGGCCGGGCCGAAGGTGATGTCGCCCTCGATCACCACCTCGCCGTCACCGCGCTCCACGATGCGCATCTGCAGCGGCGGCGCGATCGGGTTGCTGTGCCCGCTCATCGGGCTGTAGCCGAGGAAGTCGCGCGGGCGGAGGCCGGCCTCGCTGACCTCCCACGACTTGCTGCGCTTCGGCAAGGGGTCGAGCTGGTCGGCGAACGCGTTCGCCGCCTCGGCCGCGGCCTCCAGCTGCTCGGTGCGGGGTCGCACGACCGCCAGCTGCGCGATGATCCGCCGGAGCGCGTCCGCGAGGGCGCGGGACGCCGCGGCGGCGCGCTCGTCGCCGGCGGGTTCGGTTGCGTCAGCCACTGTCAGTCCTTGAACTCCGGCTGTCGCCGCTGCTTGCGCGCGGCGACAGCCTCTTCGAAGTTGCGGGTGGTCAGCCGGACGAACAACTGCCCAATGCCCTCGTGGTCCATGTGTGCCGCGAAGCTACCGGCGTCGAGACCCGCGACCAGCATCCGCTTGGTCAGCTCGACGCCGGGCCGGCTGAACCCGATGATTCGCTCGGCCGTGGCGTAGCAATCCTCGAGCAAGTCGTCGAGATCGACGGTGCGCGCGACCAGGCCGATGCGCTCCGCCTCCGCACCGTCGACGTCGCGTCCGGTCAGCATGATCTCGGCCGCCCGTGCCGACCCGATCGCGCGCGGCAGCAGGTAGCTGATGCCGAGCTCGCTGGCGGTCAGCCCGTTGTTGATGCCGGCGGCGCGAAAGTACGCCGTTGACGCCGCGATCCGGATGTCGCAGGCCAGCGCCAGGCAGAACCCGCCACCGATCGCCGGTCCGTTCACCGCGGCAATGACCGGTTGGTGCAGCCGGCGGATCGCGGTGATGACGTCGTCGAGCAGCTCCATCGCCCGCAGCGCGATCGTCGGCGGCGTCAACCCGTTGATGTCGGGGACCCGGCCGGGGTCCTCGAGGTCGGCGCCGGAGCAGAACGCGCCGCCTGCCCCGGTGAGCACGACGACGCGGGTGTCGTTGTCCCGGCCGATCCGCTCGAGGCCTTCGCGGAGCGGGATCATCACGTCGGACGCCATCGCGTTCATGCGATCCGGGCGGTTCAGCGTGACCAGCGAGACGTGCGGGCGCGGTTGCTCGATCCGGACGAAGCCGCCGCCGTCGCTGTCGCTCACGTAGCGCTCAGCGGCGTGTCGGTCAGACCGGTCACCGAGTAGCAGCGCACCTGGTTGCGCGCGGTGAACCGCCAGCCGTCGGACGTGCGGCGGAACTCGTCGTCGTACCAGAGGCCGATCAGCCAGACCCCGGTCTTGTCGTCGCCGTGGGACATGACCATCGGGTTGGTGCACGAGGTGCGGGCGGTCGCGGTGTCGCCGGCCAGGTTGACGAGCGGCAGGCCCATCATGTGTTGTGTCCGGGCGAACATCGGCAGCGTCGACGCCAGGAACTCCTTGATGGTGGCCGGGTCGCCGACCGGACCGCTGAACGCCGAGAAGTTGATCACGGCATCGGGCGTGAACAGTTCGGTCAACGCGTCGAACTCGCCGGCGTCGACTAAGACCGCGTAACGGGCGATCAGGTCGTAGATCGCCAGCCGGTCCTCGATCTCGGTCATCCGCGGCAATATATGACGGTCGGTGGCGGACTTCTGACTGCGCGTCAGATAATGGCCGCATGACTGACTACGACAAGCTCTTCATCGGCGGCGAGTGGACCGCTCCATCCACCGGCCAGCGGTTCGAGGTGCGATCGCCCGCGACGCTTGACGTGGTCGGCAGCGTGCCCGAGGCGGTCGAGGCCGACGTCGATGCCGCCGTCGCCGCGTCCCGCCGGGCGTTCGACAGCGGCCCGTGGCCGACGACCGCGCCGGAGGACCGCGCGAAGGTGCTGGCGCGCTTCACCGAGCTGCTGACCGAGCGGATCGACGAGGTCACCGCCATCATCACCTCGGAGATGGGCGCGCCGCCCTCGGTCGTGCAGATGATGCAGTGGACGCCGGCGCAGGCCGTGCTCAACGTGTACGCCGGACTGGCGTCGACGTTCCCGTGGGAGGAGCAGCGCGAGGGCGCGTTCGGCATCAGCCGGGTGCGCCGCGAGCCGGTCGGCGTCGTCGCCGCGATCATCCCGTGGAACGTGCCGCTGTTCATCGCGATCAACAAGGTCATCCCCGCGCTGCTCGCCGGCTGCACCGTCGTGCTGAAGCCGGCGCCGGAGACGCCGATCGACGCACTGTGGCTGGCCGGGCTGTTCGCCGAGGCCGGGCTGCCGGAGGGCGTGCTCTCGGTGATCCCCGCCGAGCGCGCGGTCAGCGAGTACCTCGTGACCCACCCGGGCGTCGACAAGGTGTCATTCACCGGCTCGACCGCCGCGGGTCGCCGGGTCGGCTCGCTCGCGACCGAGCGGTTGAAGCGGATCTCGCTGGAGCTCGGCGGCAAGTCGGCGGCGATCGTGCTGGACGACGTCGACCTCGCGTCGAGCGCGTTCATGATCGCGCACTCCGGCTTGATGAACACCGGCCAGGCCTGCGTCGCGCAGACCCGCATCCTGGCTCCCCGCTCGCGTTACGACGAGGTCACCGAGGCGATCGCCGAGGCCACCAAGCTGCTGCCGGTCGGTGACCCGAGCGACCCGGCGACGCAGCTCGGCCCGCTGGTCGCCGAGCGGCAGCGCGACCGCGTCGAGGGCTACATCGAGAAGGGCAAGGCGGAAGGCGCCCAGCTGGTCATCGGCGGCGGCCGGCCGGCGGGGCTGGACAAGGGCTGGTACGTCGAACCGACGGTGTTCAAGAACGTCGACAACAAGATGACGATCGCGCAGGAGGAGATCTTCGGCCCGGTGCTGTCGGTGATCCCGTACGACACCGAGGAGCAGGCGCTGCAGATCGCCAACGACTCCGACTACGGGCTCGCCGGCTCGGTGTGGACCTCCGACGTCGACCACGGCTACGAGATCGCGACCAAGGTGCGCACCGGCACCTACGGGATCAACTGGTACGCCTTCGACATGGGGTCGCCGTTCGGCGGCTACAAGTGCTCGGGCATCGGGCGCGAGGACGGGCCGGAGGGGCTGGCCGCGTTCTGCGAGCTGAAGTCGATCCTGATGCCGCTCGGCTACACCGGCTGAACCACGGCGCGGCCCTGCAGCGTGCCGGCCTTGAGCCGGGCGTAGGCGGCCTCGACCTCGTCGAAGCCGAACAACTCCGTCTCGATCACGACGTCGCCGGTGCGGGCGAGTGCGATCACCTCGGCCAACTCGGCCACGGTCGCGCCTTGCGGGATGAACACGTCGCAGTCGTGGGCCGGCTGGCCCCAGCGGATCTGCGCCGTACCGAACCCCTGACCGACGATCGCGACCGAGCCGAGCGTCGCCGCGTTGCGGATCGCGGCGTTCATCGTCTGGTCGGAACCGACGAAGTCGAGCACCGCGTCGGCGCCATCCGGCCCGATCGCCTCGCGCAGCCGCCGGGACAGTCCGTCGCCGGCCAGCAGCGTCTGGGTGGCGCCCAGTGAGGCCGCGACCGGCAGTCGCGCTTCGCGTGCCTCGACCGCGATGACCCGCGCCGGTGACAACATCCGGAGCCACTGGATGGCGTAGCCGCCGAGCCCCCCGACTCCGATCACCACCGCGGTCGAGTCGGGGCGCAGCTTCGGCAGCACCCGCCGGACCGCGTGGTACGACGTGGCGCCGGCGTCGGTCAGCGGCGCCGCTCGCAGCGGGTCGAGGTCACCGATCGGCACCAGGTCCCGGCGGGCGGTGACGAGGTACGCCGCCAGCCCGCCGTCCTGGCCGAACCCGCGGCCGTGCCAGGAGTTGACGCAGTAGTTGTCCGCGCCGCGTCGGCAGAACCGGCACTGCCCGCAGGTCGACATGCAGGCGACGGCGACGGCGTCGTCCACGGCGAGGTCGTCGACGCCCTCGCCGAGCGCGTCCACCCGGCCAGCGATCTCGTGCCCCAGCGTGAACGGCACGTCGTAGGGCAGCACGCCCGCGGGGGAGTCGAGGAAGAGCACGTCGGAGTGGCACAGCCCGACACCGGCCACGGCCACCCGCACCCGTCCCGGTCCCGGCTCCGGCATCGGTACCGTGTCGAAGCCCGGTCGCTGCCAGTCCAGCAGTCGGTACGCCTTCATCGCCTCGGTCATGACGCGCCTCGGTTCACAACCCGATCCTCTACCGTGCGGTGATGGCGCGGCGGCCGACGGCACTGGTGACTGGCGCGAGTCGCGGCATCGGGCGGGCCTGCGCCCACGCGCTCGCCGATGCCGGCTTCGACGTCGCCTTCACCGCGCGCACCGCCCGCGAGGGCGAGGGCCGAGACGACTCGGTCGCCGGCGAGGTCGCGATCGAGGGCAGCCTCGAGCGGACCGCGGCCGAGGTGCGAGAGCGCGGCGCGGAGCCGTTGCCGCTGTTCGCCGACTTGATGGACCACGAGTCGCTGCGCGCCGCGGTCGCCGCGACGCTCGCGGCCTGGGGTCAGCTCGACGTGCTCGTGCTCAACGCAGTGCACACCGGCGCCGGCAACATGTCGCTGCTGCTCGACACCCCGATCGAGGCCGTGGTGACCAAGCTGATGGCGAACGCCGCAGCGCAGGTCGTCCTGGTCCAGGCGGCGTTGCCGGCGATGATCGCGGCCGGTGGCGGTCGGATCATCTGCATCACGTCGTACTCCGCCACCCACAGCCCGCCCGCGCCGGTCGGCGAGGGCGGCTGGGGCTACCCGTACGCCGCGTCCAAGGCGGCCTTCCACCGGCTCGCCGGGCACCTGGCGGTCGAGTACGGCGACGCCGGCGTCATCGCGGTGAACGTCGACCCGGGCCACGTGCTGACCGAGCGGATGCTGGCGAACTCCCGCCGGCTCGGCCTGGAGGGGCGCTACCACGGCGCGCCTCCGTCGGCGCCAGCGGCGGCCGTCGCCTGGCTCGCCAGCGCGCCCGAAGCCGCCGAGCTGAACGGGCAGAGCGTCGAGGGGCTGCGACTCGTGCTCGAGCGCGGGCTGCACCCGGACTGGCGCTGACTCATTGGTGCACCCCTCGGGTGCACCAATGCCGAGACGTCGATTTCATTCGAGCGAGCCACCTCCGCTTTCGCTCCGGTACTCGCTCATCCGTCAACCGTCACGGTCGCCGACCAGCGGGCGTGCACCTCGCGGCGCGCGAAGCGCCAGTCGGCGTCGGCCCGGGCGAACTCGTCGAGGTAGTGCAGGTAGAGCACCTTGTCCTCGGTGCCGTCGACGTGATGCGCCTCGCAGCGGGTCTCGCCGGTCGCTCGGTCGCCGTCGACGACGGTGCGGAAGCTCGAGATCGTGTGGTGAGTGGCGCGGTAGCGGGTCAGCGTCTGCAGCGCCGTAGCGATCTCGGCCCGCCCATGGCGCAGCGCGGTCTGCATCTCGCCCGGCGGCACCATGAACAGCACCAGGTCGCCATCCGGCACGAACAGCGCCGCCACCTCGACCGCGGCCGCGCGATCGACGGCCAGCGCGTAGCTCTCGACCAGGTCGCGGATCGCCGCGCGGTCGGCACTGCTCATCCGGTCACCTTGGTGAACCGGGTGACCAACTCGTGCAGCGCGTCCGGCGCTGCGTCCGGGGAGCCGGCGATTGCGGCGACGTTGACGTAGAGGTCGGTGGCGCCGGCGGCCGCCCACTCCGGCGCCTGGTCGACGGTCGCGGCCAGGTCGACGTTCGACGCGCTGTCCCGGCGGATCGGCAGCGTTGCCTGCACGCCGACCGCCCGGTCGCACGCCTGTCGCAACCGGGCGGCACCGGCGCGGACGTCGTCGAGGGTCGAGCCCATGATCGGGATCCAGCCGTCGCCGAGGTCGACGATCCGGCGCAGGTTGCGCTCGTTCAGCGTGCCGGCAAACCACACCGGCAGCCGCGGTTGCGCCGGCTGCGGCCAGCAGTAGACCCCGTCGAAGCTGATCGTCGCCGACCGGTACGACGCCGGCGACTGCGACCACAACGCACGGCAGCCGGCGATCGTCTCGTCGAGCCGGCGCCCGCGGGTCGCGAAGTCCAGCCCGCTGGCGTCGTACTCGGCTTGCTGCCAGCCGACACCGACGCCGAGGTCCACTCGGCCGCCGGAGAGTGCGTCGAGGGTTGCCACCGTCTTGGCGAGCACGGGCACCGGTCGCAGCCCGGCGATCAGGATGCCAGTTGCCAGCCGGACGCGGCTGGTGGCGGACGCGATTGCCGAGAGCACGGTCAGCGGCTCCAGCCAGGGACCGTCCGGCGCGGTCGGGAACCGGCCCCAGTGGTACGCCGACGTGTCGCCGCCCATGACGACGTGGTCGGTGACGATGACGCGATGCGCCCCGGCGGCCTCTGCCGCCACCGCGGTGTCGACGAGGGCGCGCCAGTCGCCGCCGGCCCAACCACCGAAGTTCGGCAGCCCGATGCTCAGCGTGACCGCCGGCGTCGACTGGCGCCCTCCCATATCTGACACCCTTTCAGATATCGTCGGGCCGGACCATCCCGGAGGAGCGTCGATGCCCGCCAGTGCAGACCTGCACCAGCCCGCCTTCATGCCAGATCTGCTCGTCGCAGCCCTCAACCGCCACGCCGACAAACCCGCGGTCTACCTCGGCGACGAGGTGCTGACGGCGGCCGAGGTCGCGGCCGAGATGAGCCGCTACCAGCAGGCGTACGCGTCGCTGGGCATCGGCGAGCACCACCCGATCGCGATGCTGAGCAAGAACCGGCCCGAGGTGTTGTTCACCATGGGGGCCAACATGCTGACGCCCTGCCGCAGCACGTCACTGCACCCGATGGGCTCGCTCGACGACCAGGCGTACGTGCTCGAGGACGCGGGCGTCGAGACGCTGGTGTTCGACCCGAGCGCGTTCGAGGAGCGCGCCGCCGAGCTGCGGGACAAGGTGCCCGGGCTGAAGACGCTGCTGTCGCTCGGACCCGCCGAGGTCGGCACCGACCTGATCGAGCTGGCGAAGGCGTTCAGCCCGCAGCCGCTGGTCGCGCCGGTCGTGGACCCGGAGGAGGTCACCGGTCTCACCTACACCGGCGGCACGACCGGCAAGTCCAAGGGCGTGATGCAGACCTACCGCAGCGGCGCGACGCTCACCCAGATCCAGCTGGCCGAGTGGGAGTGGCCGGAGGAGGTCCGGTTCCTCATCGCGACGCCGCTCTCGCACGCCGGCGCCGCGTTCTTCGTGCCGACGTTGCTGCGCGGCGGCAGCATCGTCGTACTTCCCGGGTTCGACCCGACGGCCGTGCTGGAGGCGATCCAGAAGTACCGCATCACCGCCACCATGCTGGTCCCGACGATGCTCTACATCTTGATGGACCACCCGAAGCTCGACGACTACGACCTGTCGAGCCTGCAGACCGTCTACTACGGCGCGGCCGCGATCTCGCCGACCCGACTGAAGGAGGCGATCGAGCGGTTCGGCCCGATCTTCTTCCAGTTCTTCGGCCAGTCCGAGTGCGGCATGACCATCTCCGTGCTGAAGAAGGATGAGCACGACACCAGTGACATGGCCCGGTTGGCGACCTGCGGCCGCGCGGTGCCGTGGCTGAAGGTGGCGCTGCTCGACGACGAGTTCAACGAGGTGCCCGACGGTGAACCGGGCGAGATCTGCGTCCGCGGCCCACTGGTGATGAAGGGCTACTGGAACAAGCCGGAGCAGACCGCCGAGGCGCTGGCCGGCGGCTGGCTGCACACCGGCGACATCGCGCGCAAGGACGCGCAGGGCTTCCTCACGATCGTCGACCGCAAGAAGGACATGATCGTGTCGGGCGGGTTCAACGTCTTTCCCCGCGAGGTCGAGGACGTGATCGGCACGCATCCCGCGGTCGCGCAGGTCGCGGTCATCGGCGTGCCCGACGAGAAGTGGGGCGAGGCGGTCAAGGCCGTGGTGGTCTGCCGGCCGGACCAGACCGTCGACGCCGACGACCTCATCTCACTGGTGAAGGACCGCAAGGGTGCGGTGCACGCCCCGAAATCCGTCGACTTCGTCGATGCGATCCCGCTGTCGGCGCTCGGCAAGCCCGACAAGAAGGCGTTGCGCGCGCAGTACTGGCAGGGCACCGAGCGCGCCGTCAACTGAGACTGCTAGCGACGCAAGTGGTGCGACAGGTCACCGACGTGGTCAACGGCGTAACGCCGCTCGCGCCATCGCCACCTTCCGTCCGGCCCGCGCTCGAACGTGTCGGCGTAGCGGCCGGTGATGATCGGCTGCAGCGGCAGGCCGTCGGTCTGCTGGAA
>DASZPL010000066.1:0-2472 GCA_035550315.1 Mycobacteriales bacterium | reverse complement strand
GCCAAGGTCGCCGCGCTCCCCAGGCCAAGGTTCGTCCGCGCCGTCGAGGCACTCGCCAGATCCGACAGGTTCGACGCCTTCTGTGCCGCCCCCGTGATGCGGCTGTCGTCGCCTGCCGCCACGGTCCCGGTCGTCGTGCCGACCGAAAGCCTCGCCGCGCCGCCCAGACCCAGATTCGTCCGCGCCGTCGTGGCGCTGGCAACGTCCGAAAGGTTCGACGCCGCCTTGAGCTGCGCGTCGTTTGTCACCGACCCCAGCCCGACGTCGCTCTTGCTCAGCGCAAGGTCCGTCTTGAGCTGCGCCATCGTGCGGTTGGTCCATGCGCCGGCCTTGCGCTGGATGATGTCGTCATTGGTCGGCGACAGCGCGGCGATCGCCGTCAGGTCTCCGTCCGACGCCTGCTTGCCGCTGACCGCCGTGCTGAGCGCGTCCAGCGCATCTTTCACCGTCGACCCGGAGACGCCGCTGTCGTTGTCCACCTGGCTGGCGTCGTAATCGCTGGCCGTCGCCGTGACCGCGCCGGTGCGACCGAAGACGCTGGCCACCGCTCCGCCCCCGCCGCCACCGCCAGCCGCGACCTCATCGATCGCCGCCTGCACCGTGGTTGCCGTCAGGCCGGACGTGCCGTTGTCGTAGGGAATGGTGGCAAGGCCGGTGTCCTTGTCGATGCGGATCGCCTCGGCCCACGTCGTGCCGTCGGGCGAGACCTTGAAGACGAAGTCGGTATCGCCGGCGAGCCCGATCTCGGCACGACCCGAGAAGCCGCTCTGAAACAGGAACGTCGCGCTGTCCGCGTCGGTCTCCTTGTTGACGATGACGCGCATGTCGCCCGTACCGCCGTCGGCCGCCTCGACGTCGGAGAAAAGAACCGCGGCCGAGCGCACCGCCAGCCGGTTGGTCGTGTCCGCGGTCGCGTTGATGCCAAGCTCGGTCAGCGCACCGACGCCGCCGCCGACCGGCGTCCACGCGCCAGAGAGCCTGACCAGCAGTTGCGCGCCGCCGAGGTCGAACGCCAGCCACCCCTCCTCCGGCGTCGCAAATGCCCAGGCGCCGTCGACCCAGGTCGCGATGTCGCCGTCATGGCTCGCCCAGGCGTCGGTGGCCGAGGCCGCCACGATGTGCCGGTCGCCGTCGACCGGCGAACCCGGCGGCGCGGTCAGGTCCGAGTCGAGCACGGCGAGCTGCACCGCCGTGTCGAGCAACGTCAGCGCCTCGTTGTGGGTGACGTGCTTCTGCGCCTGCGCCGCCGCGAGGTACGGCAGCTTCAGGTGGGTCGTCGCAAGGGGGTCAGACATCGAACTCGCCCGCTGCGGCAAGTCCCGGTCCCTCGGTCGGGCTTACCTGGCTGATGGAAAGGGAAATCGTGTCCGGCGGTGTGCCGAAGTCGGCCGTCTGGTCCGCCGCCGCATAGGTCGCCGCCGGTGCACCGACGCTCAGCGTCCGCACCACCGTCGCGCCGGAAAGGATCGAGACCGCGTAGGCCTCGCTGGTTTCGCCGAGTGGCACCTCCACCGGGTCCCACGAGTCCCCGCCCATCCGCGTCTGGCGCATCCACGCGATCGCGATGTCGCCGCTGTCGCCGTCGCGCACCGCCGTCACGTGCACCGGCGACAGGCACATCAGCCCGCGCCGCGCCCTGGGGATCGCGACATCGACAAACGTTGCCGGGTCATAGACGGCACCCGCCGCTCCGGCGCGCAGCGTCAGGCTCAGGCCTGATTCCGCTTCGCTCAGCCCCAGCGACACCACCGCCGCATCGAGCAACACGAAGCGCGCGCCCGGCGCATGTCCGGCCGCGGCGATATCGCCGGTTCCGGCCTGTCCGCGCAGCAGTCCCTCGAGCAGCCATGTGTTCGATCCGGTTGGGGTCGCGGTCTCGAATTGCACCACCTCGAAGCCGGTGTCCGTCGTTCCGATGGCCGCCACATTGGCGCCGTTCAGTACCGCCAGCTCCGGCTGGCCGCTGACCGATCCGCCGTACAGCCGCACCTCGATGGCGTTGCCGCGGTCCCAGCGGGCGCTCGGCCCGCCCGGCAACGCAGCCGTCAGCTCGCCCATGACGGCGCGGCGGTCCAGAGTCTGGCGCGCGACGAAGCCGCTGTCCGCAGTGCCAACAGACAGCGCCACCGCGCCCGGCCACGGCGCGGCGAAAACCGCCACGTGCGGTGCATATCCCGGCTCGGTGCCGGTGAGCAGCGGCAGGTCGAGCAGCATCACCTCGGGCCGCGAGAGGCCCGGCGCCGGCAGTGGCGGCACGATCCGCGCCGCGGTCGGCACCGGCGCCAGAATGTCGGGGTCGATCGTGCGCGCCTCGATGCGCCTCAGGCCCGCCTCCTCGACCCGCGTCACCATCACGGTGCGGCTGTCGCCGTCGAAGGTCAGCGTCAGCACGTCGGCGGGCTCGACCGCGAGCGCCCGCTCGGGCAGCGCGAAGTTCAGCGTCTCGCGTCCCGCCCAGATATCCTGCAGCAG
>DASZPL010000065.1:0-12254 GCA_035550315.1 Mycobacteriales bacterium | reverse complement strand
CTAACGCCATGATCACTGTGGTCGTGGGGCAGCGCGGCGCGGCGGGCGCGGGCGGCGCGGCGGGCGCGGCGACGCGCGGGAGCGCGAGCGGTTAGCAGGCGCCGGCGACGGGCGAGTCGGCGTGCGCTGTCTCGGTGACGCCGACGCTGCCGTCGCGGTCGCCGATGCCCAGCCGGCCGAGTACGCCGCCGAACGGCAGCGCCACACTCCCCGCCAGCCGAACAGTCACCGTGCCGCCGCGCACCTCGGTGCGAGGCGTGGCCAGGGACGCGAAGGTCTGGCGCAGGTCGTGGCGATCGTCGTCGACGCTGCCGTCGGCCAGCTGACCGGCCCGCTGGCCGTCGAGCGGGAGCCGCATGCCGCAGCGGACGCCGCCGGCGTACAGCGTGCCGCGGTCCACGCCCTGCGCCGCCGCCAGCGCGGCGGAGTCCGCCGCCGCGGCCAGCGCGCGGCGCGCGAGGAACACCTTCGACGCGTCGATGCCGACAACGATCAGCACCGCCGCGATCGCGGTGTAACCAATCACCAGCGGCGTGATTGAGCCGGCGTCATCGACCCGCCGGCGGTTGCGCCGGGTCAACATCGCGAACCTGGCTGCGGCGGCCCGCTGCCGGCGAAACAACTGATCCGCTCGCGATGGTGGGCGCTGACCGGGATGGCGATGGCGCACCGATCACCGCACAGCCAGCCCGGCATCAGCGGCAGCCGGACCCGAGCGTGCAGATCGACCGTGAACGTCGACCCCGGCGCATAGCTACACGAGCCGCAGGACACGACCGGAGCGGTCGGCCGCCACGAGACCCCCTGGTCGCGCATCGCGAGCTGGGCGGCGGCCGCGGCGCGAGCCCGCCCGGCCGCGTCGGACCCGGCGGTCGCGTAGGCCCGGCCCGCCTCCCGCGCGGCTTCGGTCAGGCCGAACGCGGTCCGCTGGACCGAAACCGCGGTCATCACGACGTAGATCAGCGGGATCAGCAGCAGGATCGCGAGCCACACGAACTCGACGACCGCGCTGCCGTGATCGTCGCCGGCGCGACGCCGGCGCCTCACCGTCGCGGCTCGACGAGGGCGTGGCCCTCGACCGTGACCGACGGCCCGGCGGGCAGGAACCACGCCAACAGTGGCAGCCGTGCATGCGCCTCGATGGTCACCACCGGAGCGCCGGCGACATCGGTCTGCCGAGGAGCAAAGGCATGCGCGTAGGACGACCCGAGCGCCCGGCGGATCTCCTCGTTGGCCTGCGCCGCCCCCGCCGTCGGGTCGGCGACGTCGGCGTTCGCGGCGTACCTCGCGCCGTCCGCGACGCACGCCGCCAGCACGTTGCGGACGTGGTAGTCGATTGCGACCTGCATCACCGCGAGGAAGACCAGCGTGAGCAGCGAGCCCACCAGCACGAAGTCGACCGGCGCGGCGCCGCGGTCGTCGCTAGTTGCTCGGGTCACCAGAGATGCTGAGCGCGTTGGTCAGCAGGTTGCGCAGCGTCGGCTCGGCGACCACCCAGAGCGCGGTGACGATGCCGGCGGTCATCAAGGTGATCAGCACCCAGCCGGGTACGTCGCCGCGTTCGCGGTCGGGCCGGACGAGTCGCGCGACCACCAGCTGCCACAACGCCACTGCCACAGCGACCATGTCCGATCCTCCTCGTGTCACGGCGCCGGCCCGCCGGCGCGCGGCGATCTACGGCACCGCGAGGTGCAAGCTGACGAACCCGGGAAAGAGCGCGACCACGACCGTCACCGGGAGGATCAGGAAGACGACGGGGACGAGCATCCCGATCTCTTTGCGGCCGCCGGCCTCGAGTAGCGCCCGCCGGCCCTCCTCCCGGACGTCGGCGGCTTGCGCGCGCAGCACGTCGGCCAGCGGGGTGCCACGGTCGATGGCGACCGCCATGCCGTCGACGAACCGTTCCAGGGCGGGCAGCGACGTGCGCGCGGCCATCCGCTCCAGCGCCTCCACTAGGCCGACACCGGCGCGAGCATCGGCGAGCGTCCGCGACAGTTCAGCGGCGAGGTGGCCGTGCGAGCACCGGGTCAGCCGTTCGAGCGCGCCGCGCGGGCTCTCGCCGGCACCGACCGCGAGTGCCAGCAGCTCGGCGACGGCCGGGAACTCGGCGAGCATCACGGCCTGCCGCCGGCGGACGTCGCGGGTCAGCATCCGGTCACGGAGCACGCCGCCGACCGCCACCCCGAGGACGGCCAGCAGCAGCCAGGCCACCGGCGTCACCGGGTTGCCGCGCGCGGTCAGCAGCACGCACAGCGCGACGCCGGCCAGCATCCCGACGCCGGACCAGATCACCTGCTCCGCGCGGAACTGCTCGAGGCTCAGCGGGCTGGCCGCCTGCTCCAACCGGCGCTGCACCGACGCCGCGCCACCCACCAACCGATCCAGCCGGCCAGCCAGGGCGCGCAGCAGCCGGTCAACACTCGGTGCCGCCGCGACCGGCGGCCGGCGCGCCAACAGTGTCGAGCCGCGCGGCGCCTCCCGCACGTACGGCGCCAGTCGATCGACCAGCCGGATCCGTCGCACCGGCGGGCTGGCGGCGACCGCCAGCCACGCCCCGCCGGCGGCGACCACGCCGAGGCCGGCACCCACAACGGCGGGCGTCACCGCGCCACCCGTTCGCCTGCGGCGAGGCCGGCTGCGTCCACGTGCTTCGTCCCTCACACGACCGATCTGGGCGGTTCGCGGCGCACGCTAACCGCCGACTCGAACCGGCCGCAATCACGCGGCCGCTCAACCTGTGGACAACGCGCCGAAGCCGGCCGGCGCTACGCCGCGCGGCAGCCTCGCGCCGTGAGATGGACGGTTGCCGGGGTCGTGGTGCGAAGCGTGCAACCTCCGGCGGTGGTTAGCGCCACCCGGGATCCGGCGGCGCTGATCGAAAGCGTCGACCCGGAGCGCCGGAACTGCACGACGCTGGTCGGCGGTCTCGCGAACCGGTATCTGACGTCCCACAACTGGCCCCGCCGGGCGACCGTCTTGTTGACCCACGAGCGGGCATGGTTGACCGCCGGCTTGAACGGACCCCAATCGAGGTACGCGGTGAACTCGTTGTAGAAGTCCGGCAGATCGTGGCCGCCCGCGTGGCGTTGGTAGGTGACGTGCACCCCGGCGTTGACAAGCGCCCGGTGGTAGTCCTGGCTCATCTCGTTGATGATCAGCAACTCCAGGGCCGAGCCGTAAAGGTCCGCGACGGTCGCATTCGGGTCTCCGGCGAGTGCGTTGGCGACGCCGGCGCTGCTCGGTACGCCGGTGCCGCTGCTCTCGAACACCCGGGTGTGGCGCAGGTTGGCGGCGAGCCGGGTCGGGTTGTGGCCGTCGGCGTAGAAGCCGGAGGGCGGGCCGTAGACGGGGTTCAGGCCGTCCTGCTTCGGCGTCGCGCCGCCGAGCAATCCCATGACGGGGTTGCTGATCGCCGCGAAGTACTGCGTGTCGACGAAGCCTGACAGGCTTGCCACCGATCCGAAGTAACCGGGCAGCCGACCACCGAGGTAGGCGGCGCCGAGCCCACCCATCGAGAAGCCGGCGATCGCGTGGTAGCGGCGCTGCCGCCGGATCGGGTAGCGCGCGAGGACGGTGGGCAGCACGGTGTCGAGCTCGTAGGTCTCCCACTTGGGCGCGCCCGGCTTGCCGTCGTTGCGCCAGTCGGCGTACCAGCCGCTGCCGCCTTCGGGCATGACCACGATTGCGTTCAGGTGCGCCGCCTCGATCATCGGGACGATCCCGTCGACGGCGTAGCTCTCGTAGTTGTTGGCAAGGGCGTTGAGCAGGACCAGCAAGGGATAGCGCCGGTGCGGGTCGTAGCCGGCCGGCAGCAGCACATCGGCTCGCGGCGGGCCGGGATAGCTCAGCCACTTCGACGGGATCTCGCCGTTAGGTGCCGGGACGGTCAATGTGACGAGCCGCGCCGCAGGGGCCCGCGCGGCCGTCGCTGGGGTCACCGTGAGAGTCGTCGCCGCCACGATCGCCACCGCCACCGCCCACTTCACCCGCGGTCGCGTGGCCATCGAGTCGGCCTCCTCTCCCGGCCGCGCCGGGCTCAAGCCCGAGCGAAGTATCTCCGACCTGACCCAGCACCGCGCGTGGTCCGGAGTCACACCGGACGCGAGCTCCGCTCGTAACCTGACGCGAGACTGCGCGAGCGGCGAAGGGGGTCCGGACGTGAAGCTGCGAGTCGGCCTGGTCACGCCCGTCGTCCATATCAACCCGCGCTTCGACCCGCCCGCCTGGGAAACCACCGGGACCATCGACGACATCGTCATCGTCGCGCAGGAAGCCGAGCGGCTCGGCTACGACTGGGTCGCCGCGTCGGAGCACACCGCGATCCCCGCCGATGCCACCGGCGTCCGCGGCCCGCGCTACTGGGACCCGATCGCAACGCTGAGCTACGTCGCCGCCAACACCAGCCGGATCTCGCTGTTGAGCCACGTCGTCGTCCTCGGCTACCACCATCCGTTGCAGGTCGTGAAGCGCTGGGGGACGCTCGACGTGATCAGCCACGGCCGCGTCATCCTCGGCGTCGGCGTCGGCTCCCTGCAGCCTGAGTTCGAGCTGCTCGGCCGTGAGTTCGACGGCCGGGGTCAGCGCGCCGACGACGCGATCCGCGCGATCCGCGCCTCCTGGGGCCAGCGCCAGCCGGAGTACGACGGCACTCACTTCAGCTACCGCGACTTCATCGTCGAGCCGTCGGGCGTGCCGCGCCCGCTCGAGATCTGGGTTGGCGGTCGCACGCGGCTGTCACTGCGCCGAGCGATCGCCCTCGGCGACGGGTGGATCCCGTTCCGGCTTCGCAAAGCCGACTTCAAGGAGCTGTTCGCCGACCCCGAGATCCGGGACTTGCTGGCGGCGCGGGAGCGGCCGCTCGAACGCATCCTGGCTCCCGAGCCGCCGCTCGACCCGCTTGGCGAGCCGGGCCCGACGGCCGACACCCTCGCCACGATGACCGAGCTCGGTGCGACCGGGCTGAGCCTCCGGTTCCGCCACCACTCCCGCACGCACTACGTCGAGCAGCTAGCTGCGCTGCAGGACCTGCTCCGCCGGCTGTAGCCGACCGGTCAGAGCACGGAGCCGCGGCCGGGCAGCAGCGGGAAGGACCGGTCGGCCCGTGACGGCATCACGTAGTTCGCGCGCCGCCGGACCTTGATGAAGGCGTTGATGCCGTTGTTCTTCGTGGCGGTGATCTTCTTGTTGATGTTGTGCGCGCCGGAGGTGTTCATCGCGTTGCGGGTCGCGACGAAGTCGTGGATCGAGCGTTGCACCGAGACGAAGTGCAGCCCGGCGTAGTCGTCATCGACGGTGTTGAAGTCGCGCCGGATGATGATCGGCCGGCCGTGCTTGCGAGCCTGGGCGGTCGCCTGCGAGTGCCCGACCATGCCGTACTTCTTGATCGCGGTGATGATCTGCTTGGTGTCGGCGCTGGCGTCGGTCTTGTCCTCGATGATCCGCTGCACGCCCTTGGCATCGGTTTCGGGAGAGAACATCAACGCGATCCGCTCGCGTTGTGACAGCTTCCGATACCAGTCGCCGAGGGGTTCGCGCATGTAGCTGACGTGCATCGTCGTGCCGCCCGCGAAGCGGCCGTGCTTGATGGTGACGTCGTCCTCGGTCGCCTGGTTCCTGCGCATCCCCGACTTGAACCCCATGAACAGCGGCGAGTCGGCGGCCACCGGGTGGCCGGCCGGGATGCCCTTCACGTTCTGGTGGGCGGCCGGGATCCCGACGCCGGTGAAGCCGGTGCGGGTCTCGCGCCAGGTCAGCGCCGACCGGAGCGACAGCGAACCCTTGACCCCCGGCAGCTTGTGACCGTGGACCAGCGCCGCCTCGATGTGCTGCAGCCGCTTCTCGTCATCGCTGGCGAGGTGGATGCACACGTCGTAGTTGTCGATCTCCGGATGCTCGAACGTCGACAGCTTGGTCGCCCGCGGAATCGGCGAGTTGACCCCGAGCAACTTGAAGTAGCTCGGCCCCCAACTGACCGTGAACAACAATCCCTTGTGGCTCCAGTCGAAGTGACGCTCCAGCGTCCGCAGGCGCGACTCGAGCAGGCGGGCGTGCGCGGGGCTCGGGTTGCCGCGTACGTCGAAGAAGAGCAGCCGGTCGTACCTCGGCGCCGACGCGTTGCCGTAGGCGTCCTTCGACAGATAGTCGCCCCACGCGTGCTGGCGTTTGGGCAGCCCGTGCGGCTGACGGCCGAGCGGCACCAGCTTCGGGCGAGGGCCGGCGACGGCACGACCGTCCGGGAGCCCAGCGGCAACGCCGCCCGCTGCCAGCGCCGACGCCCCCGCGACGAATCGCCGGCGCGTCAGACTGCGCCGGTCCGCCTCCCCGTCTCCCCGCATCGGCGGCACCATACACGACGCCGCGATGCTCGATACGCTGCCGATCGGCACGCAACTGGTTGATGCGGGGAGGACGTCATGAAGCGCGGAGTCGTCGGTCGCGGGGGGCAACCGCCTAGGCGGGTTGCGGTCGGGCTGGCAGCCGTCGCCGTCCTCGCGGTCACCTCGGTGTTTGCGGCAACCGGCGCCACGGCGCACGGCCTGAAGCATCACGCCAAGCCAACGGTGCAAATCGCCCATACCGCCGTCGGGCCGCTGCTGGTCAACCAGTCCGACCGCACGATCTACATGTTCGTGCGCGACAAGCGCAACAAGGACAAGTGCCGGAAAATCCAGCACGGGCGCTGCGAGAAGAAGTGGCCCGCCGTCACCACCACGGGCAAGCCGGTCGCAGGACCGGGCGTGAAGAAGTCGCTGCTCGGGACGATTCCATACCAGGGCAAGCTGCGCGAGGTCACCTACAAGGGCTACCCGCTGCACACCTACACCGGCGACACCGGCAAGCGCGACGTGCTCAACATCGGCATCAGGGAGTTCGGGGGCCCCTGGTACGCCCTCAACGCCCACGGCGGACTGATCAAGTAGTCGCGACCGTGCCCGGGTTCGGATCGTCCGCCTCATCGGAGTGGAGAGAGTCGTGCAGTCGCGTCGGTTGAGAACTCTGTGGTGTGCACCGGTCGTGATCTGCGCCGTGCTCGGTTTCGGGCTGAACGCCTCCGCCAGCCCGGCGGCGCACCACGCAACTGGCTCAACGGGCCCCAGGGTGCTGCGGGTCGGCACCTACCACCACATCAAGGGGCAGTACAAGACCATCCAGGCGGCCGTCGATCACGCCCACCGCGGCGACTGGATCCTGGTCGCGCCCGGTGACTACAAGACCACGTCGAGCAAAGCGCCCGCAGCCGCCCCCGACATCCCGTCCGGCGTACTGATCACCACGCCCCACCTGACGATCCGCGGGATGAACCGCAACACGGTGGTGGTGGACGGCACCAAGCCCGGCTACGGAAAGTGCAGCCGCAAGCCGGCAGCGCAGAACTACGGTCCCAAGAATGCGGGCCTCAACGGCATCGTCGTGTGGCACGCCAACGACGTGAACGTCGAGAACCTGACCGCGTGCAACTTCCTGAGCGGCTCCGGCGACACCGGCAACGAGATCTGGTGGGACGGCCTCAACGACAAGAACAAGATCCACGGCTGGGGCTTCCTGGCCACCTACCTCACGACGACCTCCACCTTCTACAGCGGGAGTACGTCGAACGCCGCGGAGTACGGCTTGTTCTCCAGCGCGTGGGAGGGCGGACTGTTCGCCCAGGACTACGCCAGCAACTTCGACGACGCCGGCTTCTACATCGGAGCCTGTCACCAGCTGTGCACGCAGATCATCAGACGAAGCCGATCGGAGTTCAACGCGCTCGGCTACTCGGGCAGCAACTCCGGCGGCACGATGCTGATCGAGCACAACCGGTTCGACCACAACGAGGACGGGTTCGACACCAACAGCCAGAACGGCGACAACCCGCCGCCGCAGAACGGTGCATGCGTGTCAGGGCACCAGCCGCCGGTGAAAGGCGCCCCGACGTGCTGGGTGCTCTACAAGAACCTGATCGACCACAACAACAACCCGAACGTGCCGAAGTCCGGGTCAGCGGCGCAGGGGCCGGTCGGGACCGGCGTGTCGATCTCCGGCGGCCGCAACGACACCGTGATGGACAACCGGTTCGTCAGCAACGGCGCCTGGGGGACGATCTTCGTGCCCTACCCCGACAGCGGCCCGCCGTGCACGGGCGGAACTCCTAACTACGTACTGTTCGGATCCGGCAGTTGCCTGTACGACGAGTACGGCAACGCGCTGATCCACAACACGTACAAGAACAACGGGTTCTTCGGTAACCCGACGAACGGCGACTTCGAGCAGCTAAACCTGGAAAGCAACGAGCGGGCCAACTGCTTCAACGGCAACACCGACACCACTGGGAAGCTAAACCCGGAGTCGGCAGCGCTCCAGGCCCAGCATCCGTCGTGCAGCGGCAAGGCTGCCCCGGCCAACTTGAATCCGCTCTTCCTGGATCAGGTGCTGTGCGACACGCAGGTCGCGCTGGTCGCCGGTTTGAGCGTCCCGTGCCTGCCGACCGACCACTACCCCCGGCAGACCCACGTGGTGATGCACCCGCTGCCCAAGCACCTCACGTCGATGCCGGACCCGTGCAAGGGCGTCCCGAAGAACCCCTGGTGCCCCAGCACCTAGCAGCAGAGTGCCCTAGCAGGTAGCTGCTACTGCAGCACTCGCTGGTCGACCGGGAGCCGGGCGATCCGCAGCATTAGCCGGTACGCGAGCAGGCACACCGTCGCGCCGATGGCGAGCACCGCGACGCCGGCGCTGGAGTCGTACGCCGCGGCAGTGGCCGGTCGGAGCGACAGCAACGCCAGCAGGATCCACGGAGCGGCGACCGCCAGCCGCGCGGCGTTGACGGTCCATCCCTGCCGAGTCTCCAGCTCGGCGCGGGTGCGGGCGTCGTCACGCAGGAACTGCGACAGCGTGCGGAGCAACCGGCCGATGTCAGAGCCGCCGACCTCGCGGGTGATCCGCAACGACTCGATCAGCCGGTCGGCGACCGGATCGGCGAGCTCGGCCTTCAGCCGGTCGAGGCAGTCGCCGAACCGCCCGGTCGCGCGATAGTCCTCGGCGAAGCCGGCGAACGCCGGCCGCAGCGGCTCGGGGCCTCGATCCGCCAGCTGGCCCAGCGCCTCGGCGAGTCCCATCCCGGCGCGGACGGCGGAGGCAAGGTTGTCGACCGCGTCCGGCCACAGCTGACGGCGCTCGACGCTGCGCTGCCGGCGGCGGTGCTGCAGCCACCCGACCGGCGCCCAGCCGGCGATGCCGCCGAAGCCGACGGCAAGGACGACCGCGTGGCTGACCGCCAGCGCGACGACGAACCCGACGGCACCGGTTGCCATGCAACCCGCGACCAGCCGGCCTGGCGTCACCCGAGCGAAACCGGCCTCCGCCAGCAGCCGGCTCGGCCCGCCGCGCGGCCGGCTGCTGATCCGGACTCGGCGCGGCGCTCCCCGGCCGGCTCGCCAGATCAGCACCAGCCCGAGCCCGAACATCAGGCCGAACAGGCTGCCCATCAGCCGACGCCCGCTGCGACGGCGTACGTCGAGGCCGGCTCCGGCGCGAGCAGCCGCGCCAGGTCGACGCCGGCCAGCGCAAACCGCTCCGGGTGCGGCGGCCAGCCGGCTGCGCGCACCAGGCCGTCGGGACCGGTGGTGAACACGTCGGCGGTCTCGACGACGTCGCCTTCGGCGCGGCCGCTGACGGCGACCACCTCCCGCACCTTGCGGCCGCCGCGGACGTCACGGGCGATGTGCACCACCAGGTCGATGCTGCTGGCAACCGTCGGTACGACGAACTTGTGCGTGACGTTCTCGCCGGCCAGCAGCGGCAACGTGCACAGCTTGGTCAGCGCCTCCCGCGCCGAGTTGGCGTGCACCGTGCACATCCCCGGGACGCCGGAGTTAAGTGCGATCAGCAGGTCGAGGCACTCCTCTTGCCGGACCTCGCCGACGAGGATGCGTTCGGGGCGCATCCGGAGGGCTTCCTTGATCAGCCGCCGGAGCCGGACCTCGCCGGTGCCCTCCAGGTTGGCTTGGCGCGTCTGCATCGCGACCACGTCCGGCAGCGGTGGTTGCAGCTCGAAGACTTCTTCGCAGCTGATCACCCGCTCCCGCGCCGGGATCGCCGCGGCCAAGCAGTTGAGCAACGTCGTTTTGCCGGCCTGCGTGCCGCCGGCGACGATGAGGTTGAGACCGGCCACGACCGCCGCCTCAAGGAACCGCGCGGCCTGCGGTGTCAGCGTGCCGAGCTCGACCAGCTCGTCGAGCGAATGCGCCCGCACCACGAACTTGCGGATGTTGATCGCCCAGTGCTCCCGGGTGATCTCAGGAATTACGACGTGCACCCGCTCGCCGCCCGGCAGCGCGGCGTCGACGAATGGCGCGCTGGTGTCGAGCCGACGGCCGGAGAAGCGCAGCATCTTCTCGACCAAATCGCGCACCTCGCTTGCCGTCAGGATCGTGGTCGTCAGCTCGCTGCGCCCACATCGCGCGACGAACACGCGGCCGGGTTCGTTGATCCAAATCTCCTCGACCGACGGATCGTCGAGGAACGGCTGCAGCGGGCCGAGCCCGGCGACCGCGTCGTACACCTGCCGGGCCACGCCGACGCTGTCGGTCAGCGCGGGCAGGCCGCCCGCCAGGCTGCGCTCGTCGTAGTCGGCGACGACGTCGTTGACCAGCCGCCGCACCGCCTCCGGGTCGGCGGCTGGGTCCAGCGCCCGTCGCCGGACGAGCTCTCGGACCTCACCCTCGACCAGCGCCGCCGCGTCCACGTTCCGAGCCTTCGTCCCTCGTTCGAGCCGTTAGCGGAGCCACCCAACCAACTGCTCGACTGGACCGCAATCACGCAGCCGCTCAGCCTGTGGACAAGGTTCAGGCCGCACGACCGGATCCTGACGCCCGTCACGGCCTGAAGCGGCACGGCGGGTTGACCGGCAACCTCGGGGCCGGGGAGGGTTGCCTGGCCCGACCCCGAGGGTGCTGGGCGCCGGTCAGTGCTGGAGCGGCTCCCCAGTAGCCGGGTCCAGCAAGTACGGCTGCCGGTTGGGGGCGTTGCCGTAGGCGTTGCCCTTACCCTGCTTCGCCGTGAAGTCGAACAACCCGTTGAGCGTTCCGGCCTTCGCATCGAAGCTGCCGGAGATCCGCGGCAGCTCCCAGTTGTCCTCGACGAACCGAATGATTGACGACTGGTCGGTCAGCGTGTGGTCGACCACATTGTGGGCCGCCCACGGTGAGATGACCAGCAGCGGCAACCGCGGGCCGTAACCGCAGCGGCCCTGCTCGCCGCCCAGCGCCGCGCCGCTGCCGCACATCCCGGTACCGGTCAGCGTGTCGGCGACTGACGTCGACGGGTTGTGCACGCCTGAGTAGGCGTGGTCGTACCAGCCGTCGGAGTCGTCGTACGAAATGACGACCGCGGTGCTCTTCCAGTCAGGCGTCTGCTGCAGCGCGTTGATCTCGTTGACCACGAACTCCTGCTCGTCGATCGGGTCGGAGTACGCCGCGTGCCCGTCCTGATAGCCGGGCGCCTTCAGGAAGCTGACCGCCGGCAGCGCCGACGGCGGCAGGTTGCCGTCGTGGATCGCTGCCACCAGCTGGTCGAAGTCGCTGGTGTCGTAGTTGTGGTTCGGCGTGTCGAACTGCGGCTGGCCGTGGACGAAGTGCTGGGTGTCGGTGCCGACCGTGCGCAGCCCGGCCAACGTGTCCTGGCCCTTCGCGTCGGTCGGAATCGTCAGGTGGTGCGGGTTCGCCGTGGTCGCGTAGAACTGGAACGGCTCGTGGTGCGGGATGTAGTCGTCCTTGAAGCCGTACTGTCCGGTGCCGGTGCCGAGCGACGCCGGCAGTCCGGTGCCGACGGCGTGCACGGTGTCGCACAGCCCCTGGTTGCTGGAGTGCGGCACCGCGTTCTGGAACCCGGCCTTGGCGAACTCATCCGGGATGAAGGTCGCCGTCGACTGACCGGCGTGCCCGGTGGCCGTGATCGCGTCCGCGAATGACTCGGACGGCCGGAAGCCACCCTCGAACCAACCCCACGACAGACCGCGAGCGTTGAGCAGGTCGCCGATGTTCTGGCCACTCATCGCGACCGCGTCCCGCGTCGAGCAATCGTCCCAGTACGGCTGCGCATCGCTGGTCAGGGAGAAGCCGCCGCTGCCGTCAGGCGTCAGGTCGGCGTTAGGGTCGGTCGCGGTCGAGACCGACGGATTGTTGGCGGTGTGCGCCATGTCGACGCCGCCGGTGTCACCGGAGACCAAGTTGATCGCGCCCGGCGCCGAGGGGCCGAAGGTGGTGCCGTAGGAG